>JAJDCM010000322.1 GCA_029260825.1 Planctomycetota bacterium | reverse complement strand
GCATCCAGCGATACGTTGACCGTCTTTTTTCAGACGGGCCGCGGGGTGTTTGACCCGACTCCGCTCTCTCTTGGGGATTCGAGCACGACAAGTGGCCCAGTATCCGTTCAAGCCGCGGATCTTGACGGTGATGGTGACCTCGATCTTGTCTCCGCCAACCCTGGCAGCGATACGCTGACCGTCTTCTTTCAGACGGGCCGCGGGGTGTTTGACTCGACACCGCTCTCTCTTGGGGATTCGAGTACGACCAACAATCCACGATCTGTTCAGGCCGCGGATCTTGACGGTGACGGTGACCTCGATCTTGTCTCAGCCAACGGATTCAGCGATACCCTGACGGTATTCTTTCAGACGGGCCCCGGGCTGTTTGACCCGAGCCCGCTCTCTCTTGGGGACTCGAGCACCACCAACTTTCCAGTATCCGTTCAAGCCGTGGACCTTGACGGTGACGGGGACCTCGATCTCGTCTCCGCCAACCGTGACAGCGATTCCCTGACCGTCTTCTTTGGGAATTCCGATCGCCTATGATTCCCAGTCCGGAGGAGACCGTGCCAGCTCTGGACCCGATAGATCGGGGTGGGCTCCCCAAGCTGTCGCCGTGGAACGTCGCGTCCGCACCAGGCTGCGAAGCTGCTGAGTCTGCACCAGGACGCTTGTTCGCTGGGACGAGAGGGGGCTTCTCCTGTCTTGGTCCAGCGGGAATCATCATCGTCCTTCTCGACGATCATCTGTCACAGTTTGTCACAACTCGAATCCACACGAAAAAAGGGGCTCGAACCTAAGTTCGAGCCCCTTTTGTCTTAGTGTGGTAGCGGGGGCCGGATTTGAACCAGCGACCTCCGGGTTATGAGACCACTTCAGGGGCGGTTTCGGCAAAGCTCTGGGACGAAGAGATTTAGCCTAAATCTTTGTCAATTCGTGTCTTCCATTTGGGAGACTACTCAAGTGCAGTTCGTGCAGTTTGAGCATATGTCGCGTTATTTTGTCACAGATTCTGTCACAGGTGTCAACAGCGCACCTTGAAGACCGGGCTTTCTCTTTTCACTTTCGGGGGTGGCGTTTGCCGGGCGGTGGCAGGGCAGGATCAAACGGGGGATTCAAAGGGATGGATCACACTCACATCGTTCGAGCCGGCGATCTTGAACGATATGCGAACACAAGAGAATGCCAGGCGGTGTTGCCGGAGCTGATCTTTCTGCTCGTGAAGCAATCGGTTCCACGGGCTATTGAATGTCGCATCCCCTACGGAGACGCTGTCAATCAGCCGGGGTGGGATGGCCTTGTTGAGACCGAGGAGCCTTTCCCAGAGTTTGTTCCTATTGGCAAGTCCTATTGGGAGATCGGAAGTGGGGCTGGGCCTCAAGACAAAGCCACGACCGATTTCACAAAAAGAACAAAGGAACTCTCCGGGACAATCAGAGCCTCGGCTTCATTCGTCTTTGTTACTCCACGCTCTGCTACCTGGAGCGAGCCAGATCAATCCAAATGGTTGGAGAAGAGAAAAGACAGCGGCTGGAAGCTGATTCGGATAATTGATGGCGTCAAGCTTGCCGACTGGCTAAGAGAGTTTCCGGCTCTCGGCCAATGGATGGCGAAGAAGATTGGTCTGTCAGGGAGCCTAGGTGGTCTTTCGACGCCCAGAGAACACTGGGAACTCATACTCGACCAGGCAATCTCGGGTGATCCCCCATTGCCGCCCTCTCTATTCACTGTGGGGCGCACCAACGTTTGCAATGCAGTCCAGGCGCTGTTTGAGGGCAGGTCTCAGAGGCTGTTGTTGTTTGCGGAGAGCCCTCTAGATGTTCCCGATTTTCTAGCAGCCTATTTCCAGACCCTTGACGAGGAATCAGCGCGGAACTGCATGAGCCGGTGCCTGTTTGTGAGCGACGAAGAAGCCTGGCGTGAAGTGACAAGCATTCGGAAATCTCATGTGCTGCTTGCCGATCCAAGACTTGAATTGGAATCGGAGGATCGGGCAGACCTTCAGACCATGGCGATACGGAACGGCCATGGTGTCATAATTCCATTGTGTGGAGCGTGGTCTGCAGAGAGTCCGGACATAATCAAACTAAGGAGCCCCTCCCAATCGCAAATTGAAGTGGTGCTCAAAGAGGCAAATTATTCGGACGTTCGCTCGCGAGAGTTGGCGAGCATCGGAGCTGATCGAGTGTCTGCCTTGCGTCGGCACTTGCATGGTCTGGGAACTTTGCCTCCCTACGGGACGTGGGAGAATGCTCGACTCCTTGCTCAGGCAGGGCTTGCTGGGAAATGGGATGGGAAGAACCCGGCGGACCAGGCGGCATTGGGAAAACTGTTGGGAAAAGAATACGGGGAGTGGATCGAGACTCTAAGGTCTGACGCGCTACGCTCGGACTCTCCCCTGATTCAGCGAAATGAGAAGTGGCGATTTGTGGCGCGCGGTGAAGCATGGAATGCCTTGGGCAACAGGCTTGTCGACGACGATTTGGATCGTCTTGAGGAAACGGCGATTGCCGTTCTTGGAGAGCAAGATCCCACTCTTGATCTTCCCAAAGAGGAGCGGTTTTCGGCAAGTCTCCAAGGCGTGCAGCTGGAGCATTCTCTTTTCTTTCGGGAGGGGCTGGCAGAAACGCTGACGCTGGTTGGGAGTCGGCCCGAAGCGTTGTCTTCCTGTTCAATTGGAAAGCCGGAAGCCACGGCAATACTGGTGGTTCGAGAGCTGCTGTCAAATGCGGATTGGCGTCGCTGGGCGAGTTTGGATCCGCTGTTGCCACTCCTCGCTGAAGCTGCCCCGGACGAGTTTCTTGATTCCATCGAATCGGCTCTGATCGAGCTCGATAGCGGACCGTTCCATGGAATCTTTGCTCAAGAGGGCCGTGGGGGACTTGGCGGGAGCAACTATATGACTGGCCTGCTGTGGGCTTTGGAGGCACTAGCGTGGAATCCCGATCTTCTTGTACGTGTTGCTGTGATTCTCTCCGATGTTGCCTCGATTGACCCAGGAGGGAACTGGGCAAACCGTCCCGCAAACTCGCTTGGCAGTATTTTCCTTCCTTGGCATACGCAAACTTGCGCGCCTCCCGAACGAAGAAGAATCGCCGTTGAAACCATCCTTCGTGAGCAGCCCCAGGTTGGTTGGAAACTCCTTCTCGGCTTGTTGCCACACAATCACGGTTTTACTACGGGGTGTCATAAGCCTGTTTGGCGGAATTACATCCCTAGGGAGTGGACCCATAATGTAACGAGAAAAGAATATTGGCGCGAGGTCGCAGGCTATACAGAATTGGCCGTAAAGGTAGCGAAGTCGGACATCGAAAGGCTTGGGGAATTGATCGGTCGACTGCCTGATCTCCCAGAGAGGGCTCACGAGAACGTTTTGGGCCACTTGGTTTCGTCTGAAGTTAGCAAGCTCTCAGAGGCGGAGCGTCTTCCTATCTGGGAGAGCCTGGACGCCCTAGTACGACAACATAGGAAGTTTTCAGATGCTAAGTGGGCGATGCCTGCTGAGGTTGTGGCACGCATCGAAGAAGTCGCTGTTGTACTTGCCCCGAGGCAACCGGAGCTAAAGTACCGGCAAGTCTTCAGTGACAGGGATGCGGACCTTTTTGAGGAGAAAGGAAGCTATAAGGAACAGGAGAAACATCTGGCAGATCTGCGATGCAATGCTGTTCGAGAGATTCTAGATGAGGGGGGTGTTCCCGCGGTCCGAGTATTTGGTGAGAGTGTTGCAGTGCCTTTCGAGGTCGGACGTGCTCTTGGTGCCATTGCCAGGGAGGATGTGGAGAGTGCAGTCCTTCCGTTGTGGCTCAGTTCGAAGCAACAGACAGAGATTCGACTCGTGTCTGGATTTGTGTGTGGGCGATTCCAAGAGTCTGGCTGGCCTTGGGTCGATACGGCCATTGCTCGTGATTGGAGCCCAGAAGAGAAAAGTGCGCTCCTGGTCTGTCTGCCTTTCGAAGAGCAAGTTTGGAATCGAGTTACTGAGTCACTTGGTCAAGACAAGGAGAATCTCTACTGGCAAAAGGTCAGCGTCAACCCTTATGGTGTTGGTCGAGATCTCTCTTTCGCGACAGAGAAGTTGATTGAATATGGAAGGCCGGACGGCGCGTTGCTTTGTGTCTGGGCAACTTCTCGGGACGATCGGTTTGATAGAGATGCGGCCTTGCGCTCTCTCGTCGGGGTGCTGGATGATACTGAAGCCGTCGTCCGCGTCAACCCGCATCAGACTGTGGATGTGATAAAGCGGCTGCAGAATGACGAGGGCGTTGATGCTGATGGACTCTTCAAAGTGGAATGGGGATTTCTTCCGTGGCTAAGTCGTTTTTCGGACGCGTCCCCGAAGCTCCTAGAGGGGCGCCTTGCCTCGGATGCAGCGTTTTTCGCGCAGGTCGTTGGGATTGTGTTTCAATCGGAGAAGGACGACGAGATGAGCGAGAAGGAGGACGAACGGATTCGCGGTCTAGCGAAGAGTGCATATCGGCTGTTGACGGAATGGGAAACCTGCCCGGGTGAACTTTCAGGTGAATCTGAAGAGGCTGGAAAGTTCGAGGCCTGGCTGGCCGAAGCGATGCGATTAACGGCTGAATCCGGTCACGCTAGAATCGCGCAAATGCAGATTGGGAATGTGTTGATCCATGCGCCGGAAGATCCCGATGGACTTTGGATTCATCGTGGCGCTGCGACTGCGCTGAATGTCCGAGACCGTGAAGAAATGCGCGAGGGATTCACCACGGCGCTCTACAACCAGCGCGGCGTTCATGGGTTTACAGGGGGTAAGGAAGAGCATGAGCTGGCAGGGCGAAGCCGAGCCAGGGCGGTCGCTCTTGAAGAAAGGGGGTATTCAAGGGTTGCAACTGCAATGCGCGAGCTTGCTCAGGTCTATGATCGCGAAGGTGAGCGCGAGTCGAAGAGGTCGTGTGAGGAGTGAGCGGCTGCACCACACTGACGACCCTATTTGGCGTTCAACTTAATAATCATTATCGGACATCGAGCTCTTTTTCTGCTCTAACGGCGTTTGACGATGCCACTGGAAAACTTGCGTATTCCGGCCGAAGCCGATCACCTTTTCCGGAGTTTGATCGATTCTACGCAGATTTCTCCGAAGAAGCCGTCGTCCTCGTACTTCACCTAGGGCATACTGGCTACTGAGGATTTCATGTCTACGAAGGCGATAGGAGTGTTTTGTCATGGAACGTTCTTTTTTCAGAAGACTAACTCCACTGGGGCTCATGCTTGCCCTGTTGACCACCGGCCAAGAGTCCGCCTTTGCCCAGCCGGTTGAAGTCACGAACCTTGCGCAAGCTGTAGGGGTCGTTGCTGTTTCTGGGGACTTCGTCGCGTTTTCCGTCCTTGAGTCTGACACGGACCTCAACGGTGATGGAGATACCGACGATGCTGTTGTGCATGTCTACGATTCTACGTCGGGAACCATCACGAACGTTGGCCTTCAAGCAGAGAGTGCTCTGGCGTTTAGAGATGATGTCCTTGCATTTACGGTCAAAGAGTCTGCTCATGGAAATGTTGACCTTAACGGCGATGGGGATACTTTGGATGAGGTCCTTCACGTCTACAACACGAGAACCGGCATCACTACAAATACATTACTCCCAACAGGCTCCAGTGCAGCGGTTTTTTTCTTACCGGTAGAACACGGCGGTCGATTGATGGCCTTTACAGTACTAGAGTCATTTCATGGAAACACCGATCTCAACGGCGACGGTGACGCGCTTGATGCAGTTGCCCATGTTCTCGACACCCGGTCCGGAAACATTACTAATGTTGGTCTTTGTACACTTCTTGAGAAGGTTGCTGGAACGTCCGTCGCCCTGCTAGTAAGGGAGTCTTGTGAAGCTAACACCGATCTCAACGGTGACGGGGATACATTCGACCAGGTCTTGCACGTCTACGATGGAGAAACGGGCATTATTACGAATTTTGGTGTTGCTATTTCGTCCAGCCCTGAGCTCCAGGTTACTGATACGCTCATAGTATTCTCTATTGTTGAAAGTAGTGTGGATCTCAACGGTGACGGGGATACATTCGACTCTGTTCTCCAGATTTTCGACATCAGGGCCAATAGCACGTCAATCCTGGGAGTAGCGCTCTCTACCTCACGGTTCTTTGTCTCTGGAAGTCTTGTAACCTTCACTGTGTCGGAAGATTCTCAGGGGGGTACTGACCTGAACAGTGACGGAGATGCATCAGATTTGGTTGTTCACGTTTACGACGCCAGGTCGGCCACCCTCACTAACTTGGGTCTAGCTGGCTCCTCCGGTGTCTCACCGCATTTCGTTGGAATTGCAGTATCCGAGTTCGCCCAGGGTGATGGGGATCTCAACGGCGATGGTGACTTGTCAGACCGGGTTGCACACATCTACGATGCCAATCTAGACGTCACACGCAACCTGGGTTTCGCACTTGGAGATCCAAATGATCCGCCAGCAGTGGGATTGAATTTCGCAGGTTTTACAGTATCGGAGGCCGGTCAGGGGAATACAGACCTAAATGGTGATGGTGATGTAGATGACAGAATAGCCCATATATACGATCCTGTTTCGGGACACGTCACTAACTTAGGCCTCTTTGTCTTTCGGAGCCTCCGCCTGAGCGAAATCGACGGAGACTCGTTCCTCTTTGGGGTCAATGAATTCTTTGAGGGGACCGATTTGAATGGGGATGGCGATATTTCGATTTTTGATAATGTGCTTCATGTTCACGACGCGACTCGAGAGGTTACTAGCAACCTTCAGGTCGTTTTCTCTGGCTCTGAAGTTCAGACTCAGACTGGCCACCTAATCGCCATCAAAGTTCCAGAAAGCAGCCAAGGAAACACGGATTTGAACGGCGACGGGGACTCGTCCGATGTCATTCTGCACGTTGCGGGTTCTTCATGTGGAGCCGGAACAGTCAACTCTGGGGTGGGATCTGTAGTGGAGGTTGTTCGACTCAATGGCAAAACGGGGATTGTTACCGCGTCGATCGGAGACGCAATTGAAGCCACCTTTGATGCAGCCCCAATGGGACCTGCACCTGCTTCTTACATTTTGTGGGTGTGGGCTAGTCGCCCAGCAAGCCCCCTGACTTTAGTAGGGGCTGGTGAGTCCCTTGGCTGTACAGTGAATCCGACTCCTTTCCATGGAGGGCGGAATCCCCAACCGTTCATGTGCCTTCGAAGCCCGAGTCTGCCGGGTCTTGTCTGCCAAGGTGTCACCGAGATCCCGGGTCCGATCAGGGCGCCGTGGAGCCGGACACGATCGACGGGCTTGGGTCAGCCGCAAACGCTGACGATCCAGGGATTGATTCAGGACAATGGCTCCGCTAACTCGACGGGCTACAGCGTAACCAATGCGGTGGTGCTTGACGTTCGGTAACCCACCGAAAGAAAAGCCACCCTTCGGTTCTTCCACGCCCTTCATTTACGGTCTTTGTTGGTCATGTTAGAATATACAGCATAAAGGACGTTGAACTAAACATTTAGCTTGAGTAGTTCGCGCCGAATGTCCTGCCCGCAATTAGTGTTTCGCAGGCGAACTTCTCGAGGTAAAGATTCCCGAGATAAGTCTCCGTGCGGCCGGATCATTTCGGGTGAGTCGAACGGATCTTCATCTCCAGACGTTTCGGTGGAATGAAGCCTCATCACGTTTGCCAGGGGGGGTCTCCCGCACCTCTTTACTTTT
This sequence comes from Planctomycetota bacterium, assembly GCA_029260825.1. Lineage (GTDB taxonomy): Bacteria > Planctomycetota > JACOTG01 > JACOTG01 > JAJDCM01 > JAJDCM01. Next base: position 82,501 of record JAJDCM010000322.1, on the reverse strand, counting down.
GGATCCAGCCCTTCCGCCCTTTCCATTCGACCGACACCGTCGGCAACATGTGGAGCCCATTGAAATGAAGGAGCAATTCTTTCTTCGGTCGGGACAAGCTGCCCGTCTGGTCGGAATCGCTGTTCGCACTCTTAGGCGAAGGGAGGAGGAAGGTCTGGTTTCCTCCAAACGGGCAGCAAACGGAGATCGCTTGTACATGAAGGCTGATGTTGAGTCTCTGCGATGCTGGTTGCGACCTGCCCAGGCCGCACGGTTTATGGGTGTCTGCACAACGACCCTCCTTCGCTGGGAGAAGCAGGATTTCCTCTCTTCGTTGCACGTCGAGGGCGGAATTCGGCGCTACCGACGGTCGGATCTGCTTCGACTCCGGAAGCTGGGGTTTCCATTGAGACGGCGAAGATGTCCTTGAGATCGTGTCCGTATTCCGAAGTCCCTGATTTATGTCCGCCTTCTGTCTTGGTGTATGTCCGGAAAACGCCTGGGCAATGTCCGGAGTTTGTCCCGGCCTGTCGCCGGGCGACCGGTACGGCAAAATGGCCGTGCGGACAGTCGTGCTACGGAACTGCCCGGTCCTGTCCTCTGATGTGTGAGAAGTGCGAAGGACGATGAAGGACTTCCTACCATCCTTCATCATCCTTCGCGCTTCGTAGAGCGTCTCGGGCGAGCAACGTACCGAGCCCCCTTTCCTGCAGTGTCCACGCGGATGAGGCGCTGCTTCTCCAGGAGGTCGAGAGCTCTCCGTAGCGCCGCGCCTTTCGTTCTGTTTCCGAGCTTCCTGTGAAGCTGCTCACGGTTCATCCCTGAGTGCCCCGCTGCCCTAAGATGGGCAAGGACCTTGTCCGCCAACGGGTCCTCCAGTCGGTCCCCAAAGAGTCCCTCGAGGGATCGTTCCGCGTAGTCCCACAATGCCAAGCCTGCGCGGAGATGCTCAATCGCAATTTCTCCTGACCCGCAAGACAATGCGTAGAGGAGAGACAGCCGGAGGACGTGCGGTTCTGCCCGCGCCGCGAGCGGGTCGAGGAGGCCCTGACGGTCGTCTCGGGAAATTTCCGGATAGACTCTGACCCACTCCGCCTCTGCCTCCGTCGTAAATCTAATCTCTCCGAGTGACCGAACTTTTTCGAGGGATTCCCGAAGAGCATTTGTGATGGCTAGTAGGGGCTCTTCGGGGATCCTCGAGGGGAGAGGAAGAAGCTTCGTGCGACGTACCCGAAGAAAGAAGAAACGATTTAGGTAACCGTTCAGCGCGTCCACGTTTTGCATTAGCCGGAGTAACTCAGCCTCGGTCACATGTGCGTTCACGGAAATGTGACATCCTCGGGCTTCGAGAGGGTCCCGCTTGGTCAGGTTGCTCAGTGTTTGCGAGTCCCACGCTTGGCGGAGGACCGACGTCAGGATGTTTCCTTCACGAGCCCCAGCCGCAAGGACGCGGGCGAACTCGGATTCCTCAACGAGAAGTCGTTTGTCCTTGGGGGAGGATGAAGCAGCTTCTTCTCTGAGGGCGTGAATCAGCCCTTCCCCTGAAGCAAGACCGGTCTTTATGCAGTGCTCGAACCACTCGGGATCGACCTCCTTCATCCTGGCCATGACGTGCCCGCGGGATGTGCCCTTCCTGCCTCGAGCGGTCTTGCCAACGATCAGCAGGAACTCGTTGGCATGGTGGCGGTCTGCCTCAACGCGAAAGTACGGCCCCGGACCCACCGCCGATCCGAACGCCACGAGGCCCTGTGCCAGGATGGCGACTGGATCAGCCTCGGAGTGAGGTTCGATCAACTTTGCGAGTTCGCCCAGAGGTCCGCAGAACGCCGCTTCATTCGGGGGGCTCGGCCACGGCTCCTCTTCCGGTGTCTCGAGCTCGACGACGGTATCGACGAGTTCGAGCAGCCGATCGCAAGCTTCCGGGACCTCTGTGTCTCTTTTGGTCAGAAGGGCCAGGATCTTCTCCAATCCTTTGCCGAGCCGTTTTCTGGAAGCTTCCGAGCTTAGGCTCGAGAGGCCCTCCTCGATTTCTCTTGGCATCGAAGCTCCCCTAGTTGGATTGTGGTGTGCGGAGCGCCGGCGGCTCAAGGCCAGCCGTTTCCATGCAATCGCACAAGTGCAACTGGAGTGCGATGCGAGAGCGAGCCGAAGGCACTCTCTTCACGAGCTTCAAGATTGGCGTTTCGTGAAGCGGTTCGCCCAGGTCGTGAAGGTGACGGAGAGCTGCGAGCAAAACGCCGGAAAGAGGTTCCATTAGTTCGGTGGGATCGAGTTTGTTGAGTCGCGAGAGTAGCTCTATATCTCCATCGAGTAGGATCCAGCCCAGGATTTGACGTTCTCCCTGAATCTCGACTGAGTGGGCTCGCCTCGCTTCGGTAATGGCTGCTGCTGCAGCCGATTGGCCAAAACAAGCGACCGGTTGGATTGCCCGACTCACTTGATTGTCCCGGATTCAGAGGATCTACTTTGAACGTATTGCTCGACCTCGCGCAGCCGCCACCTCTTCATTCCGTTTCGATGTTTCGTGAAGACGACGGGATGGATTCCGGCCCGTTTTAATAGGCGGGCCACGGTGGTCCGATGACAGCCCCAATCTTCTGCCAATTCCTTGGCTGAGACGAGCTGATCGATCTTTCTTTTTCTGGTCGCCATGTTTGGGTCTCCTTGAACAGATGGTGGTAGAGACCCCCCGGGCGGCGCGGAAGAGGTTGTGCGTTACCAGCTCCGACTCCTCCCGGGTGGTCGAGCAAGCACTGCTTGCTTGAAGTTCACCCAGGGGGTGGGCTGGATACGCCGAATGGAGGTTAATTCTAGCTGGCTTCTTTGTTTAGGTCTCGCGCTTTCAGGTCTCTCTGGAGATCCATTTGCCCCCAAGACTGGGTCACGACCCTGGCTTTTGATGACTGCGCAAGAACTAGATCCCGGAAACCTTTGCGCACGGCCTTCTGGAGGGCAAAGGGATCGATTGCGACCAGGATCGATCCTGGATTCTTCTGCAATATGACGAACGCTCTCGAAGGGGTGTCGTGTCTAGCGGGTTTCCGGTGGAGCTGTTTCGCGGCTCGACCATGAAACAGCAGGATGCATTTCTCGAGCGTTTTCCGGGAACAAAGGCCGGGTCGAAGGAACAGGATGACAGAGTGCTCGTGGCCTTTGAGAGGTTCCTTGGATGCGAGAGGGATTACAGGGAAAACGCGGATCAGCGGAGGTGCGGCGCCAGCAGTTCGAACGAATTCGTGACCGTGTAGCAAGAAGTCTCGGTCAACTCGGGGAGACGAAAGGCCGGGGAGCACGAGCCACTCTTTTAAGAAGTCTTCGATCTCTGTTGAGAACGGTCGATCGTATTGAATATTACTCTCTGTAATTGGTGCGAAGTTGTTCCGTTGGCAGAAACGCTGATCGGCTTCAATAAAGTCGGGATTGTCTCGTAGGGCGGCAAGCTGTTTTGCTAGTCCATCTACTACGTGCTCGAAGACCCAACTTGGAAGAGTAAGCTCCTCTTCGACGAATTCATCGTTCGTCGGAAGTAAGTTGAGAACGATGATGAACTCATCTTCATCAGGGATTTTTCTTTCGATAGCGATCTTTCCTAGAAGCCTTTCCCTGGCAGCCTTGAATTCTTCTGCAGAAAGACCGAGAAACCGGCTTGCCTTTTCTGGATTCAAGTGGGCGCGGACAACATAGGCGTCCCACATCTCCCCGAATGTCGGTTCCGTTGCCTCACGTCTCATTTTTCGAAAGCTCTGCAGTGAATCTCCGCGAGTGTAGAAGACGCTCACGGTGTGCGCACCAATCGGTTCGTCTGCTTTTTTGTACGCCGGTCTCGGTTGCTTTTCGCTCATCAGAATTCCACCTCCTTCCGTAGATCCTCCGGAATCAAGCGAGCATAGTGTTTCCGAACAATCTCGGGCGAGTTGCCCATCAGCAAAGCGATCTTCTCAAAGGGAACATTGTTGGCGGCAAGCTGACTCGCGAAGGTGTGCCTCAAATCCATGATTCGCCAAGGTAGTCCATGGCGCTTCATCGTTCGCCGAAATCGTTCAGTGAGGTTGTCCTCATCCCACCGGAATCCTTTCGGAGAAGGATGGACCCAAGGAACACCATTCGCGTTGCGATGGAGGTTGCGGAGAAAAGGTCGGAGTCGTGAACTGATAGGAATGCGACGAGATTTCTTCGTCTTCGGTTGCCAGAACATTCCGTTCATCGTTTTTCCCCGAATGTGAAGCATTGGTGGATCCCTCCCGAGCTCCACATCTTCCCACGTTAGCCAGCACACTTCACCTCTCCTGAGACCGGCAAAGATGAGCGTGGCGACCAGGGGCTGAAGAATGTCGCCGGACAACACGTCGAGGAGTTCCACGATCTCCTTGGAGCTCAAGAAGACGATTTCTGGCTCCGGTTCCCGGAAGCGTTTGATCTTGGTGACCGGATTGGTCTCTAGATAGCCCTGGTCCAAGGCGAAGGCGCACATTGTGTGGAGGACCTCTCGAGTGCGGTTCAGCGTCCGAGGTGCCACCCTGTCCTCGTTGCCTCGACGAGCGAGGAAGGCGTTAATGTGTCGGGTCGAGATCTCGTCGAGGAACCGGAAACCGTGAGACTTGAGGAAGCCACGAAGATAGGAGAGGTCGTTCTGGAGGCTCTTTTTGGTTTTCCGCGACCGGAGGTGCCCCTCATAGAGTTCGAGGAAAACCTCCATCGAGATCCGTTCCGGGCCGTTGGTCTCCTCCAGGCGGTCGCATCGGAGGAGATACTCGAGCCGGGCCCTCTCCCGCTCGGCCTTATTCTCCGAGCGCGTCTTCAGGGAGCGACGGATCCGGGTCCCGTCGTTGAGGGTGTAGCCGATCCACCATGTTTGGCCGCGAAGCCAGAGGTGCACACGGTTCGCCATCGAACCATTCCTTTCGCACAACCTCTAGCCACGGACCTTGCGTCCGCGCCGCTGTCACAGTTTGTCACAACTCGAAACCACACGAAAAAAGGGGCACGGACCTAAGTCCGAGCCCCTTTTGTCTTTGTGTGGTAGCGGGGGCCGGATTTGAACCAGCGACCTCCGGGTTATGAGCCCGACGAGCTACCAGGCTGCTCCACCCCGCGGTGTGTGAGCGCCATAGTCTAGGACCCGCTTTCAACCTGTCAATAGACGGGGCCAGATTAATATGGAAAAACGAAAGTGGGGGGGCGAACTCCTCGGCCGTCCGAGCCGATCTTGCCTCCACCAACGGTGATTCATCGATGCAAACCTGTCAGGACGTGAGAGGGAAACATGAACGACAAAGACGAGAAACCACCGCTTGATCGGGAGGAGGCCTTTCACAAGGGGGTCGAGCTCTTCAACCAAGGCAACTACCACGAAGGACACGAGTTCTGGGAGGACATCTGGCGCGAGGAACCTCACCCGGAAAGACTCTTCTTTCAGGGCCTCATTCAGATCTGTGCTGCCCTCCTGCACCTGAGCTGGAACCATCGCCGAGGCTCCGGGAACCATGTCCAGCGGGCTACCGAGAAGCTCAACAAGTTCACCCCCACCCACATGGGAATCGATGTCGAGTCCCTCCTTGCCCAAATTGCTAACATGTTCGATCCTGGCAACGTAGAAAAGTACCTGGGAAGGGAGTTGGGGCCGGATGAGGCTCCAAAAATCTCCTATGTTCCCTCCTCGGAACGGGCATCCGATCGCAAATGAGGGGGATGGATAGGGGGGCCAGGGGACTTTCTTCTCTCATCCAAGAGATCGTCTAGTACAATATCGGTGGATTATCAGGGGCAAGGTCTAGCCCGATCTAGCGACTCTCCCATGTGAGCTCGGGGGAGCAGGGCGTAGGCTCCTCTGATCAAGCTCCATGGGAAATCTGAAAAACCCTGAGAAAGGTCGACCTCGGATGTTTGTAAAAAAGACTGCACTCTTTGCTTTGGCGCTCGGATTGGTGTTCTTCGCGAGTCCGGCCCTCGGTCAGAAAGACCAAAAGCACGAGCCCGGTGATGGCCACAACCATGGCAAAGCCACCGAAAAGCCAACCAACCAGAGGCAGCCTGTCAAAGAGGGCGAAGTCGGCCCCGACATCGAGTTTGAAACTCCGGCTTACGACTTCGAACGAGCCAGAGCCGGAGTCCCGGTTCATCACGACTTCATCTTCAAGAACACCGGCACCAAAGAGCTTCGCATCGATCGGGTGAAACCCATCTGCGGCTGCACCGTGACCGGTGACTTCGAAACGGTGTTGGCGCCCGGTGCCTCGGGAAAACTCCCCATCATGTTCGAGACCAAGAAGTTTCGGGGGAAAGTCAGTAAATCCATCTCGGTCTACACCAACGTCAAGGGCAAAGAAGAAGTCAAGATCGTCATCAAAGGTGAAGTGTGGCAAGCCATCCAGATCGTTCCGGGTTCCGCCTCTTTTGGATCCGCTGATCCTGCAAAAGAACAGGAACGAGTCATCACCATCACCAACAACCTACCCGATCCCCTCAACCTCACCGATCTCGTTTGCGACAGCGACAAGTTCAACGTCGATCTGGAAGAAATCGAAGAAGGAAAGCGCTACAAGCTGACCGTCAAGACCATTCCGCCGCTCACGAATCGCTTCAACCGCGCTTCCATCACCATGAACACCAATGAGGATGAAATCCGCATGATTCAGGTGATGGCATCGGCCTACGTTCCACCTCCGGTCATGGTCACGCCCTCGCTGCTACGGTTTCCCCAGGAACTCGCCAGCGACATGCGACGCTACGTGTACGTGCGACACACCAAGGGAAAAGATCTCAAGATCAGTGACATTGAAATCAATGCCGAGGAGCTTGAAGTCAAAGTCATCAACGACAAGCCCGAGGGAAAAGCTTATCGACTGGTGATCACCGCACCCAAGGGATACACTCTTCCTGAGAAGGGAGTTCAGCTTTCCTTCAAGACGGATGAGCCCAACTTCCCCATCGGCAACGTTCCTCTGCGACCTCTCCCGAAGCGACAGGGAGGTCAGGTATCACCCCAGGCCAAGGCGTCCATCAAGGATGCGAAAAAGAAGCTTGCTGAGCTCCGGAAGCAAGAAGCAAACGGGAATGGGCAGCAGAATAAAAAGAAGAAGAAGAAGAACGGCAAGAATCGGCGACGTGGTCTCGTGAAGTTCCAGAAGAAAAACAACGCCGATTCTGATACGAAAGAAAAAGGCACCGAACCCACCTCCGAACCGCCCAAGAAAGCTCCTGAGAAAGAAGACGACAAAGGCGGCAACTGATTCAAAGCCGCTTCGGAATCAAAATGAACCACATCGCACGAGCATTTCTCATCCTCCTCGTGGGAACGATTCTCGCCGTGGTCGTCAACACGGTTCGTTCGTCCCCCCTGACCTGGATCTACGAGGTAGAAGGAACCCTCGATGATCCGGAGGTTCTGGAAGAGCACTCCGCTTCACTCGATGAAGTCAGGCTTCTCTACGAACAAGGCGCTCCGTTCTTGATCGACGCCCGCAAGGTGGAGGTCTATCAGAAGGGCCACATCCTGGGTGCGATCAACATTCCCTTTGATGTGCCGGAGAATCACCTGGAAGCCCTCTTTGCCAACTGTCTCCCCGATCAACCGGTCGTCGTTTACTGCGAAGGTGCGGAGTGCGAGTCAAGCAAGATCGTCTGCAGATTCCTCGAAGAGAGCGGCTACTCGGAGACGAAGATCTACCTCGCCGGTTACGACAGTCTCGTCGCGGCGGGGCTGGATGAAATCCCGGGCTCAGGACCGTACGGGGATGAGGGAGAGATGGGATTCGATCCCAACGATCCAAACGATCCAAACATGAGCACAGAGGAGAGTGGGGAATGAGTCGAGCCGACACCTTTCGCCTCGCTCGCCACGTGGTGAGCGTCGCCGTGGCCGCGGTCTTCATTTATGCTTCCATCAGCAAGATTCAGGAGCCCGACAAGTTCGCGACCCAGCTCCGGTATTACAAGCTCTTTCCTCTCTGGTCTCTGCACCTCCTCGCGCTCACCATTCCATGGTGGGAACTCATCGCCGGTTTCGCGGTTCTCATCCCGGCCCTGCGAAAAGGAGCATCGATCGTTCTTTTTCTGCTCTCTTTTGCGTTCTTTGTCTCGGTGTCCCAGGCTCTTGCTCGAGGACTCAGTATCGAGTGCGGATGCTTTGGTACCGAGAGCGGAAAGATAGGATGGGCTGTCCTGGCTCTCGATGTCTCTCTCTTGATGGCTACCGTCTTCCTCCTTCGAGGGAAAAGACGGGGTGAGCAGGGGGCCCATGAACCGAGCCCGGCCACCGCTTAACATGATGAAGATGATGAGAATGACGTCGCTCCCAAGACAGTTCTTTCTCCTTGCACTGTGTCTTTTCGCGTCGAGTTGTGGGCCATCCTCGACGTCTTCATCAGGCGCCATAGCAACCGACAATCCTCAAACCGAAGGCCCCAGCTGGCAGTGCCGAAAGACGACCCACGACATCGGAACCGTCTGGGCTGGTCCCGTGATCCGTTTCAACTACTATTTCCGGAACGTGGGCACCGAACCTCTTGAGATCTACCAGGTGACGTCTTCCTGCGGTTGCGCCACGGCGGGTGAGTTTGAAAGGATCATTGAGCCTGGTGTTCAGGGAAAGATCCCCATGCAGATCATCACCTCCAATCTTGGCTTCACCGAGCTCGATAAGGTGGTCAACGTGGTCACCAATGACGACGAAAACAAACTCGTGAAGCTGAGGGTTCAGGGGGTTATCCGGGAACGCATCGAGATGAGACCCGCGACAGGCGCGGTCTTCGGCCGAGTTCTTCCGGGGAGCCCCGTCACGAAGGAAATCCGATTCAAGAACAACCTTCCCGAGCCCATGTCGCTTGCGCTCCGGCCGGGCACTGGCAAGGAACGGTTCTCCCGCACGCTTCATGTCGATAAGCCCGGGGAAGAGTATCGCCTCGTTGTCGAATTCTCTCCGCCCAAAGAAGGGGGCTCCTATCGAGGGGACATCCTCGTGGATACGGGAATCGAAAATCCTTCCGTCCTGCGGATCCACTGTAGCGCTCTCGTTCCTCGTCGGATGGAGGTACATCCTGCTCGCGTATTTCTACCTCCCAAGCTGACTCGGGAGGAGAAGCGATTGATCCGTGTGACTCGCCACGTACCCAAACCCATCGTGGTGACCGGCGCTACGGTGAATGACCCTGAGGTCGGAGTTTCGTTCGAGGCGAAGGGAGATGTGGAAACGGTGATTCATCTCACGTTTCCAGCCGGTTTTGAATTCCCCGAGTCCGACCTGTTCCTGACGATTGCCACGTCTGATGCGGACACAGGGGCCCTCGAAGTGCCAATTCGTTCGATCGATGCCCTCTCCAAGGTCAAAGGAAAGCGAGATCGAAGGGAGAAGAAGGTGGGAACGGCAAAGATCCAGAGCGATCAGCCGAGCGATTCAATTCAGCTGGAGCCCGGCTCTTTCGACCTCAGGCTGACCGAGGGAATACCCTTGTCTGCCACCGTCACGGTTTCTTCGCCTGGCGTTTTGGACTTCAAGGTCCTTTCGGTGAAAACGACGGATTCGCGGATCAAGGCGACCTTCTTTGGCCCGGGGGCATCGGGAGGATACGTCGTGAAGATCAAGGTGCCCGGCGACTATCGCCCGAGCGGAACGGACCTCTTCGTTCAGATGGAGACAAACCTTCCCGGTCATTCCGAGCATCGGATCCCCATCGAAGTTTCGACCGATTAGCCCGCAGGATTCATGGGGGCCACGAGGGGGGGGCTCCCGGGGCAAGACGGGGCTATGGGAGTTTTTTTCCCGTTTTCCGGGTTGGCGAAACCCCCGATCTCGATTAGTCTGGTTCCTTCGGTGCTTTCCCAGGGCGACCGTTCAACCCCGTCGACGCTGGCCTGACGAGTCACATTGTCAGGCTTCACTCCCACTCCACCTTCACGCTTGAAAGATGAATTTCAATTATGCGAGCCAGGACGAAGACACTCTTTTTCTGCAGCATTCTGGTCCTCTGCGGGACATTTTCTCTCCCCGGTGTTCTCACCGCGTTCGGGACGAGCCGAGGCTCAGCATTGAGCGTGAGCTCGGGGAACTACCAGCGCGACGTGCGGATCCATAACAATTTCGTCGATCCGCAAGCGAACAACAATAATGTTCCCCAGGACGATTATCCGGGGGCACTGGGAGCCGAACTGGCAGTTTGGAGGTCTGCCGTAGCCTGGGGATCCAGCACCTCCACGGCGTCCAAGAACTTCGACTTTGACTGGCAGGGAACAGCATCGGGAGTGGGGGGCCGGAACGACAACATCGTCAGTGCGCTCCCTGGCGGATGCTCCGGAAATACCCTCGCTTTCACGGAAGGTCCGATCAGCAATGGATGGCGAATCCGTTTCTGTGAGAACATCGGGTGGGATGATGGACCCGGCAATCCTGTCGGGGTTGATCTTGAGGGTGTAAACGTTCATGAGCTCGGTCATGCCCTGGGCCTTGGCCACTCCGATGCGGCGTTTTGTGGAGGATCCTGCTTCAGCCGGGCCACCATGTGCGCGATCATCTGCGGCGATGGTCAGACGGAGCGTTCGATCGCCGAAAATGATGCGGATCGACTCCAGAGCCTCTATGGTGCGTTCCCGGGCAACAAGCCGGTGATCACGGGAATCAGCGGTTCCTTTGAAACCGGTGGAACGCTGATCATCGATGGAACGGACTTTGCCTCCAATGTTCACGTGAAGTTCACGGCCGGAACCGGCCAAAATAGCGGCACCATCCCCGGTGTCGTCTACAATCGTCCGTCCACCAACGGTGGGACCCGGGTCCAGGTGACGATTCCGAATACGGCCAGCACCGGGAACGTCATGATCTGGCAGCCGAACCAGAATCGACTCTCGAACTACTTCCCGATCTATATCGATGAGAATCCACCGTCGATTTCCGGTATCAACCCGACTGCGGGCCCGATTCAGGGTGGAACGGAAGTCACGATCTCCGGCTCTGATTTCTTCCTCAACGCTTCGGTCACCATGGGGGGGGAGAGTGCGACTGTTCTTTCCCGTTCAAGTGGAGAGATCGTGATCGAGAGTCCTCAGGGGTCGACCGTCGGTGCCTTTGCTGACGTCACGGTGAGTCAGGGGACTGGAAGCGACACCCTGTCGAACGCATTCATGTACGAAGAGAATCCGGTCTTCCTCACCTGGGACGGAAATCCGAGGGTTGGCGGGAACGTGACCATCAAGGTCACCGGACCCCAGAATCTGGATGTCGCCGTGGCCGTGGGTCAACCGGGCCTTACCGAGCGCTTGGGGATCCCTTTCTGTGTTGTCGGTCCGTTTCCGTTCGTGAAGAAGTTCCCCGCCGGCTTGAACACGGGCTCGTTGGGTGCGGTCGAAACGGTCTGGCAAGGCGTTCAGGGCACGGTCTTTGAGACCGTCAACGTGGTCGGCGTGATCAAGCTGGGGCCTGGAACTTTTCAGGATCTCGGATGCGTCCCGCTGACGATTCTTCCCTGACGCCGGAAAGCGCTAACAAATCACGAAACAAGAGGAACTAAAGGAGCGAAAAGGTCTTGCACGAACTGGAAGGTTTGGTAACCTCAGTTTGTTCTAGGCCAATCCCGGTGCCACGTTTGGAGCGATCCTCCAGACGACGCCTTCCGTGTGTCCCTCCTTTCCTTTCTTGCCAGAGCAAGTTCAAGAAGGCGAATATCACTCAACTGGTTGATTACCTGGTACTTTCACCATTTGCATATCCTTTTGGCTTACGACTTTTGAATTGGAGGAGTCTTGATGAGCAGAACTCATGGCTCGCGAATCGTGTGGGCACTTGTCCTTGCCCTTCTCGTGTCCGTTCCTGTTTCGGCAGGCATGTTCATGAGAGTGGACAGCCCACAGGAAGCGATTCGCTTGTGGCACATAGATCAACCTGGAAACGGCATCTACCACGGGAAGGTGACCCACAAGGAAGTGGTCTCCGTCTATCTCGCCGACTCCGGACCCGACAACGTCGAGGTGACCCTGCTTACCATTCAAGTTGTTGATGAAGTGAGCCCGTCCCGGAGCGAAACGGGGAAAAATGTAAAAACCATCCAGGCCATGTACCGGGGTGGAATCAGCTATCGAACCAGTGCTCAACCGGCTGATCGAGATACGGTGGTTGGAGGCGAGGTCATCGTTTTCCTGACCGGGAACCCCTACGCCGATATCTTTCCGAACGCCAAGTGGATTGCGGGTCTGAATTCGGTGTTCCAGGTGAAGAAGTCCAGTTCTGGTAATCGCATCGCGATTGGAAAAGGCGATGGGATGCCGGTCAATCAAAACACCCTCGTCACGTCCGTCATGCAAAGTCATCGAGCCGCTCTTGCGCTCGTTCGTCGCGACAAGTAACCAAAAAGGATGATCATGAAACGATCCAAAACAACGATCGCCATCCTGACCTGTGTCACGGCGGCGGTCGTCTTTTGCTCTCCCAGTGTGATGATGGGTTACACCATTTTTGGTTTTGCCCTGGGCCAATCGACGAGCAACTACCAGCGAGATCATCGAGTCTTCTGCAATTTTGAAGACAATGCTGCCAACAACAACAGCAACCCGGAAGCGGCTTTTCCCGGCGCTCTGGGTGCCAAGCTAGCGCTCTGGAAAGCTGCCGTGGCCTGGAACTCCCAAAACGGCGGAAATCGCGCTTTTGAGTCCGACTGGCAGGGTGAAGCAAACAGTGGTGGAAACGTCAATCAGAACACCTCCAGCTCACTTGAGCAAAGCTGCGGTGGAGGCACCCTGGCCTTTACCGAAAACCCGGATAATTCGGGCTGGCGGATCAAGTATTGCGAGGAGTGGACCTGGGAAGATGGCCCGACTGTCACCGGTGGGAGAGTTGACCTGCAGGGTGTGGGTGCCCACGAATATGGCCATGCCATCGGCATCGGTCACAGCCAGGGGGGCAATTGCAATGTTGGCTGCAGCTCCCGGCCCACGATGTGTGCTTCCATCTGCAGCAATGGTGTCAGCGAACGGACCATCAACGGAGACGATCGCGGCGCCATTACCGACATCTACGGCAGCATTCCCGGCAACAAGCCTCTGATCACCAACGTGACTGGCTTTTCCACGGTTGGCAGTCCCATCACGATTACCGGAAGTAACTTCGCTGCCAACGTTGCCGTCAAGTTCACGGCGAATACGACTCAAGATAGTGGGGTGATCCCCGGCGTCGTGTACGGAGCGATGACCACCAACGGTGGAACCGAAGTCGTTGTGAATATCCCCTTTGATGCCCTTTCCGGGAACGTGTTTGTCTGGCAGTCTGGCCAGGGCGGTCTTTCGAACTACTGGCCTCTGGAGATCATCGAGATTGCTCCCACAGTGAGCATGATCGACCCGCCTTGCGGTCAACTTCGCGGTGGCGAGACGGTCACCGTTCAAGGATCTAACTTCTCCGGAAGTGCGGAGATCTTCTTGGATGGCCAGGCGATCTCAACGACGGCTCTAACCTCGACCATGCTGACCGGAGTCACTCCCGAAGGAAGTGGTCCCGGCACATTTGTTGATGTTACCGTGACCCAGGATGCGGGTAGCGACACTCTTCCCAACGCTTTTGAGTACAAAGAAAATGAAATCGCCGTCGAACTTTCAGGAAGCCTCCGGGCAGGTACGAACCTGAAAATCGACGTCTACGGTCCGGCAAACTCACGAGTTGCGGTCGCCGTAGGATCACCGGGCGAGATCAAGCGCCTCGGATTCTGCTTCTGCATCGAGTCTCCCTTCCCGTTTGTTCAGAGGTATGGCGCTGGCCACAACACGGGACCAACCGGACACATTCAGATCGTTTGGTCCGGGATTCAGGGGCCGGTGTTTACCCAGTGGAGCGTGACAGGCGTGATCGATCCGCCGGCAAGTTCCAACATCCAGTTGCCCTGCGAGTCGTTCTCGGTTCTTCCGTAGCGATGAACTGACTCGAGGGAGTTCCTGACCCGGTGCAAGTGGGATTCCTGAAGCTCTCAAGCGGTTCGGTGAAACGATGATCGTTTCCCGAGCCGCTTTTTTTGTAATCTCCATTCATGCAATCAACCTTTTCTCTCCTGCTTCGTTCCGCCTCGGTCGCAGTCTTACTTGACCTGTGGTGGAGTGCGAGTACCCAAATTGTTGGCGGTGACGTCGCTGGCTATCATCAAAAACTCCTTCTGGCCGCGGTCGTCTTTTTCCTCGTCGGGTTTCAGGAGAGGAGGGCAGTCCTTCAGGTCTGGGTCACACCTGCCGCCTTGGTGATGGGCTTTGTCGTCCTTCTGGTAGCCCAAGGAAGGGTTTATGAGATCATCGGCCTGTTGCCTGGAGGAGCCTCCCCGGTCGGAAGGGGCTTTGTCGGGGCCGTTCTTCTCGCTCTTCCAGCGATCGCCACCGTTGGCACCGTCAGCGAGGGGCGGGATAAGATCGGAGTTCTCGTTCTGGGCGCATCTCTTGGACTTCTGCTTCACGAGGTCCTGGTTCTTCCTCATCTGGGTTGGACATTCGGTGCGGGAATCTGGGTAGCCGTTCAGGCGCTCGGTCGGGTCCTGGCCAAAGTGCCAGACGAGCGACCCAAACCTTCCCGGATTCTCTTTCTCTTTGGTTGTGTCTGGGGGGTTCTGTTCGGAGTTGGTTTCGGGTGTGGGCAGTATTTCTTGCAATCCCGTCTGTCCGCGACCCGGTTTTCTGAACTCGCTGTCATGGTGCCGGTGGGCCTTGGCCTCGCCCTTGGATGTTTCCTTGGCGCGTCGTTTGGACTCTCCCGAGCCAGAACCTGGCTCCGGGTCCTTATTCTTCCTCTGTCGGCCACTGGTGGGCTCGCGTGTTTCTTTTGGTTCCTATCCAGAGTGGCCAACCTCACCGCTTCTGAGGGGCAGGAGGGAGCAGGCGTGGCATGGGCTGAGGTCTACTTCGTCCTCAGCGCACTTTCCGTGGGATCCATGTTGTTTGGATTGGGGCTGCGAGCCCAATCGATCGGGCCGCCGGGCTTTGCTCTCCTCGTTCTTGCTGTTGCCTTCGGCTTGCGAATTTCACCGGATGTCGTCCCCTTGAGCCTGAGGACGAAGTTCCTTCGGGTCTGGGAGCGCGCCATTGTTCTGGAGCAGCGAGCGACACCCGACGGAGTTCTTACCTTTCTTCGCTCGTTCAAGTCTGCCCCGACTCCCCGTGTCCGCTGGAACAGAGATCCCATCAGTCGAACGAGTCGCTGGCACGAGGTCGAGCGGCAGGAGATCCTCTTTCCTGGCCTTCTTTCCCGCACCAAGACCCGGGCCTTGATTCAGGGAACACTCTTTTCCGAGCACAAAGACGCGATCCCCTTCAGCGGGTTTGAGATCATCGACTACCTGGATCCGGTTCCTGCCTTTGTCGATGGCTCGGAGGAAGGTGTTGAGATCGACCCGTTCCGGTTCCTGTGCCAGGGTAAGGAAGACGAGTATCAGGCCATTATTCGGCTGTCCTGTCCGTTTCTGCCCCGAGGCTCCGGGCATTTGTGCTCAAGAGAGGTCTTGACCCGATACCGGGAGTTGCTTGCAGACGACGGCGCCTTTTTCCTCTGGGTCGATCTGCGGGCCGTTCAGATCGAGGCCGTTCTCTCTTTGCTCAAGACCCATTTCGAGGTCTTCCCCGAGGGACGGCTCTGGATGTCAATGGATGGTTTCTGGGGTCCTCTTCTGTGTCTGGAGGGGCGTGTGCAGGCTTTCCCGACTCCCGACTTTGACCCCGACCTTCCTGTGTTTCTTGTGGGTGAATCTGCTGATTTCAGGGCCCGGCTTGGGGATACGGACGAGAACACCCTCGATCGGCCCATCATTGAGTGTGGGCTACCGCTGGAAGGCCCTCCGCTGGAGGGAGCTGATCCCGAGACGCTGCGGGGCCTTGCTGATTTTCTTTCTCCGGATCCAGCCGCGAGATCGGCAATCTGGTACTTGCTTTCCGGGTTGGCCTTGCGTCATGAAGGGGACGTTGCGCCTCTTGACCAGTTCGCTACCGGGTTGGACTGGGTTCAGGTTTCCGCCGAATCAGTCGAGATGCTCACCGTGGGGCAGAAGCTTTTTCCGGACTTCGGTCCGCTGACTCGTGCCTTGATTCTTGTCGGAGATGTGCTGTTTGATAAGAACGAGTTCGAAATCCTTCTCAACCAGGTGCCCCAGTGGCTTGAGGCTCGGCCCGATGATGTGAAGTTGTTGATGCTGATGGCAGCGATTCATCATGCATTGCTGGATGATGAGCTCGCATTGCCCTTCGTTCTTCAGGCATCTGCTCTGGATCCAGACTCCCCGGACGTGTTCTACTTGACGGGCCAGATTTACAGTGGCCTTGGGCTTTGGATCGAAGCGGTTGAGGCATTTACGGTTGTCTATGCCATTGATCCGGATCATGGAGCGAATCGGCGGGACCTTGGAATTGCATTGTTTGAGTCCGGCAATACCGAGGAGGCTAGATCGTATCTGACCGAGGCTGTCCTCGACTTTCCCAAAGACGAAGCGGTGAAAAAGGCCTTGGATGCGTTAGGTGGGATTCAGAAGTAACCTCGAAATGGTACGGCTTTCTTCGCCGATCGCTTGTGAACTCGGATCGGTGATGAGTCTTTCCTACGGAGCGAACGGTGGCAAATCAAGAAGCCAAGAGAGTCCTGGTTGCGGATTCAGATGATCAGTCCCGAAATGAGATCGCCGAGGCGATCCGGGAGAGAGGTCATGAAGTTACGGTTGCAGAAGATGGTCTATCGGCGGCCACAACGGTGAGGGACGAAGGACCCTTCGACGTGATCGTACTTCCCTGCGTTCTTCCGGGAAAGAGCGGCCTTGCCCTCTGTCGTGAGCTTTCCTCGCGCCATGGAGGAGAGCTCGACACCATCCTGCTTCTGGAAGTCGATGATCCCCAGGTTCGTGGCCTGGCCCGAATGTGCGGGGCGCGAGCTTCTCTTCCTCGCCCCTTCGCCATGAAAGACCTCGTTGCTCTCGTGGAGCAGACCCACCGTCGACCCGACGTCGGCAGTCTTCTTGCGGAGCGGGAGGACAAGATCAAGAAGGGCGAACTGAAACCGGAAACGAGTCTCTCGGTCTTGCTTGGAGAGGGATCATTTCTTGATGAGCTGATGGACCAGGAGACCGGTCTTTACAATCAGACCTACGTGCTCATCAAGCTGGAAGAGGAGTTCAAGAAGTCCCAGCGATACGGAGCTCCTCTTGTTTGCGCCCTGCTTCGTCTGGAGGGAGCGAGTGATGTCGTGGTGAATCAGGTCGCGGGAGCGCTCCTGACGGAATCTCGCGATACGGATGTCGCCGGACGGGTGACCCCCAGGGACTTCCTGCTCATTCTGCCGAACACGAATCTCGCCGGAGGAAAGGTCCTGTTCCAGCGCCTTTTCGCATCCCTTGGAATTCCCACGGTGAGCAAGCTTCGCCTCGGGCTCTCTGTGTTTCCAAGCGACGAAACTCAAGCTCCGGACGATCTCATTCGCATCGCCGAAACCGGCCTTCGCAAGGCCTCATCCCTGATGGCCGAGAACTTTGGTGAGCCGGGAACCGAATCCTGCTAGTGGGGAATCATCATGCGCTATGCACAGGTTCTTCCTTCTTCATCTCGAGCTGAAGATCCGAGCCCATCGACTTCTTGGTCACGTAGTAATCGCCCATGACCAGGTGCTCCAACCCGCACCCAAAGAACATGGCAAGCGCGTCTTCCGGTGAGTTGACGACAGGCTCTCCGCGTCGATTCAGACTGGTGTTGATCAGAACCGGAATTCCCGCCCGATCGTTGAAGGCCGAAAGCAGGCGATGAAATCGAGGGTTGGCTTTCTCGTCCACGATGTGGGGGCGAGCGGATCCGTCCACATGAACCGCTTCCGGAATTCGTTTTCTCCAGGATTCTTCCACCACAAAGCTGAAGGTCATGAACGGGGAGGGATGATCCGTCATGAGAATCTCCGGCGCCGATTCGGCCAGCATGCTGGGACAGAACGGGCGCCACTTCTCACGGAATTTGATTCGCGCGTTGATTTCATCGCTGATGCCGGGGGTCGCCGGATTGGCCAGGATCGAGCGATTGCCGAGGGATCTTGGACCGTATTCCATCCGGCCCTGGAACCAGGCGACGATCTCTCCTGCCGCGAGGAGCTTTGCCGTTTCTGATTCGGCGCCGGCCAGCCGCGCGAAGGGGATCTTGAACTTCTGAAGAGCAGCTTCGATGGCGGCGTCGTCGTAGGATGGGCCAAGATATGCGTGCTCCATGGGTTCAATCGCATCGCCGGATTCGGCGGCAATGAAAGTCGCCGCTCCCAGAGGGGCGCCCGCGTCGTGGGCTGCCGGCTGAACGAAGATCCGTTTCACGAGGGGATGAGCCAGAATCTTGCGGTTCATGCGAACGTTCAGGGCGCACCCGCCGGCAAGGCAGAGCGTCCCGTGACGCTCAAGGGGCTCTCGCAGGTGCTTTTCCATGAGCCGGATCACCGTGTCTTCCAGTGCCTTTTGAGCTGCCGCGGCGATGTGTGTGTAGGGCTCATGGAGACCGTCGCCTTCCCGAGGTGCTCCCCAGAGCGAAACCAGATCTTTGGAGTACATCTTGTCCGGGTGGTGCCGTCTTGATCTGATCGACCAGACGAAATCATCGTTGATGCGGAAGCCGTCTTCTGTCTGGCTGATGAGAGGACTGATGTCGATCTTGGCGGGATCCCCGTAGGCGGACATTCCCATTGTTTTGAATTCCCCATCGTCCCGATTGAATCCGAGAAACTCGGTCACGGTGGAGTAGAAAAAGCCAAGGGAGTCGGGGTTGATGATCTCGTGGATCTTTTCGATCTTCCCCGCTGTTCCATTGGCAAACATCGTCGTCGTGTATTCACCGCTACCATCAATGGTCATGATGGCCGACTCGTCATATCCGGACAGATGGTAGGCCGAGGAAGCATGAGCAATGTGGTGATCAACGAACCGCACGTCGACTTTCGAGCGATCCAGGTCGATGGCGGCGAGGGTGTCCTTGATTTTTCGCTCTCGTCGACCGAGCTCCCCATCCGTGGAAAAAATCGCCTTCACGGCGCGGGAGGGCCGGTTCGCCATGCATCGTTTGACATAGGCGGAACGTTTGTTTTTGGCTTCGTCTGGGCACCACGGAAAAGCCACCACATCAATCGCAGTGGGGGAGATCCCCGCCTCCTCAAGGCAGTAGCGAACCGCGTTGATCGGAAGCTTTCGGGTGGCATGCTTTTCCCGGATGAACCGCTCTTCCTCCACCGCGGCGACGATTTTTCCGTCTACGAGGAGAGCGGCTGCCGCGTCGTGATGAAAGGGACTACCGATTCCCAGAATGATCATGATGATGATTCCTCAAACTCATCGAACACTGAAGGCGGAAGTTCAAGATCCATGGCGGCGATGTTCTCACGAAGCTGTGTGGCGGACGTGACGCCGATGATGACGCTGGCAAGTTCCGGCCGTCGCAGGCACCACCTCAAAGCAAATTGTCCCGAAGTTGCGCCGTATGATTTGGCCACTTCAGCCACACGCTTGGCGAGTGAAAGGGACTTCTCATCGAGATAACGCTGGATGAAACCCTCGGTGTTTTTGTCGGCCGCTCGACTGTCCTTGGGGATGGTTCCTCCGGCGTATTTGCCGGTCAGAACTCCCTGGGCGAGGGGAGAGAAAACGATGTTCCCGATTCCTTCCCGTGCGCAGGCGGGGAGAATTTCCGGTTCGATCTTGCGCTCCAGCATGTTGTAAACGGGCTGGTTGGAGACGAGCGGATCGAGGTTCATCGAGCGGCAGAGATGGCACGCATCAACGATCTGCTCCGCCGTCCACTCACTGACTCCGGCGTAGAGGATTTTCCCCTGGCGAATGAGATCAGAGAGAGCTCGCATCGTTTCTTCCGTCGGGGTGTCCGGGTCGAATCGGTGACACTGATAGAGGTCAAGGTAGTCCACCGAAAGCCGCTTCAGGCTTGCGTGGCACGACTCCATGATGTGCTTGCGTGAAAGACCTCGGTCGTTGGGACCTTCTGCGCTGGGGAAGTAGCATTTTGAGGCGAGAACGTAGTCTTTTCGGGGGATGTGGGAAAGGGCGCTCCCGAGCACTCTTTCCGCTTCGCCGCCGCTGTAAACGTCGGCCGTATCATAGAAGTTGACCCCGAGGTCAAAGGCAGTTCGCACGATCTCGGCGGTTTTCTGGGCATCGACCTTGTAGCCCAGGGTGATCCAGCTGCCGAGGGAAACGGCACTGACCCGAAGTCCTGATCGACCGAGCTTTCGGTATTCCATGGAATCTCCGATTACGGAAAATGATACTGAGGGGAATCTTGTCCTGGTGACCTGCGGCAGGACACCAGTCTGTGACAGACCGGGGGGCGATTTCAAGTCCGTCCCGGGAATCAGACGGATAAGTCGACCCCGATGGGGCGATTTCTGCCGAACTCATGAATAGTCCGGGCCAGAATCCGGATCTTGCGTATAGAGAGTTTCTTGGACCTGGTTGTCAAAACGGTCGGTATACAGCGATTCGATCCGGCGAAAACAGTCATAAGGAGGGTTTGGGTTGAAGGGTCTAATGATTGGCTGCGCGGTCGTTCTGGCGGTGGGGGTCGTGATTCTCTTTGCGGGAGGCTACTTCCTCTTTGGCAACGTCAAAACCATGGTGGAAGGAATCGAGGACTCGGGGAAGACATTCAACGAACTCGAGGAAAAATTCCCGTTCACGCCGCCCGAAGACTGGGTCATTCTGGCCGATCGTTTCGACGTCTACCTGGCTTCGCGGTCGCAGGTTGCGTCGGCACTCGTTGATTTCACCACCGATCTTGAGGAGGAGTCGAACTGGAAGAAACCGATGAAAGTCATTTCTTCGATTCCTGATCTGGTCCGAAAGACTACAGAGATCCTCACCGAGAATGAGATGTCTCTTGAGGAATTCAGGTGGTACAGCCGGGAGGTGTCGCTCGTGCTTCGACTGGTGGATGCCGACCCGGAGCAATACCCGGAATTCGAAGAGCTGGTCAAGGTGAATCGAAAAGCCAGCGATCCTGGAAACAACATCTGGATCGGCGCTCAAGCCGGCAAAAAGAAGCCGGGCCCGATGGAGCCCCACCTGGATCCTCGGCGAATTATCATCCCGGCCCAGAATATTGACATCGTTCAATCCAAGATTGCTTCACTTCTTGACTCGGCTGAAGCTGCACAAATTACTGCTATGTTCGACTTTACGGCAGAAGACTGGAACTAGAGCCCACCGGGTTGCCGGGTTCGGCCCCAAGTTCTTTGGACCTTGCTCGAGGTCTTTTGACACGTATACTGGTAACGACTTTGAAGCGCCGGTTCGATCGCCCGCTCTTGAGTGGGAGTTCTCGGCCAGCTCGGCTCGGTTTGACGTAAGCAGGAGGAAGGTTCGATGGCATCTAGGTTTAGTTCTCTCGTTCTGGCATCTGTCTTGACCCTCACCCAGATGACTGGGGTTGTGGCGGAAGAGGGGGTCCAGGCTCGGCTTCAAGAAATGGAACCGGGGAAGGTGAAGAACCGGGTTGTCCGCTTCCTTCAGGACTTCGCCCAGACTTCCCAGAATGCCGACCACAAGAGAACCCTCGCCGCCGGGCTTGCCGACATTCAAGATCCAGTGGCGGTGGAGATCTTGCGGAGCCTGGTTGAAGATCCGTCTCCTCAAGTAAGGCGGGCAGCGGTTCGTTCTCTCGGGAAGCTCAAGATGCCCGAACTTCTTCCGCTCATCGGAAATGCCCTCACGGACTCGGAAGTGATCGTGCGAAAGGCCGTCGTTTCGGCTCTTGTCGACAGTGCCAGTCCCGAGGCCCTTCCATTCTTGAAGCAGGCCGCGAATGACTCGAACGAAGAGGTTCGAAAAGCCGCGGTCACTTCGGCTAAAGATCTGGGCCCGAAGGCGGCCCCTTACGTTGTCCTTGCTCTTTCCGATTCCTCTCCCGTCGTCAAGGTTGCCGCTTTGAAGACTCTTGCCGTGATCGGCGATGCCTCGATTGCCTCCGACATCAAGCCTCTCCTTTCCGACGATCGAGACGTGGTTCGGCTGAACGCGGCTTTTGCCCTCGGAAAGCTTGATGGTGGAAAAGACGCCAAGGATCGGGTGAAGGAGCTGCTGAAGAAATCGAGTTCGAACGGTGACACTCGACTCGCTGCGGCGTTTGCCCTTGGACTCTCAGATCCGACTGCGGCGCCCGTTATCCGTCAGGCTCTTCAATCCGGTGAATCCGGAACGCGAAAGTCGGCGGTTGCCGCGCTTTCCACCGGGGGGGATGCAGACGTTGTGTTGCCCCTTCTTGAGGCGGCCCTTCACGATGGCCACAAAGATGTTCGAGCTACCGCAGTTCTGGCCCTGGGTGACCTGAAGGACGAGAGGGCGGTACCCATGCTGATTTCCGCCCTATCGGATGAGGAAGGCAAGGTCAGGACCTGGGCGGCCGATCAGCTTGGAACTTACGCAGATCCTCAGAGTGTTGAGCCGCTGAAGAAGGTCATGAGCGAAGATTCCCAGGCTTCGGTCCGAAGCGCCGCCGCTTCAGCCCTCGGTCTCATCGGTACGGATGACGCAACCGCAGCTCTTCGCGACGCTCTTGGGGATTCGAACATGGCAGTGCAGGGAGCGGCCATTACGGCTCTGGGAAGAGTCACGGATCGTTCCATGTACCTGGAGCTTCTCAAGATGTGGGATGACAAGGAAGCCCAGGGCCAAAAGTCAGGTCCACGCTTCCGGGTGGGCGTTTGCCTGGCCATTCTCCATCGCCTTGCCCAGGATTCGCTCTGATTCACCAATCCCTGACCGATATTCATCACTAGACGGACCTTCATTGTTCTCACTGTCTGTCGTGAAATTGGCTCAAGTCCGCACTTTGATCACTCCGATAGGAATCTGGATTGGGTTTCTTGACCTCGACAATTGAGGTCTTAGGACTGCCTACCATCCACGTTTCTCGCCGGTTGGCGCCGCCAGGCGCCCGTGTCGTTTCCTTCGGTATGAGGAGAAAGTAGGCACAGGCAAACGGACAGACGAGGACGAGTCGCATGGGCCAGCATCATCCAGCCTCAAAAGAGGAAAACCAGTACCAGGAATCGACAGACACTCAGGAGCGAAGGGACTTTCCGAGAGCCGAAGACGGTCATCTCGATGTTCACTTCAAGATTCTTGATAACGACCATCTGCTCTCGGAATACAAGCTGGGGCGGTCAAAGAACGTGAGCTTCGGTGGTGTCTGCTTCGTGACCGAAAAGACGATGGATGTCGGATGCCTGCTGGCGTTGGAACTCAGTTCTGCGGATCTTCCCCAACCGATCACTGCCCTTGGAACCGTGGTCCGCACCGATGGTGAAGGGGGCGATTCTTCGAGGGTTTCGGTGGAGTTTCTTTGGACTGGCATCGAGGAGCCGGCTCATGAGGGGCTGAAGTCCTATGTCCGAGACCAACTCATCGTCAAATGAATTCCTGATTGCCCGCAATGGGGATATGAGTGGGAATTGAGTCGTTGTTGAGGGCCGCTTGCTTCAAATGTGAGCGGCCCTCGCCTATTTCACCGCTTGCCGTAGTGAGTGGACAAGAAGTGTTCTTACTTCACGGGGGCTATCCCGCCAACCTCAGCCACATTCTGGGATGCAGGCTCGGCGGCTTCAATCTTTTGAAGCGTTCGTTTGGCAGCACTCTCATCTCCGCCTTCTTCGAATGCCCAGGCGGCGTATCGGAACTTGGCTTTTGATTCGGCAACCTTTGCGGCAGCAAGCCAATCATCCTTGCTCACACCTTCTGCATCTCGAGCAGCAATGAGAGAGATGGTGAATGGATCTCCGAGCTCGACCGCCTTCTGCTTCACCTGCTGAGCTCCCTCTGGATGGTTCGCCTTCAGGAAGAACTGGAGGGCGTCATACAGACTTCCGCTGGCAAGGAGGAGTGATCCTGATTCGATGAGCTGCTGAGTGGTTGTCTTCGGGTTGTGAAGAAAGTTTCTGCGGTCGATAGGATTGAGGTCGCTGATCTTCGCCATGGTTTCCCTCTGGGGGTTGGGTCTTCAAGTTCTCAAGGTCAGGTGGCCATCGCATCAGTCTATCAGTTTGATGAACTTTTCGGTCTTCATGCAGGGAGAGCAGTAGTGGTTTTTCTGACGGCGACTTAGCCCACCTTGCGGCGGGTCGAGTTCTTCCCCGTTGGACCCTGTAACGTGGTGGCAAACGGGCAGCATAGCCGTCCAAGGATCGGTTTACGCTTCTTTACCCCGCCGCGGTAATAGTAGGCCCCGATGTTGAAATGATGGTTGCCGAAGGTTCCCGAGATGGAGCCATCGGCTTTGGCGATCCATTTCTGGTTCCGACTCTTGTCGTTGATGGCAACGAGGATCTGGACGTCTTCACCCGCCATATCTTCCGCGTCCATGGGGCCCAGGCGAATGGTAGCCCGTCGATCGGCAAACATGGGGTGAGAGTGAAATTCTCCGAGAACCCTGTATTTGGGGATGTTTTTCAGGACCGACTCGACGACCCGGCGACGGTGAGGGCGAAGATAGACCTCAGAAGGCTTTCGATCCGCGCTCTGGTAGGCGATCGACCCGGAGACGATAAAGCGGTCGTTGAGCCTGTATCCCAGGAGGACCCCATAACATTCCTTTTTATAGACTTCAGCGCTGGCAACGAGGAGCCCAAGAAGGGCGGATTCTTCGAGAAAAATGTCCACGGGGGTTCTCCAATTGAAAGCCTCTCGGTGCCGCGAAAACGACACACCGAGGGCCAGAATGATGATTAGAAAATGGCTCCTGAAGTGGCTTTTTGGTTGCGCCTCCTGCCCCCCGTAATCAGGATTCGCGCGCGTGGCTTCAACAGAACAGAATCGACTATAACTGAAGGTGCGGAGCCAAGTCAACGAGTGGATTAGAAAGATTTAAGTTGTTGTTATTTAATTACTTATGACAACGAAAAGGGGGCAAAATCCGTCCCCCTGTGAGGGCTGAGAAAAGGCCTGAGAGAGGCGCCTTCAGGAGGCCTTCTCCCGGCCAACTTGTCCATGTTATCGTGGCTGAAACAGGGTACTGTCCCTTGCCATTCACGGAGGCCTACAGGTTGACGATTCGGATCGATTTTGAGGGGCGGCTCATTCGCCTTTCGGTCCGTGATCTGGCCGAGACCACCGCCCAGGAGCGTTTCTCGTCGGTCCCCGGATCACCCTATGCTCGTTACGCCCAGGGGCAGACTCTTCATACCGAATTGCAGGAGATCCTCCTCGCCGAACATCCGGGATTTCAAAAGGAGGTCTCGGTGAAGGCCGAGTTCTCCCACCTTGGCTACAAGCTCATCGTTTCCGGTCGGATCGATGGGCTTTACTCTCCCTCCGATGAGCCCGACTCCCCGGGGGTGGTCGAGGAGATCAAATCCGTGAGCAGCACTCCTCCTCGCTGGGAGGAACTGCCCGGTTCACTGCGTCTTTCCTATGCCACCCAGGTGCGACTCTACGCCTATCTTCTCTCGCTTCAGCACCCGGACACTCGGTTTGTGTGTCGTTTACTTCTGGTCAGCATCCATGACCGATCAACGACTCTCGTCGACATACCCTTTGAGAGTGAGAGGGTTGGCGCTGAGCTGTCCTTGCGCATGGAGGCGCTCGTTGCCGAGGCCGAGAGTCGTCGCATCCATCACGAACGCCGGCGGGAGATTGGCGAAGGGCTCACCTTTCCGTATCCGGAGGTACGACCTCATCAAAAAGAAGCGATGGAGATCGTCACCGAGGCTCTTCACGGCAAGGCCCATCTCTTGCTCGAAGCTCCCCCGGGAATCGGCAAGACGGCGGCGGCTCTTTACCCCGCCATCAAACATGCCCTTTCAACGGGTAAGAAGGTCTACTTTGCCACGGCCAAGACAACCCAGGCGAGGATGGTACTCGATACGGTGTCCAGGTTCATGGAAAAGGGATCTTTCATGAAGACGGTGTTTCTCCGGGCAAAGGCGAAAATGTGCGCGAACACCGAGATCATCTGTCACGAGGAGTACTGCCGATACGCCGCCAACTATTCGGGTAAGATGATGACCTCGAATCTCCTGGCGTCTTTGTGCGAGGTCGGAACGCTTTCATCCGATCGAATCTATGACGCGTCGGTTGCGGCGGAAGTCTGCCCTTTCGAAGTGAGCCTTGATCTCATTGACGAGGCGGACGTCGTGGTCGGGGATTACAACTACGTCTTCGACCCCAGGGTGTATCTTCACGATTACTTTCGGGATCCTCCCTATGATGACTGGGTGCTGGTTGTCGATGAAGCCCATAACCTTCACCCGCGTGGTGCGGGATACTACTCCCCCGAACTTTCCCGCGATCGGGTGGCGGATGTGCGAAAGGAATGCTCCCTTCGGGGCGAGGAAGTCTTTCACCATGCGATGCTGGTTCTTTCGGATACCGATCGGTTGTTTGAGCGGGACCCGGATCAAGAAACGGTTTGTTTTTCTGGAAAAGCGTGTCTCATTGAACCGGATGTTCTTCGCTTTCGAGACCTCCGGGGAGAAGTTGAGTGCCTGCTAACAGATTATCTTTCCTATCGAAGAGACAGAGACATTGTCGGGGGGGATGACCCTCTGCTCCTCTTCCTGTATGACCTGTTGTACTTCACCTACGTGATTTCGCTTACGGGCCCTGAGTTTTCGACCATTCACTTTTTTCAGGCCGAGGACCAGGAGGAGCGGATCAAGATTCTCTGCAAGGATCCGTCTCGGTTCCTCTCCCGCCGGTTGGACGGGTTCCACGCCACGATCTTGATGTCGGCTACCTTGAGACCCATGGAGTTCCATCAGCGCCTTCTTGGTCTCTCTGACGATCGGACCCTTTCGGTGTCTCTTCCCTCGCCATTTCCACCCGAGAACAGGAAGGTCTTTGTCGTGCCCCAGGTTTCGACCCGCTACCGGGACCGGGATGGCAGCTATGATCCGATTGCTCAGCTGTTGCATGAGGTGACGGCGGTTCATCCAGGAAACTACCTGGCCTTTTTCCCGAGTCACGCCTATCTTCATCGGGTCCGGGAGCTGATTCCGATGGAAGGGCCGGACCTTCTGGTTCAGACCCGGAAGATGTCCGAAGACCAACGTGAGGATTTCCTGGCGACCCTGGCGACTCCACCGTCTCCCCGGGGGAGGCTTGTTTTAGGCGTGCAGGGCGGGATTTTTTCGGAGGGGATCGATTACGTTGGAGACCTGTGTATTGGCGTTTTCGTGGTCAGTCCGGCCCTTCCGCGCTACGATCTTGAGCGGGAGCTGATTCGTTCCCACTTTCAGGAACGATACGAGCGCGGGTTCGAGTACGCTTATGTCTATCCTGGTATGTCCAGGGTCATCCAGGCTGCGGGGAGATTGATCCGCGCTGACACCGACCGGGGAGTGGTACTGTTGATCGGGGATCGATTTGCAACGCCTACCTACTGTTCGTTATTTCCCCGGGATTGGTATTCTGAAGCGGTTGAAGAGCTGATCGAGAAGTATCCGATCGCGGCGGTTCGCGAGTTTTTCAAGGGAAAGGATCCTGATCCAGTCGAGGCGGCGGAACCCGGGGATCAGTCCCTTCTGTTTTGACCCTTTTCTCGCCTGATACCAGATCATGCCGGGCGACAGGATCCAGTCGTGGAGTCTTGGCTTCGCCAAACCCATCTTAGAGAGAACTGAATGGAGATGAATCCAATCGAAAGCCTCCGATCTACCTCCCTCAATACCCTCACGGAAGAGGAGGAGATGTTGAGGAGTATGGTTCGCGACTTTGCTAGCGAGCAACTTCTTCCTCGCGTGGAGGCCATGGACAAGAACGCGGAATACGATCCCGATATCCTCAAGCAGCTCTTCGAGCTCGGGATCATGGGGGTGGAGATTCCGGAGAAATGGGGTGGGGGGGGCGGCTCATTTTTCATGTCAGCCCTTGCCATTGAGGAGGTTTCCGCCGTCGATCCCGCGGTGGGTGTCCTGGTGGATGTGCACAATACTCTGATCGTAAAGGCTCTCCTCCGGTGGGGATCCGACGAGCTCAAGCAGCGCTATCTTCCCCAGCTGGCAACCGAGAAAATCGGGGCTTACTCCCTGAGCGAGCCATCGGCAGGAAGTGATGCGTTTGGTCTGAAGTGCAAGGCCGTACCGGACGGGGATGACTACGTCCTTAGCGGCCAAAAGATCTTCGTGACGAACGCCAAGGAGGCGGAGATCTTCCTCGTATTCGCCACCGTGAACCCTGCGAACGGTTACAAGGGAATCACCGCCTTCATCCTTGAGAGCGGCCAGCCCGGCTTCACCGTGGGGAAACGGGAATCCAAGCTAGGGATCCGGGCCAGCAGTACCTGTGAGATCTTTTTCGACGGCTGCCGGGTGCCCAAGGCCCAGGTTGTCGGTGAAGTTGGGATGGGCTACAAGGTTGCTATCGAAACCTTGAACGAGGGGAGGATCGGGATTGGCGCCCAGATGCTGGGTCTTGCTCGGCGTTCCCTGGAGCTGGGGATCGAGTACGCCAAGACCCGGGAGCAGTTCAAAAGGCCCATCGCCGATTTTCAGGCAATGCAGTTCAAGATCGCTGACCTGGCAACCGACCTGGAGGCCGCTCGGCTCATGGTCTACAACGCCGCCAGACTCAACGAGGAAGGACGCCCGTTCGTCAAAGAGGCGGCGATGGCAAAGCTCATGGCGAGCCGAGTTGCCGAGAAGATCTCCTCGGAAGTTGTCGAGATCTATGGTGGATATGGATTTACGACCGAGTATCCGGTTGAGAAGCTCTTTCGGGACGCCAAGATCGGAAAGATCTACGAAGGGACATCCTTCATGCAGCTCCAGACGATCGCCAAGACTCTCCTGGGCCAGGACGGAAGCGGAGCGCTCTGGTAGTGGTGCGTCTCAGAAGTTGCGCCTAGCAGCCCGTTGACAAAGTCAGATTCCGCCGAGGGCAGCCCTTTCGACCCAGCTCTGCGTCGCCGAAAAGCACAAGAATCAACAAATTCGAGTCCATTCCGGCTCCTTGATCTGAGCCGAAATGACTCGCCCTTGACGAAAAGCACTTTATCAACGGACTGCTAGCCCGCCCGCGACGACGGGGGCTCCTGACTGAATGATGCATGTCGGGATTCCTCCGACGGCTGTCCCCGAGCATCGAGTCGGCGCGTAGCCGCCTTGGCGACCCCGTCAGGCGACTTCAACAGGAACTGGCCGACCAAGGGCTGCACAAACGGAGAGTGCAATGTCGAAGACACTCGTTCCCTCGGCCATCGGGTCGCCCGTGGAAGGGTCGACGAATCGAAGTCCAATCGTGTATGGCCCAAGCGTTGTGAGCGCACCCGCGCCGAGTGGCGGCGAGCCACAAGGTGTCCGGTCACGACTCGCCACTACGAGCCGCTCATCGGTGGAATTTCCCCCCGGATTTCTTCAAGAGTGCGGGTTGTCCCATGTTCATCCGTCCAGCCGTGAATGTAATCCCAATCAAGCCGATCAGCTGCTAATGAGAGTTACCCGGCGCCTATTCCCATCTGGCAGTAAGACAGACCGCCAAGCGACTCCGAAAAAGCTGTTTCGGTTGAATGGTGAGGTCGGGTGTAAAGGCCATCCTTGCCACTCCGAGGCAGGAATAGACAACGAGCGCAAGGGTAGATGGGTCCTCCAGGACTCGCCTTCTACCGATGACTTAGACTCCTTAATGTAAGCAACTGAGCATCAGCACCCACATTTTGACAAAATGTGGGCAACGTGCTACACTAAAAGAACAATAAGTAAGGAGACCTCCATGAGCCGCATTTCGATCGACGTCACCGACGCAGAGCACAGGAAGCTAAAGGCGCTAGCCGCGATCCAGGGCCAGTCACTGAAGGACTTCGTGCTCGCACGGACGATCGGAGACCAGGCGCTCGAGGCGGACTTGGCCGAACTCGAGGCCCTGCTAGACAAGCGGTTACAGAACGCGCGATCCGGCGGTGTGAGCAAACGAAGTGTCGGAGAGATCCTTGAGCAAGTAAAGCGGGAGCTGGCGGGCCCAGAGCCCCATGCCTGAGTACACACTCGAGCTCAACGCCGAAATCGACCTCCTGGAAATTGGCCGCTATACGGCCCGGACACGGAGCCTTGAACAGGCCGAGCGTTATCTCTTAGCGCTGGAGTGCCACTTCGAGGAGATCAGCCGCAAGAACGTGCTCGAGAAGGCTGCATTCGAGCACCGAGACGACATCCGCGTCTCCCGTTGTCAACACCACTTCGTCTTCTTCGCGCGAGACGACAAGCTCGGAACGCTGATCGTAGCTGTGTTCCACAAGAAGATGGATCTCATAGCGCGCCTGCGCGAACGGATGAACCGGCTGCTCAGATCAGAGGAGTAAGGAAAACAAATGGGCCCACCAGGACTCGAACCTGGGACCGACGGATTATGAGTCCGGTGTCGGGTTCACCCAAGTTCTTTGATTCTGAGGTACTTAGAGACGAAGCCAAATCCGCTTGGGGCGTAGCTTGGGGTGAGATCATGAAAACACACCCCGAGCTTGCCGACCTCATCGATCTATGGCCTTCGATCCAGGATGAAACCAAGGGTGCAATAATGGTGCTCGTAAAGGCGTCATCAGCGAAAAACTGAAAGCGGCAACTCTCACTCCTACTGCGTTCGCCATGCTGATGTTTTGTTGTCAACGGACCAAGAGAGCCAGGGCCCTGGACCAGCGTCTAGGTTCCTTTGTTTCTTTACTCTTGAGCCCCGCTTTTCTCGAGTATCTCGACGATGTCCTCGTGGCCATTCTGAGAGGCGAGCATCAACGCCGTTGCACCCGTCTTTTTCTCTGCATTAACGTCGGCGCCGCTGCCTAGGAGTATTTTGACAACGTCTCCGTTGCCATACTGGGAGGCGAACATCAACGCCGTTATGCCGTCGTCGTTCTTTGCATTGACGTCGGCTCCCTTGGTGAGGAGTGCCTTGACCACGTCCCCGTGACCATTCTGGGAGGCGAGTATCAACGCCGTTGAGCCGAAGTCGGCCTTTGCATCGACGTCGGCTCCCTTGGCAAGGAGGATCTTGACCACGTCTCCGTGGCCATTCTGGGAGGCGACCATCAACGCCGTTCCGCTGTCGTTGTTCTTTGCATCAACATGGGCGCGCTTGGCCAGAAGCATTTCGACGATGTCCGCATGGCCATTCTGGGAGGCGGCGATCAACGCCGTAAAGCCGTCGCTGTTCTTTGCATCGACGTGGGCGCCCTTGGCAAGAAGCACCTCGACGATGTCCTAATGGCCAAACTGGGAGGCGACAATCAACGCCGTAAAGCCGTCATTGCTCTTTGCATTGACGTGGGCGCCCTTGGCCAGAAGCACCCCGACGATGTCCGAATGGCCATTATGGGAGGCGACTATCAAAGCCGTTCCGCTGTTGGCGGCCTTTGCATTGGCGTCGGCTCCCTTGGCAAGAAGCACCTCGACGATGTCCTAATGGCCATTCTGCGCGGCGGGCATCAACGCCGTTATGCCGTCGTCGTTCTTTGCATTGACGTCAGCTCCCTTGGCCAGAAGCATTTCGACGATGTCCGCATGGCCATTCCCGGAGGCGGACATCAACGCCGTTTCGCCGCCAAGTGCGGTCCCTGCATTGACATGGGCGCCCTTGGCAAGAAGCATCTCGACGATGTCCGAATGGCCATTATGTGCGGCGGACATCAACGCCGTTACACCCTTCTTGCCCTTTGTATTGACGTCGGCCCCACTGGCAAGAAGTATCTCGACAACGTTTCCGTAGCCTCTATCAGAGGCGATCCCTAAGGCCGTAAAGCCGTACTCGCTGGTCTTTGCATCGACGTGGGCGCCCTTGGCCAGAAGCACCTCGACGATGTCCGCATGGCCATTCCCGGAGGCGGACATCAAGGACGTAAAGCCGTTACGGGCGTTCTTTGCATTGACGTCGGCGCCACTGGCAAGGGCCTTTTGGACCTGATCCAGGTTCCCATTGGCCGCGGCCTCCCCAAGCGATTCGCTCAGCGCTGTCTTCGTTTTCGATTTCGGAGACGCCGTCTTTCGAGGCTGCGTTCCTGTGCAGCCAACCAGAACGAGAAGCGCAAGGAAGATGCCGCAGCGAAAAGGCGTCATTTGGTTTTTCTCCTAGGTGTATTGAAAGCTCTCGACATTCTACACGGGACGGCCCCGACCTGTTATCGTGAAAGGTGGGCAGATCAAGACCTCGGAACTTTCTACCGGCAGGTAGGCCCTGGCTGTGAAGCACTGACTGGCGAACCGCCTTGAGGGGTCACGGTGACAACGATATCGCCGTTAGAAGCACGCTCCCACTTGAGTTCATTGACGTGGAACGTCATCCAATCATTATCGCCTCCGCCTCTTGGGCGGCATTGAAGCTCCTGTGTGCTGACGCTAGCACATCCGCAGGCAGTGCCAGCATGCACCGTGTTGAAAATGTCGTCAGTCGCAAACCTTATGGGACCATCAAAACACCCAAAAACAGATTCTATGATGATGGTCTCGTCCAAACCGCAGTTGCAGCCATCGTCTCCTGGTGGAGTTGTTACGACCTCGCGGAAGTCAATGAAATAATCTTGCTGAGGCGTGAACGTGTATTGGAATTGTTCGCCCAGCCGATTTCCATCAGTAATTGTCCCTACGTGGGTGACAGTCACGCCTTGCGGACAAGCCGTGTTTTGCTGCGGAACCAGGGAGATGTCGAAAGAGCTGCTGTCCGTCGGGCAGTCTGGGAAAGTGCCAATCAGCGTCTTCAAGGTAAAAGGTCCAGAGGGAGCTGGGACACTCGCAGGGATGGGAAAGCTCACTGATCCCTGGATCTGACGAAACGGTGCGAAGGTCACCGCTCGCGGGCCTACGATGGGATTGCCTGCTAACGGGTCTCCATTTGGTTTGAATGCATCGATCCAAATGTCCTGTACCACCGTGCTTCCAGTTGTGTTCAGGGCGCTAACGTCAAAGCGCAGAGTTCCACCAGGAAAGACGCATGCAGTGGTCGGAGTTGCCACGACCAACACGTCTGCGACGGATGGGCAAGCTGTTAATTGGACGTTGTCAAAGCTAACCTGGGCCCGGAGGCCAACCGAGGCCAATCGTATCTCTAGCGGCAAGCCAAGATGGGGATCTCCGGCCTGTGCAGTGTATGACAGCGTGGATGTTTCGAATGTCCCCGCCGCCGGACTTAAGGAAGCCTCTTGCGCTATAAGAGCGCCCCCAGCCAGAAGCTGAACAGAATAACCAAGGAAGCTCCCCTTAAGTCTGCTGCCTATGGCCACTTTGAGTGTGTCGCCAATCTCTATCTAGCTCTCCCAAACCCAAGGTGATGGAAATCTGGAGAGGCAGTGTCAATGGCAAAGTGCTTTCGTCGCAGAGTATCCGCTGCTCTGAGGTGGCCAGCAGCTGCCTCGAGTGGAACCGCTCAAGGTAGTGTCTTCCCCGCAAGTTGCGAAACCCACTCAGGGCCAACCACCCAAATGCTGTGCCACCGCTGAGCCTCCAGAAATTCCCGGTCACGCTCACGGCATCGAATGTCGGATACGAGTGCAAGCACTGGAGATTGGATGCCGTCCAACACCAGTGCGATATCTGATGCAGCACTGTTTGTTTTTCTTCTAACAGCCTCGGTCAACCATTCAGACACAGCTTCAGTCGTTCCTTGTAGATCACGCCTCCCAGCCCTACCTTGCTTGGCTTGGACGTTGCTCGGTAGCGCTCGCGTAACTTGAAGCTTCAGCTCGTAACCTTCAGAGCCGGACCTCACGACACAATCGAATCCACCTTCCTCGCGCGAGCTCTCTGGCCCAGGAACCAGCGTATCGAAGGAGGTGCCGAGCGTTCGGTTGACCCCCTGCATAAAGACAGTCGCGACCGACGCTACGTTCTGTTCACCTTGTGAAGGCCTTCCGACCTCCCATTCTTCAAAACTCTCGAGATCCCAGAACTTTGCCTCCTTTGTCGTTTCGCCCGTAAGCTTGTCAATTGTCCGAATAGTAAGCAGACCGCCGGGGCCACTTGAACATTTGAAATCCCTACACTCATAAGTGAATTTCACTTCCCCGCTCTCAAAAACGGTGCGCAAACGCTGCATTGGCTTGCCACACTGAGCGCACAGTTTCTCAATCCCAGGCACCCGCTTGAGCGCGCCATGGTCCACCAGGGTGTCGAATTGGGCCTTCAGTGCTCGGGCGTGAATGGCGTCCGTTATGACGGTGCCAGCCTCGATATTCCGCTCGTGGGCAGCCTCGGTGAAGTTGGCCGATGTAATGAGTGCGCGGTCTTCATCGATAACGACGCACTTGGCGTGCAAGCAAGCCCGCTTCGTGCCGTCGATCGCGAGGGACCGTGGGTCGTGAAATACCTCCGGGAGTCGCGTGCCCGGCCAAACCTCATTGCAGAAAGCATCGGCAAACTCCCGCAGCAGGACGACGTCAGAAGTCTCGTCCCTATGCTTGCGATGGACGTTCAGGAACAGCCG
This sequence comes from Planctomycetota bacterium, assembly GCA_029260825.1. GTDB lineage: Bacteria > Planctomycetota > JACOTG01 > JACOTG01 > JAJDCM01 > JAJDCM01. The sequence continues at coordinate 48,173 of JAJDCM010000322.1, read as the reverse complement.
CACATGAAGGTCCGGCTCTACGTCCATCCTTGCGGCGAGGAGCCCAAAGAGCGCCTCAGCTTTGCTTCCGGTGTCCAATGCGTAACTAGCCACCAGCACGCTGTCCCGGGCCTCGCGGAACAGCTCCTGGACAACCACCGCCGTATCCCGGCTTCGACCGGCCAAGACCTCAGTTCCCGACCACACAAGCGCTACCCGGTCGGCGATGACTTGTGCGGCAGCACGCTCTTCGGCCAGAACCCGGAGCATGTGGGCGATGTGCGCTGGCGCCATACCACGTTCGGACAGCTCCTGCATCTCGTCGAGGATTCCCTCCACAAGTTCGTCCGGGACCTGCCCCCGTACTTGGCTATCGCGAAACGGCGGAGCAATACGTCCCCCCTCTAGTGCCTCCGCCAGAGCATTCATGGCTGGACGGCCCAATCCGCAAAACGCCGACTTCATCCGCAGCCCTCCCCCCCGAAGAAAGCCGAGTCCCGTATCGACACAGTGGGGACCACCAGCGCCCGGTCCAGAAATTCGTTGCAACGCTCACAGCTCGTCTCGGCGATGAGCAAGCAGCCGTGGCACGCGGACCCGTGAAGGAAACGCTCCTCGTGGGGGTTCGGGGAGTCGTGCTGGGCACAGACCGGGTCGTTAGAGCACAGGCGACCAAGCTCCAGGGCACGACGGAGGTGGCTCTCTATATCTCGCCCAACCTCTACCAGGCCGCCGAGAGTGCCCTCAGACCCGGCCGATCCGGTGTAGAGCAGGATCCCGAAGCCGTACTCTCCGGCGTAGACCCGCTCGCGAATGGCGCTCGCCGAGTATCCACATTCAAGGGCGACCGCGGTGATCAGGAGGTGCGAGAGGCTGTGTAGCATCAGGTAGGGAACCCCAGGAAATGTCGCGTTGTCGGCCCCCTTCCGCTCCACCCAGGACTCGAAACCTGCCACCAACTGCGCCGAGCGAGCCCGCACCCCGGGCCGGGACATCCAACTCTCGATGGCGGCCCGGGAGAAAGAGAGAAACACGCCTTCGCCCCTGTTCTCGATGGCCGGCAACCAGGTCGTCTCCCGGGCGAGGGGGGCCGGCTCCACATGGAGGTCGAGCTCACCGTCGATGTCGGGCATGACCGGCTCGAAACGAGTGAAGCCCACCTGGGCCATCACCTCGCGAAGCCGGTGCACCAGAACCACCCGGTCGAGGCGGCCCTGGAACGGGGCGGGCAGCCCCGTCAGCGATCTCGCCCGGGCGTAGAAGTCGCCCCCAGGAACATCCTCTCCCACGGTGTCGGGAGAGGCCATCAAAGTCTCGATCTCCGCTTGCTTGATGCTGCGGCTCTCTGCCGGGACGCCCCCCTTCCGACGCTGAATGTCCGCCCAGACCGCCTCACTACTGTGCCCCTCGAGGGCGTTCATCACCCGCTGCTTTCGGCGCTCCCGAGTCACGTCCTCGCAGCTCTCGGAATATTGCAGGAAGTCATCGAACACCTCGTCGACGGCACCCTTCAGGGCAGCGTCGGTGTCGGGGATGGCGATCACGTTCACGGTCTGCGAGAAGTAGGCGTTCGACGCCGAGCGGGTGAGCAAGCGGTTCGGCTCCTCACACTTGTCCCAGTGCCGAGGTCCGAGCCAAGGCATCCGGCCGGAGCAGTTTCCCAGCACCTTAGCGCCGGGGACAGTAGCGTGGCCCAACGGCCTGCGATGGTTGCTATTCCGCTCGTCTCGGAGATAGATCTCGGCGAAATCATTACCGGCGCCGCCTTCGTCCAGCCACAGCTGTCCGGCCCGATCATGGTCAAAGGTCTCACGGACGAAGGCGTACCAGTCGATGTCGCTGATGTGCCCTTTCACGCAGGCCTGAACGAAGCGAACCGGCACTACCGGGACGACCTTGCGGTCCCGGTTCAGGTAGCCGCCCCTCACCAGCCTGTCCCAGGGGACAAGCGGTCGGGTCCGGTACACGCGTCCGCCAGGGGCTTCGTAGGTCTCGTCTACCTGCGCCAGGAACCACGCCGGGAAGAGGAAGGCCGTAATGCCTGACCGTGGCGCCATCGGATCGCCGTTGTCGACCGGCGGCTCGTAGAGGGTCAGCTCGTCGAGGGACAGAAGCTCGCGAAGATAGCCCTCGAGGCGATCCTCAAATACCCGCTTTCGCTCGGCGAACTGCCAGTGATCCAGCCCCCCGATCAAGACCGCTTGGTTGGGTAGGTCGACCATGGACCCCGGGCCGAAGGTCGTGAGGAGCTGGCTCTGACGCAACTCGCCCGTGGGAGGGATGTTCTTGGCCTGGTTCCGTCTATTCATAGCCGCTCCCCCTCGATCTCGAAGCCGTCGGGGTTGCACAGCCACAGGTTAACCGTGGGCTCCACGTCCCGCAGACTGCGGTGCGCCGTGAACTTGCGTGCTTCCCTGGGCTGCCGTTCCAAATCGGGGTCCAGCGGGTCGAAGAGTAGGGGCGGCGCCACCCCTACTTCTCGCTGGTATTGTAGCTCGCCCTTGCGACTTGCGATGCTCGCCCAAGTGTCGAGCAGGTCCTGGACCCGCCCCCGGAGTTTCTGACGCAATTCCTCCTGCTCCTCGCCCGTTAGCCCTCCGTCGTGGCCCTCCGCCCGCCTTGAGATTGAGTCAAGCACGAAGTCCAGTTCGTTGCGGTGCCGGGTTATGGCCGCCGCATGGCGCGGGGCAGTGAGCCCTGGGTGCCCCAGACGAGCAAGCGCAACCGTGATCCCTGCGATTCCACGATCGATCGCCCGAGGCGAGAACGGGGTGACGCTGGTGGCCTCGATGGCCCGGTAGAAGCTCTCGTGCCAGGCTTCGAACCGCTCGTAGTGGGACCGGTCCCGGGGGCGGTGAACGTTGAGCAGGGTCACCACCAACCCCGGCCGCTTGTCGTCACGGCCCACTCGGCTAGTGGCCTGGATATACTCCGCGGCTGTCTTGGGCTGGCCCAAAACCACCATGAGCCCCAGGCGCGTGATGTCGAGGCCCACGGAGATCATGTTGGTGGCCAGTGCCACGTCCACGCGCTCCTTATCCTGGAAGGCGAGTGCGAGTCGCCGCTTCGTGTCGGCAACCTCGTTCGTGCTTACCCGGCTAGTGAGCTCCCGAGGCTCCGCGAAATTCTTGCGGTTGGCGAAGAGTAACTGCTCCATGTCCTTGCGACGACGGCGAAGGCCATAGTCCCCGAGCCGAGAGCGCACTTCGTCCTCGACGATGCGGCGGCTACCGCCCAACTCCCGGAGCGAGTTGAAATAGCCGAGCAACGTCATATAGGGGTCAGCCGGGTTGTCGGAGTTTCGGACCCCGCCGGATTCCTGCCAGACCTTCTGTCCCGCTGAAAGCAGCGCGAGGTAAGTCCGTAAAAGCACCACTTTCAGGTTCCGGCCCTGTGCGGCAATGCCCACGTAGGTGCGTGGATTGCGCTCTGACGAGCTCACGGTCTTCGCGAAGAAAGAGTCCCGACGGTCCGGACCCGGTGGCGGAAAGATATCCACATTGGCCCGGCCGAACAGGCCGCGGATCTGCCGCTCCGCCCGGCGCACCGTCGCCGTGGAGGCAACGATCTTTGGCCGCACGCCCTCGCCGCCCACGGGATTAGTGCACAGGGCGTCAATGGCCGTCTCGTAAAGCCCGACCAAGGTGCCGAGCGGCCCGGAAATCAGGTGCAACTCGTCCTGGATGATGAGGTCGGGCGGCGGCAATGGCTGCTCCAGGGCCCGCCCCACACCGGCCCGGGTCGGACCATAGAAGCCATCCGAATCGTACCGCTCCACCCGGCCGAAAAGCCCGGCGGTCTCGCCCACCCATGGCAAGTTCGCGAATTTATCGACGGTAGCGATGATGAAGGTAGGGAGTCGCCGGTAAATGGGATCGTCCACAGCGAGGATGGGCAAGCCGCGCTCCTGCCGGCGCACGTGGAATGCACACCGACGGTTAACACACATCACCCGCAAATCCGTCGGCTCGTTGGCGTCGGGGAGCAGGGTGAAGCTATCCTTCTGGAACTTGGTCCCGCACCAGGGGCAGTTCTCCAGCGGGATTGGTGAGGGCTTGCGGCGGTCGTCATTGAGGAAGGCGACGGTCCGCGCCCGAGCTGAGTAGCGGTTCTTATCACCCTTCTTGCCCATCACGTTCGGCGTCGCCGTTTGGCCCACCCACAGGCCGATCTCGAAGGGCCATGCGCCTAGCTTGGGGACGTCGTCCTGCCGCTCGAGCTCAAGAGCACAGATGAGGGTCGCCGCGCGACCGAGTTGGTCGAGAGTCAAGAGGCGCAGGGTGTAGCGCATGATCACCGAAAGGCCCGCCGACTGGATGGACGGGTCCCGAAGGCGGCGCAGCACCATGGTGAAGGCCGCCAGGCCCAGGTACGCCTCGGTCTTGCCGCCGCCGGTGGGGAAGAAGAGCAGGTCCACCACCTTTCGGTCCGGGTGCTCCCCGTCGACAACACCCACGATATTCGTCAGGAGGAAGGCGAGCTGGAATGGATACCAGACGGGCGTACCCATGTCGGCGGGGTTCGCCTCGGGCGTGCCGTGGCAGTCCCGCTGGCGGATCGCCGTGGCGATAGCCTTGTTAGCAATCCGGAACGCCTCGAGTACATGGGGTTGGTCCAAGGCGTCAAGCCCAGTCTGGATGCGGTCCCGGGCCCGCCCCGCTCGGGCCATGAGATCCCGGCCCACCTGGGCTCGCTTCGGGTCTCCCGGGAGCTGGTGAAGCTGGCCCTCGATCCACTCCCCGTAGCTCTCGACCATCGGACCCACCATGGCGCGGACGGCCTCGGCCGACTCGGCACCCGCCAAAGCCTCGATGCCCAGCTCCACCTCGTCAAGCTGCGCCGGAACGACCTTTTCCACGTCCGCGGTGGGCATCCAGGTGGTTCGCACCTCCCGGCAGCCGCCTTCGCCGGTCAGCGCCACCGCCGAGATGTTGTGGCCCACGGCATACTCTACGGCGTCGGCGTACTGAAGGTCGGCCACCTTCTCGTCCCAGTCGTCGCTCTGGTGCCCGCGTAAGTTGGGCCGGGGGACAAAGGGCTGGATTGCGATTAGCGACAGCTCGGCCTGGAACACATAGGCCGCGTCCCGAGTCATGTCCGGCGATGGCCGCCGGTGGTTGACGAGGAAGACTGAGGCCGAGCGGGTGCCGGTCGGGACCAGCTCGGTGTCATCCACCCGACGGACAGACACCACGACCCGGAGCCCCTCGCCCCTTGGGACCTCGGTCGGCACGGGCTCCCCCTCCCGGAGCGTGAGCTCGACTTCCGCTTCGCGGAGAAGTCGTCGCCAACCTCGGGGGCGTTTGCGGCGCTCCGGGTCACCCCCGGCCTCGCTGTCCTCGCCCTCGATCTGCTCGACGGCGAGCTCTTCCGTAACCGGCTCACCGACGGAATCGCCGTCGCCCTTCTCATCACCGTCGTCGACCACTGGGGCGTAGTCGGCCCAGGAGATTCGCACCTGGAGCCGATCGGTATCGCGGGGCACCAGCACCGAGAGACCCATGGACGAGGGGAAGAATGCTTTGCGGGCCGAGGTGGACTCGGGGGCGTTGTCGTCGTCGCCATCCACCGGCCGTTCTACTTGGTCCAGGGAATCGTCGCCGTCGTCGTCGGACCGCTGCTCGGCGGGCGCCTCGTAGGGCACGAGAAAGCCCGCCAAATACCACTTGGACGGGGCGACGGGCAGGATCTCCTCGGCGTAGGCCTCGTGACCCGGCTCGCCATGGCGGGGGCCTACGAGGTCAAGCTGCAGGGCGTCGAGAATGCGGCTGCGGACTGCAGCAACGTCGTTCATGGCATCACCTCCTGCACATCACCCGTCCTCAGACCGATTCATTTCGGCGAAAAGTGGCAGGGTGCCGTCGGACGCGGGTGCGGCCTTGGATTTGGTCTTCTTCGTTGCTGAATTCTTCTTGCCGATCTCGGCATGCAGCCCGGCGGCGACTTCTTCCTGGTACCGCTCCTGGTTCAAGTCAAGCAGGCGAGCCAGGACCTCGTCATGGACTGCGTCAGGCCATCGGTAGCGATATGGTTTCTTCTTGGTGCCCCAGGTCTCCTCGTCGATCTCGTAGTCGAGGAGGAACTCGCAGTCGGTGGAGATGTCGTTCCAGTCGTAGGCGTCCAGCACCGCCCGGTCCATGTCGGCGTGCAGTTCGCGGAGTTTCACGATGTCCGTGTCGTGGTTGTCCGGGTCGTGGAAACGGTTGTAGGTCTTGGTGAGTCCCTCGTCGTTTCGGACCATCAGGTCGGCGCGAAACTCGTAGTAGATCTTGCTCGCGGCTTCGAGGGTGGGGTCGGTCTGCCAGTTCTCAGGGAAGGGGAAAGTCTCGAAACAATCAGAGGGAACATAGTTGGGCAACTCCATTGAAGTGCTACTGAAGAAACGTGCCCAAACTATGTGCGGTCGCGACTGAAGTATCGCAAAGTCATTCCTGCTGTTGAGTAAGAAAACATTTAGCTTCTGGGAGAACACTATGTCTGTCGGCAACAGGGCGAAAGTGAAATATGGAGCCACCTTTGAGCAAACGAGTACGCGATCAAGCTTCTCCATCGCCGCATACAATTCAGGTCGGTGGGCTTGATACGCCCACCAACGACGCTTCAATGGTGTATTGCTGCCACCAGGCGGTAGGCGATCTCGTTCCGGTTTCACCTTCTCGCGTACGATTTGCGCAAGGCCGGGGTACTTATCGAGTTCATCTTCTGTAGAAACATCACTCAGGTAGATTACACATCGGTGAGGAGCTTGAGTTGGGCTTGTGTTGAGCTCGCTTCCACCCATGTATGGATGTACCCGTGAAGCTTCTCGTGGGTACTCGGAAAGTAACCTGCGCCTGCATGCAAGAGAGTTGGCTTTTTTGTCATTGTCCGCGAAGAGGAATCCTTGACCATAGATTTGACTTCCTGAGGAGAAGAGTGCGTTGCGTCCAGCAAACCGGGCCGGGTCAACATGGCCCCCCTTGTGGAATAGGAACGCGGTGATTGCTGGAACTACCGTGTCATCCAGATAGCGGGGCCCATGGAAGGCGCCCTTAATGACATGAACGACACTGACAACCACTGAGACATTTGGCCATTTATACCGGCGTCTTGCCGCAAAAATTGTTCCGGTTTGTCTGGCGCAAATGTGTGATAGACCGCCTGTGCGAGTATCCCCCTGCGCTACGCTGTTTGTCGCGACCATCCCCACGGTGCCTCGTTCCCGTAAGAGCCCATAGGCACGCCTCAGAAAGTGTGCGACCAAATCACATAGGTTCTCGGCCCCAGGATGGATAGTTAAGAGCAAACGAAGATAGCTCGACCCATGAACCGTTGATATCCGTCTACCACCCAGAAAAGGCGGATTCCCCACCATCGCATCGAAGCCCGGATTCTCCCGCCCGAACACCTCGGGGAACTCGATCTCCCAGTGCATCGGCGGCACCTGCTTCTCGCCGCCCCGCAGCTCCTCGACGATGCCCTCCAGGTCGTGCCGGATGGCCTCGTTCGCCCGCCACGCCTCCACCTTGCTGAGGTACTGACCGCGTAGCTCTTCGCGGGCCTTGTCCTTGTCGGCCCCGAAGAAGGCCGCCACCGCCAGGTCACCGATGAGCCGGACGTCGGAGAGTGCGTTCTCGGCCTCCCACCACGCCTCCTTCTTCTGGTTGTAGTCCCCCTCGTCGAGCCCTTGAAGGGCGTCCCGCCAGCCCAAGGCCTCCTCGATGTCCTGCCTCAGCTTGAGTTCGAAGAGGTCCATGGCCGGGCCGGTGTCCGTCTTCCAGTGGAAGGCTGCGATCTGCTTCTTGGTGAGCCCCACCAGGGAGTCGCCGTGCTTGAGCGCGTGGTCGATGAAGGTGAACGCGTGGTTCTTGGCCAGGGTCACCAGCCAGATGGAGAGCTTCGCGAGATTCACGGCGAAGGGGTTCTTGTCGACGCCGTAGAGGCACCGCTGGGCCACCAGCCGCCGGGCGTGGAGGATGGGCTCCTCGTCAGCGTCGATCTTGGGCGTGACATCGTGGACCTCCCACGCGGTCACCAGGCGCTCGGCGAGCTGTCGGCAAGTCTCCACCAGGAAGGCGCCGGAGCCCATGGCCGGGTCGCAGACCTTGAGGTCAAGGATCTGCTCGGGCGTGGGCCGCTCGCCCAGGGCCTCCAACACCGGCCGGAGGGTGGTACACACGATAGGCTCGGTCAGCTCCCGTGGGGTGTAATGGGAGCCGGTACGCCGGCGCTCCTCTCCGGGCTGGAGATAGAGGGCACCCGGGGTCATCAACCGTGGCGTGCCGGCTGCGTCCAGGGAGCGGGGCGAGACCCGTCGCCCTAGGGCCGCAACCACGTCATCGACCGTGGTCGCCGCCTTAAGGGCCGCGGCGGAAGCCCCCGTGAGATCGCTGTCCGCCTTGTCTTTGAGCCGTTTCTTGCGCTTGGTTCCATCAACCTCGAGCAATGCGTTTACGTCAACGACCACGTGCTTAGGCCGTACGGCGATGCAGCATCCGAAAGCTCGCTCGACCTCGTAGCCCATCATCGCCTCGTAGACCGAGCCCACTTGCTCCACATCCAGCGCCCGGTAAGAGAGACGTTCGCCGTCGAGGATCAGCAGGGCTTCGATCACCCGGTAGATGCAGCCGTCCGAAACCCGCGGAGCCTCGAACTTCTCGTTCATCACCCGGCCAACGCCACGCGGCCGCCCTTCGAGGAAGGGAAACTCGTCGGGATTGAAGAGCTGACCATGACGGGTCGGTAACCGTAGCCCACCATGTCCGCCACCGTCGAAGATCAGGCGGAAAAGCGAAAGCAGCCAGGCGTATGCCCCATACCTCTGGTCCATCGTGTCGGGGTAGCAGCCGGCGTCCGAGCGCAAGCGGTCGTAGAGGCCCGAGACCGAGTAATTGTTGGCATAGACGTCGCCCTCGGGCATCAGTCCCTCGTCCTCAGCGTAGAGCACGAAGATGAGGCGCATGAGCAGCGTGAGCTGTCCGCCGTATACGTGCTCGGGATCTTCCCGGGCGGTCTGATCGAAGATGTGTGGGCCATCCTCGGTGTCGGAGGCTTGGAAACCTCGCAGGAGCTCCCACAGCGCGCCCAGGACCTGATCGGAGAGGGCGTTGGAAACCTCGGCCTGGTACTTTCGGCTCTCGGAGAGCACGTCGAGCAGCCGACGGCCGTTCGCGGCGGAGAAGACCCGGTGCTCCGAGAGCAGCATGTGAAGGGCGGCAAGGATGGGCCGCCCGCTCACCTCGCACATGGCGGCGACGGGGAAAGTCAGGTGCCCTGAGGATTCGCCGCTGGGTGCGTAGACTAAGCGGAGGGCGTTGCCGTTGCAGAGCAGGCCCGCCGGTACTTTCACCTCGCGCATCAGGCGCTCGAGCTTGGCCTGGGGGGGCGCCGACCAACCGATGCGAGCGACATCGTCGCGCACCTCATCGAGCGGGGTGCCCGGGGAAAGCACCTGGACGAGCATCAGTGGCTCTCCGTCGCCCATGCTGTCCACCACGGCATGGGTGGGGCGCACAGTCTCGTCATAGTCGGGCAGCACCAGCTCGAGTCGGTCGGGCATGGGCGGGCCGCCCGGTTCGCCGGCGATATCGTCGGCGGACCAACCGAGCACGGTCCGCAGGAAGGCCGGAAGGTCGCAGATAGAGGGCTCGTCGTCGCTGCCCAAGGGCGACTCGGGCGGGATCTCCACTACCGAAACGAGCTGCTGCTGGAGCTCGGCCACGTTCTCGCTCGGCACCGCCTGGGCCTTGACCAGAGCAGGCGGAGAGACCACGAGGCCCACCGGCTGAAGCAGGCCCAGCCAGTCCTTATGAACACGCAGCTCGGGATCGATCTTTGCCATCACACCCCCCTCATCCAGACACCGGCCAAAGGTAGACCAGCCCCACTGGCTCCACGCGGTGAGCCTGCACTTCGTACCCAGCGCGGATTCGAGCAGGCTCGCCGATGATCTCGTTCTCCAAATCACTCAGACGGCTGGCCCAGTGCTTCCGGTTTGCGGCGAACTGCCGCTCCTCGTCCTGGGAGAAACCCAGGGTAAGCTGGAGGCTATCTCCAGCCGCCTTCTTGTGCTGCCTCTCGATCCGGTCCCTCTGGCCTTCGAGAATCTTCTTCATCTCTCGAGCCTCTTGCTCACCGCGAGACTCCAGCGCCCGCTTCGCCTGGTTTGAGAGCGCCTCGGCCCGGCGCTCGAGGTGTGGATGGAGCTCGCCGACATCCTGGGCAGCGTGGGCCTGAAGACGCCTCCGGATGGCATCGGGCACCTCCCGCAGGCGGGGCTGCGCGAGTGCATTGTCGAGTAGCTTGAGGACCTCGTTCTTGATTCCCTCACCGAGGGGCCTTAGCTTGCCTCGTCCTCGATTGGCGGGGTCCTGCCACTCGGCGGCGACCGCCAGGATCTCGTCGTGGAGCCGGGTTGCTCCATCCCCGTAGAGCGACAGGCGGCCGAGGGCCACTACCCGGGGTAAGGGGTCGTCGGTGCGCAGCACGCAGGCTCGGGTCAGCTCGTCATGGAGGAACCCCTGGGCGAGAAAACGTCCGAGCAGGCGCTGCACCACTCGATGCTCCAGGTGGAGGTGAACCGCCTTGCGGTCGAGCGTTCCCGGGTCTCGGAATACCACCGGGCGGATGGGGGCTTCCTTCCGCCATTCCCACGGCTTCTGGCCCTTCTTGATGGGAGCTCGCAAGGCATCGAGTGTGTGCACCCAGGTGTGGTCGGCACCCATCCGCTCGTGCAAATGGGGGATGACCCACTGGGCCGTTGATGGGTCCTGAGCAGCTGCGGCGTCGTTCAAGGGCTGAAGGGACTCGGCACCGAGAATCTCCAGCGAGGCCGACAGAGCGTCGCGGAAGTGGCGGTCGTCCAGCCCGATCCAGTCGCGGGAGACCTTGAGCATCTGTTCCAGACGCTCTACCTGGGTGGTGAGCTTCGCCTTGCGCTCCCGGGCCTCTTCGAGGTCCTCCAGCACGACCTTCCCCGCCGAGCTGGCTTGGACCTCGCCGTCGATCCGGTCCAACGTGCTGAAGAGATCCTCTACCTTCTCGTGGTGGATGCCCTCCGACAACATTCTGTCCACCCGTCTGGCGACCACAGGGGCGAGGCTGCCCAGTTCCTCGTGGATGACCTCGGATTTTCTTACCAAAACGTCAAGCACACGGTCTTCGGCCCGTTGGTTGACCACGAAGTAGTGGCAGCGGACCTCCGGCGATCGCTGGAGCTTGCGGTCGATTCGGCCGTTACGTTGCTCCATCCGACTCGGGTTCCACGGGATGTCGAGGTGGAACAGGTCGGCGCAGTGGTTCTGGAGGTTGATCCCCTCCCGGGCGGCATCCGTCGCCACCAGGATCCGCAGCGGGTGTCGCGCCGGATCGGCGTTAAAGGCGGCCTTGATGTCCTCGCGGCGCTCCTCGCCGATGCCTCCGTGGAAGGTCATGATCCGGTCGCTGTCCCGGTCAGACCCCGCGATGGCCGCCTGCAGGCTCTGCACGAGGTACCGTTTGGTGTCCGTGTACTCGGTGAAAATGAGGACGCGTCGGTCATTCCATCTGGCCCTCGCGGTTCCAAGCTCGGGGCACAGGTTCTCTTTCACCCATGCGATGAGGTGCCGGATCCGGCTGTCAGGATCGTAACGAGCCTGGTTGGCGATGCGGGACATCTCGTCCAAGAGCTCAAGCTCGGCCCCCAGGGAGTGAGCCGGGCCGGCGGAAGCGGCTGTGGCCACCTTCATCTGAAGGTCCTCTTCGGCGGCGACCTCATCTTCAGCCAACGCCGCACGCTCGTCGTCGGACCCGGGCGGGGCGAGGAGCAACGACAGCGTCTCAGGGAGCATCTCCGGCGGCAGCGGCGCGTCCGCCTGCCGCTTCATAGCCTTTCCGTGGACGTCCAGGGTGCGGGCGAAGGCTTCGATGGAGGAGAGCAGCCGCTTTTGCAGCGAGATGACCACAAGCATCGCCGAAGCCCGCTGGGAGCGGGTTGCTTCCTTGAGCCGGGCCTCCCGGGCCCGCCGATACTGCTGGAGCAAATGCGAGAGGACCAGCTCGGGGGCGTCCTCGGACAGCCCGTCGATGTCGATCCGGACAACCTTCCGGTCGGGAAACTCCTCGCCGATCTCACGGAGGTCGTGCTTGAGCCGGCGGATCATCACCGCGTCGCGGGAGGCGTGGTGCACGGGGACGCCGCGGCAAAACTTCTGCGGATCGAGCATTTCCAGGAGAGCTGAGAAGCTGTTGGAGTGGCCGTTGTGGGGAGTCGCCGAGAGGAAGAGCTTGTGCTCGAAGCGGGGGGTGAGGTCGCGGATGGCACGGGTCAGCTTGGAGTCTATGGCGTACTTGGTGCCGCTGGCGGGCGCCGCATTGTGGGCCTCGTCCAGGATGAACATCGAGCCACTTGGGAACTCCTCGAGCCAGTTCCGTAGGGGACCGGCGTAGACCTCGTTTCGGATGAGTGCCTGGGAGATGATGAAGCGGTTGTGGGTCGTCCAGGGGTTGATGCCGTAGCCCCGCTCCTGGCGCCTGGCAGTTACGTAGTCTCGATCGTAGATCACGAAAGTCAGGCCGAACCGCTGCTCCATCTCGTCCTTCCACTGCCGGACGACCGATGGAGGACAGCAGATGACGGTGCGCCGCACCTTCTGGCGCATGAGCATCTCCCGCAGGATCAGCCCGGCCTCTATAGTCTTCCCGAGCCCAACGGAGTCAGCGATGAAGAGGTTGACTCGGGGCATGAGCAACGCCTTGCGCAGGGGCTCAAGCTGGAACGCCTTCACCTCGATCCCGGCCCGGTAAGGGGCTTGGAAGAGGCGGGCGTTTGTGGAGGTCACGCAGTTCCACCGGAGGGTATTCAGGTAAGCCGAAAACAGGCGTGGCTCGTCGAAACCCCGGTTGGCGATGGCCTGCCAATTCGCCCCGTCCAGGGCCTGGGAATCTATCTCTTTGTCCCACAGGACTTCGAGGGACTCGCCAAGGGCGTCATCCTCCACGCACGAAAGCCGGACCAGCGGACTATCGACCGGTTCGGGAGGAGGAATCACCCCCTCGACGAGATACCTGCGCGAGCGGACGCGGACGATTTGGCCGGGCTGAAGGGTCATCCTGCACCTCGGACGGAAGCTGTGCACGCCCCTGCCAAGGAGCAATCTCGAATCCAGGTCTCGAGCTTAACGGGGTCAATACCGTACTCGTCCCCTCTCTTGTCGCCGGATATCTTCCTCGAGGTGATCTTCCCCGCAACCTTGAGCCGTTCGGTTACACTTGAAACCCACAACATGACCTCAGCCATGTAACACCTCTCCAATTACACCGAAACTGTTGACACCATGACCTTATCTCACCCTCTGACAAAAGCGAAGCATAAGGCGACGGCAACAGAAAGAATTGGACGAACAAAAATTAAGGTGGCGGTAAGCTGAGACAGCACAAAGAGCAACAATCCGAATGGGCCACGACGAACCCCTTTATCAGCTCGATTCGAATCGATAAGCACTCCGTTTCCTGTAGGTTATGGGGAGTAAACACATAACCCAGTCACCCTGTTGCCGCCTTTTCAATAGCCCAGAGCAAATGCATTCACCCTCTTCCCAAAAGGAACAGGAGATCGACTTGTAGATGCCCTGAAGCCCCCTTCACGGCAGGTCAAATCCTTCCTCGGTGCAAGGACGATCCTGTGACCTCGACATGCCGCCAATCTGGCCACGGACCACTCCGAACCACCGGACCGGCCAAGCCGCGATCTTGCCTTTCCCAATTCTCAGACAAAAAGATCGGGAGGGCGATATCTAGCTAACTTACGTCGTCCCGACCTGTGGTTGAATCCTTGCGCTGCGCAGGATCAGGTTCGACTCGATCCTTTCTTTGCAATGAATATTCAATATTATCCTACTCTTCACACCCCTTGTCGCTTACGTTGAGGGTCTTCCGGCATCAACTATATACCCCCCCAAACGACTTGACGCGTACTCGTAGGTTTGGTCGGAGACGGCCCCTCTGCGGTCGTTCCCGCCAGAATCATGCATCATCGCTAGTTTATGGCAGTCTGGCAGTTCAGTCTGCCAGATACTATGAGAGCCTCCAAACCCGGCCCCCGCCCCGGAGTGGAGGAGGTGTAGTAACAGCCTTCCTGGGCTCGAACCAGGGCAGAAAGCCTCTTGGGGCGTTGTGGCGCTCCTGTATTGACGATTCCGTGTCTTGAAACCCCCTCTCCTCCCTTCGCTCTCTTCTTCCTCTTGCCTCTTTCATCGACGCTCTTGCTCTCTTGGGTTTCTGACTTCCGATGGGCGCAGATTCTCATCTCTTCAATCACTGCTAGCGCTAGCAGTCGGCTCTCAGAAATAGCAAAGAGGATTTGCGCGGCTCGCGCCCCGTGGCGCTCCGGACTGCAAGCGTTTGCAGTGCACCTCGAATGGCGATCTTGCCGACCGGAATTGCAGCGGACCTTACAACCAAACAAATGATTTGGGATCTCGATCCATCTTCCACGAGAACCCTCGGCGGGCGGTCAACGCAGTGTGGCAGAGTGCAGACGTTTGCACGGCATCGCACCTCTATGTCTCGAAATCTTCAGATCCGGATGAGGCGATCTAGAATTTGACCACCCGGGCGCCGCTCTGTCCTAGCTTGACCCGCCAACTTAGTCGAGAAGGTTCCCAGCCCACTCACGATTGGTGCGCGGTACTCCTTTTGTTGCTATCAGATAGCAAAATCGGAGGCGGCCCCCAAGACTACGAAACACCGTACCCCGTAAGAAACTGCGGAAGGTTCCTCGCTGTCCTCACAGTTCATTCGTGGCTCTGGGCACCGGGGGAACGAGACGGCGGGTCAGCGGCAATTTGAGCAAGGGGATGTCCCAAAAAATTGCAGCTAGGGCCAGATCGGCACCATTGGAGTCTCAACATGCTAACCAACGGTCGATTCTATCAATCCCTGTAATAGACTGGCATTTCCCACCGAACCAGCGTCTCATGGCTTGCCGTAAATGAAGTGATCTGAGGCCATCCGATGACCATGAAAACTCCGGCAAAGCTCCTACTTCGCGATTTTCAACGTCTCGTTAGCGGATTCACCGGCGATGTAGATGACGTCGCTGAAT
The DNA here is from genome assembly GCA_029260825.1 of Planctomycetota bacterium. Lineage (GTDB taxonomy): Bacteria > Planctomycetota > JACOTG01 > JACOTG01 > JAJDCM01 > JAJDCM01. The sequence goes on along the minus strand of JAJDCM010000322.1, from coordinate 33,133 downwards.
TCAGAGACTGCTCAGCTAGGGCAGGCGGGTTGCTATGCGAGCTAATTCGCGCTGACAAGATACACGCTCCAGACCCACCGGCCCCGTGGTTAGGTTTCGCTCTCAATGAGAGTCCGCAACTGAAGTTCTTAGGAGTCGAACATGGGCATGATGAGAACTCTGAGTTTTGGCTTGAACTGCTGCATGATGGCAACTTTTGCGAACCCACATCCTCCTTTGGCGTCGAGGATCTCATGGAGAGGATCAGAACGCAACAAAGTCGCTATGAGACGGCTCAGGGGGTCGATTCGCTTAATTCAGCACGCGCCCATAGGGATCGTCATGTCTGGCATGAAGCGGTGGCGAAGTGGATGCCTGAACGTTTCCCGTCGGTTCTGCCCGAAACATTTGAGCTTGAACCGTGGATTGCTCTAATGACGAACGGGGAATTCGTCTATCTCATTTCTGACCTCGCCCTTACCAATGCCACCCAATTCGTGAGAGCATCTGAACGAGCTTGGAGGTTCCTCTGCGAACACTCCGATATTGAGAGCGATGATTCTCCAGCGAAGATCAAGAAACCCGAGCCTGCCGACGAATTGGCCCCAATAAAGATCGAACGCTTATCAGAGAAAAAGATTGAGATTTCTAGGAGAGGCCTTCGATCTGTCTTCGTGACCGGACCGTCACAAATTCTTCTTCTTCGTCTAGTTATGCAGTCCCCTCGCCGAGACTGCTCATGGAATGATCTGCTCAAGCAGTATCACGACCACGGGCGAGGAATCACAACTATTGAGACTCTAGAAAAGTGTGTCCGGAGACTCCGAAGGAACCTCGGAGAATATGCGTTCTACCTCGAAAGAGGGTCCTTTGGTGTAAGCTGGCACTCCAATTGCCCCGTCGACCTCACCGGATTCCCCGATCCTCAATAGTCCTTACTCTCCTCTCCACCTTGTTCATCTCAACCAGTCTTCTCCCTCTCAGTCCTGACTGTCCGTGGCGGACATCGATGTGTCCGATAGCTGTCCCCCAGAGCGTCCGGGGATAGGTTGAGGACCGATCATGCGTCGGCCGACGGAGGTCAAGAATGACTACAACCAAGTTCCCCATGTCCACCGGTCAGGCAGCTCATCTGCTCGGCACGACGGAGCCTCGTCTCGCTGAGACTGTCCGTAGAGGCAAAATCAAACCGAAGCCCTCAGTACTCGCTGGGAGGCGCTTGTGGCAAGCCACACACATTCTTCAGGCAGCTACAACGCTCAAGTTACTAACGGATGAGCTTCGAGCCACACTTCGAGAGGCCGCTTCACAAACCCGCAAAAGCCAAGATAACGACGAACAGGGAGGCAAACAAAATGCAACGACGTAAGAAGACTCAAGAGCAAATCCGCATCGAGGAAGCTTTGAAGGCATTCAAGCGAGGCTGGGTGCTCACTCCGCTAAGAGGCAAAAAACCAATCCTCAAAGCTTGGCAGAAACAAGATCCTCCCGACCTAGAAACTGTCAAGAAATGGGCCAGAAAAGGAAACATCGGCCTTCGAACGGGAGAGGTCTCCGGAGTTGTGGTCATCGACGACGACACGGCAGATGGGTCCGGGGCAAAGACACTTGGGCTTCCCAAGACCACGACGGTTGTGACCGGCAGTGAGAGGCGACATTACTACTTCAAGCCGCCCGCTAAGCAACTCAAGAACTGGGTAGGCAAGCTCGCAAAGGACGTCGACATCAGGTGCGACGGTGGTCAGGTCGTCTTCCCTGGGTCCCTCCATCCAGAAACCGGGGAACCCTACTATTGGGCACCTGGATTATCGCCAGAGGACGCTCCTCTGGCGATGTTCCCCGCTCATCTGGTCATCCGAAACACCAAAAAGGGCAGGCCAAGAGCAGCAAAGAGACCTAGGGCGGCAAGAACACAGCCTTCTCACTCGGACATGCGGCGTGCCGAAATCATGCTCCGAGAGTCGTGCGAAACAATTCGACTTGCGGCGAACGGAGAGCGCAATGACACTCTAAATCGAGAGATGTTTCGCCTCGGTGGGATTGTGAGAGTGGGGCTCCTAGACCGTTGCGAGGTCGAGAACCAAGCAAGGAAAGCGGCCGAAGACGCCGGGCTGGAGGAAGACGAAATTCCGAAGACGATTCAAAGCGGTCTGACCGCCGGGATGGAGGAGAACGATTCAAATGTTCACGATCTCCTCTACGCACGTGAGGGCAGGCTGCTCAAGCATCTCACCGACACTGGAAACGCTGAGCGACTCGTCGAGTTGCACGGTGACAATTTGCGGTACTGCTCCGCATGGAAAAAATGGCTCGCCTGGGATGGGCGCCGTTGGAAGCCAGTCAGCGACAATCTTGTCTTGAGCAAGACAAAGGACCTGATCCATCAACTCTACGCGGAGTCGAAAGAGTGCGACGACGCGGATTCGAGTAGAGCGATCAAGGTCTGGGCAAAACGAACTGAGTCTTCGACACAACGACGCGCAATAATCAAACTGGCGCAATGTGAGAAGGGGATCTCCATTCGTCTAGACGAGCTGGACTGTCAGCCATTCGCCTTGAATTGCCAGAACGGAACCCTCCAACTAGAATCCGGCAAACTGGGCGCCCACCGGCGCGAGGACTACCTCACAAAGATCGTTGACGTCGACTATGTCCCCGAGGCGAAATGCTCTCATTGGGAAGCGTTTCTTCAACGGGTCCTTCCCAACGCACAAGTAAGGCGCTACATCCAGCGAGCTATCGGATATTCACTCTCTGGCGACGTTTCCGAGCAGGTCTTTTTCCTCTGCTACGGAGAAGGAGCCAATGGAAAAAGCACTCTTTTCGGGACCCTTACGAGCGTCCTCGGGAAAGACTTCGCAATCCAGATGGCTCCTGAGGTGTTGCTGGCGAAGCGGCAACGGAATCATCCGACGGAGCAAGCGGACCTATTTGGAAAGCGGATGGCACTAACGGGTGAGATTGGCCAAAACGTACAACTGGACGAGCCGCTCGTGAAGCAGCTTACCGGAGGTGATTCAATCCGAGCGCGTCGAATGCGTGAGGACTTTTGGGAATTCAAGCCAACTCATCACTTGTGGTTGTCCACGAACCAGTTACCAAAGATTCAGGGAACTGATGAGGCCATTTGGCGACGCGTAGTAGTGATCCGTTTTCCAGTGGAAATCCCAAACAAAGAGCGTGACCGCAAGCTGGTCGACAAACTCAGTTTGGAGCGCGAGGGAATTCTCGCTTGGGCAGTCAAGGGATTCAAGGATTGGCAAGCTAGAGGCTTGTGTGAACCGACGCCCGTGCAGCAAGAGACAAAAGCCTACCGATTCGAAAGAGATGTCTTGGCGAGATTCCTGATGGAATGTGTTGTTGACAAGAAGGGCGCTGGAATTGGTGCGACAAAGCTCCACGATTCGTATCGCGTTTGGTGTGAAGACCATGACGAGGACCCAATGACACAACGGGAATTCGGCAAAAGGCTTGGCCAAGCCGGCTACAAGAAAAAGAAGTCCGACGGCCGGATGATCTACCAAAATCTAACCCTGAACTAGCTCTAGCCACTGGGAGCAGCCATAGGGATCATAGGGACCTTAGGGACCTATGTTTACGTCCTTTTCCTAGAAACTGATGGGTCTCAGAAAGAGTATAGAGAGATCATCCCTATGCTCCCTGCGGGACAGGTGGAAGCAAGAATGAAGCGACCAGACATTGATGGCAAGAATGGGAGCGGCGCTGGGTCCGGTATGCAACACCAGTTCATGCGCGTCGCAGATTCCGACACAGGATGGGGCGCATTCAATGGGGGCAGCCGATGACCCCAGGCAGTTCAGCCAACGGGCGCGTACACCCACACGAAGGGACCGTCATGCGCACCTACGAAAACGCTCTTCTTTCGACCAAAGAGCTCGCGCGATTTCTCTCGGTCTCAGTGCGGACAATTCACCGACTACGCTCGGCGGGCAAACTCCCACGTCCCCTCAGAATCGGTGAATCAGTCCGGTGGCGTCGAGATGAGATCATGGTCTGGCTCGCAGAAGGGGCACCGCACCTGGACAAATGGGAAAACCAGAGAGGGCCCAACTGGAAACCTTGATGTAAACTAGGATGTCATAGCGGCTCAGAATAATGACTCGACACCAACGCGAACCACAAGGTTCTGTTGTGGATTTTCACAACAACGAATCTATGAGTAAGGAGAAATACCCGTGGCGCACATCTTCAAGCCGGTATACACCGTAGCCGACCCCACCACCGGGAAGAAGACACGCAAGCGAGCCTCACGCTGGTACGTTGAGCTTGCGGACTCAAACGGTGTCCGCCAACGCATTCGCGGCTATACCGACAAATCCGCGACCCAAGCACTAATGACTGATCTCGTAAAAAGAGCCGAGAAGGAATCCGCCGGGCTCTACGATGGCACGCTCGCCCTGCACGCTGCGCGAGAGCTCAAGGATCACATCGCAGACTACAAGGCCCACCTGGAAGCCAAAAATGACTCTCAGAAGCATGTAAAGCTCACGCTGTCTCGACTAAAGGAAGTTTTTGATTCCTGCGGCATCACCCGCCTCGCGCACCTAGACGCCACTAAGGTCGTCGCTCATTTAGGAACGCTCCGCCAAGAGACCGACAAGAGGAAGGGACTTGCACTTCGGACAATCAATGCCTACATCGCTGCAATTCGGTCATTTGCCCGATGGGCCCTATCGACGGACCGGATCGCGCGTAATCCGTTTCTCTCGCTTGCGGCTGTGAACGAACGTGCCGACGTAAGGCGGGTGCGACGATGCATCGAGCCCGAGGAGCTGACAAACCTACTCGCCGCCACACGAGTCGGCCCAGCTTTCCGAGGTGTATCCGGAGAGGATCGGGCCCGCCTCTATGTAGTGGCACGCTTCTCCGGCCTAAGGGTGTCGGAGCTGGCAAGCCTGACACGGAGTAGCTTTGACCTTGAAGCTACTCCGCCCAGCGTCACCGTAGAAGCCGCTTATTCCAAAAGACGACGATGCGATGTCCAACCACTTCCAACCTTCCTGACAAAAGAGCTCGTTCTTTGGCTCGAGACCCGCTTACCCCGTGCACTCCTTTGGCCCGGTACCTGGAGAGAGCGTGCCGCTGAGATGCTGCGTCGGGACTTGAAAGCGGCCGGAATCGACGCCACGGACGACACTGGTCGAATCATCGACTTCCACGCTCTTCGACACGCCTACATCACCGATCTCGCGCAAAGCGGCATTCACCCCGCCGAGGCCCAGGCCCTCGCTAGACACTCGACGATCGCGCTCACAATCGACCGTTACACCCATGTCCGACGCGTCGATCTAGGCCACGCCCTCGAAAAGCTTACACCCCCGCCGACATCCGAGACCAAATCCGAGGAAAAGCAACTCGCTACGGGGACTGACCCAGGATCGCTTGGGGTGACACTTGGGGTGAAAGATGCCTTTCCTTGTCCGCGGGTGACAGACAGTGTCACATCATCTGACGCTGGAATTGGCGACCACAACCTCGCCGCAAGTGAAGGTAGCGTCACGCCTTGTCACTCATTGGCTGACGATGACACGAAGGGTCATAAAGATGGGCCCACCAGGACTCGAACCTGGGACCGACGGATTATGAGTCCGGTGCTCTAACCGACTGAGCTATAGGCCCGAAAAGACGCATCTCCAAGCGGCGAATTCTAACAGCTCCCCCGGGCCCCTTCCAGAATCCAGGGGTGCCAGTTTTCGATCTTTCGGGATTTGTCTCCCTCTCCTGTCAGGTTTGACCACAGGTCCGATCTTCCCCCTCCAAGAAAAAGAGGCATAAATTTATTTTACCGATTACCTATAAACAACTTACATCCACATTGACCCGGCCTCCACCCTCTTTCTGCCTTGCCCAAACCTTGACCTACATATTAATGTTCAGGAAGCTCGTGGCTTGGGATGTCGTGACAGGACCCCTCACCAGGTTCGCTTGACACTTCTTTTGGGCTTTTGCTATACAGCAGTCCCCCCGAGAAGGTCGACCGGAAACCCGGCGAGATCAGGCCCGTACGGCATGATAAATAGTTATTGGGATTGGGGTTAAGAAGGCGCAGGTAGGTAAAAAACATGGCAAAAGGGAAGTCGGTCGTTATTGTCGAGTCCCCCGCCAAAGCCAAGACCATCAATAAGGTCCTTGGCAGCAACTACATCGTGAAGGCCTCCATGGGCCATGTTCGCGATCTTCCCAAGAACAAGATCGGGATCAACCTCGAAGAGAAGGGCGGGTTCGAACCCGACTACATCACCATTCGAGGCCGTGGCAAAACCATCGGGGAACTGAAGAAGGCGGTCGCGAGCGCCGAGAAAGTTTATCTCGCATCCGATCTCGACCGCGAAGGAGAGGCCATCGCATGGCATCTCGTCGAAGCTCTCAGCATCCCGGAAGACAAAGCCATTCGGGTCACCTTCAACGCCATCACCAAAAAAGCAATCGAAGAAGCCTTCGACAACCCGGGCAAGATCAGCATGGACAAGGTCTATGCACAGCAAGCTCGGCGGGTTCTCGATCGCATCGTGGGCTACAAGCTCTCCCCCCTCCTCTGGGACAAGATCGCCAAGGGTCTCTCCGCCGGCCGGGTCCAATCCGTTGCCGTGAAACTCATCGTCGAGCGTGAAAAAGAAATCCGCGCGTTCGTCTCCGAGGAATACTGGAAGATCACCGCGACCCTCCACCAAAAAGGGACCGACGGAACCGAAGAGGAGATCTTCAAGGCCGAGCTGAAACGGATCGACAACAAACCCGTCAAACCCACCAACGAAGAAGAAGCCATGGGGTTCTTCAACGACATCAAAGAAAAACCCTTTGTCGTCGATGAAATCACCCGGCAAAACAAAACAGAACGCCCCCTGCCCCCCTTCAACACAAGCCAACTCCAGCAACAAGCCTCCGTCAAACTTCGCTTCAGCGCGAAGAAAACAATGATGGTCGCCCAGCAGCTCTATGAAGGAATCGAACTCGGGGCCGAGGGAGCCACCGGCCTCATCACCTACATGAGAACCGACTCCCTCAACATCGACCCGGAAGCCGTAAAAGAAGTAAGGGGCGTCATCCTGGATGCCTTCGGCGAAAAGTACCTTCCCGAAAAGCCAAGCATCTACAAGGCCAAAAAACGAAGCCAGGAAGCTCACGAAGCGGTTCGTCCAACCTCCGCCTTGCGCAGCCCAACCGACATTCAAAAGCACCTCACCCATGATCAATTCAGGCTCTACAACCTGATCTGGGAACGGTTCGTCGCAAGTCAGATGATGCCTGCCCGTTTCGCTCTCACCAACGTCAAGATCAAGGCAGGACGCGGAACCTTCACCACAAGCGGAAAAGAACTCCTGTTCGATGGACACACCAAGGTGTTCAGACGGGAACGACCTTCCGATGAACAAGCCCTTCCAAGCCTCACGGAACAGGAAGTCCTCCAGTTGAAGGAACTCCTACCGACCCAGCACTTCACCAAACCGCCCAATCGATTCAGCGAAGCAACCCTGGTCAAAGCTCTGGAAAAAGAAGGGATCGGGCGACCCAGTACCTACGCCCCCATCATCTCGACCATTCAAGATCGAGGATACGTTCTCCAGCGAAGCCGCAAGTTCTTCGCCACCGAGCTTGGCATCGTTGTCACCGACAAGCTCCAGGAGCATTTCCCCGAGATCCTGAAAGTCGACTTCACTTCCAAGCTCGAGGACAACCTCGATAAAGTCGAAGACGCCACCGCCGACTGGGTCAATGTTGTCGGAAGCTTCTACAAGATCTTCGATGAAGATCTCGCCAAAGCCTACGAGAACATGCAGGACATCAAGCGAAACCCGGAAAAGAGCGAAGAGAACTGCGACAAGTGCAAGAAGCCCTTCGTCATCCGCTACAACAAGAACGGAAAGTTCCTCGCCTGCTCCGGATATCCCGACTGCAAGAACACAAGAGCCATCAGCGAATACGGTGAAGAAGAAGCCGAAGACGGCGAAGAGCTCACCTGCGATCAATGCGGAAGCAACATGGCTCTCAAACAGGGAAGCCGGGGAAAGTTCTACGCTTGCACGGGCTACCCTGACTGCAAGAACACCCGCTCCATCGGCTCCGACGGGCCAAAAGAACCGCCCAAAGAAACCGATCACAAATGCCCGCTCTGCGATTCGATGCTCTATCTACGAACGGGTAAACGAGGAAAATTCCTGGCGTGTTCCGCCTTCCCCAAATGTCGCCACACCTATGCGGTCGACGAGAAGGACCAACCCCTTCTTCCGGAAAAGGGACACGAGAAATGCGACAAATGTGGAAAGCCCATGACCGTCAAGGTCGGACGGCGAGGTCGTTTTGTAGCCTGCACCGGCTATCCAAAATGCCGCAACACCATGTCGCTCGGGAAAGACTCAAAGGACGATCCGAAAAAGACCGACGCGGAACCCGAGGATCCCTCGGCCAAGACCCCAGAACCCGCGTCCTGATTGATCCATCACGCCGGGCCAAAGAGCACGAATCCGTCAAATTGAGGCAAATCGCTCGAGCGATTCGAACGAAACCGCCTCAGGTTGCCAATTCCGCCAACGATCAAGCCTGATCAGTCTTTACCTCTTGCCATTTCTTGCCGCAAGCCATTTAATAGAGGGGTCGCCAGAAGGAGATTAGGGCGGCTAACTAAAGGGGACGCGCATTGTCGACGTTTGAATTGCCCAAAACCGGGGGCCAGTCCGGACGGGCCATTCTGCCGCTTCTAGTAATCCTAGTCCTAGGGTTCAATGGGTCGGCGTATGGCTTTCCAGAGAAAAAACCCGCATCTGCCACCGATGTAAAAGTGCAGCCGCTCGGAAAGAACATCCCTCTTTCGTTCATCGAAAACCGAGGGCAGTGGGACACTTCCGATCAGTTCGTTCTTCGAAACGGCTCCACCTACACCCGGCTCTTTCCGAGGGGAATGATCCTTCAGGTCGATGGACAAGAAGCCTCCGGGAACCAGAGAACCTGCGTGGTCAAGCTCACCTTCGAAAAAGGGAACCAAGCCCAACTCATCGGCGAAGGAAAGCAAGACACGATCTACAACTACTTCTTCGGGAACAACCCGAAAAAATGGCGCTCGCAAGTCCCTTGTTTCGCGAGCGTGCGGTACCAGGCCATCTATCCCGGAATCGATGTCCGTGCTTACTCCCAGGGGACAACCCTTGAATACGATCTCCTCCTCGGCCCCGGCGCCGACCTGAACCAGGTGAAGATCAAATGCGAAGGTGTCACCAGGCTCGAAATCGATGACGACGGTGCCCTGGTCATGACGACCCAGGTCGGGTCCATCCGACACCGCCCCCCGATTTCCTACATCGAAAGTCCGAACGGTCAGAGGAAGGAAATTCAAGCCTCCTTCGTCTTGCTCGGTTCAACGACCTACGGCTTCACCGCTCCGACCTGGGATTCATCCGATCGTCTTGTGATCGACCCTCAGCTCGAATGGTCCACGTTCCTTGGCGATTCGGATTCGGAATACGCTCGCGCGGTGGCGGTCAATCCCACCGGGATGGTCGTCATTGCCGGGGAAACCGCCTCCCCCGACTTCCCCACGACCCCCGGCGCTCAAGACCGAGAAGTCACCGGTCGGTCAGACGTGTACGTGACCGCTCTTAGCCCGGAGGGAGACAAGATCCTGTTCTCCACGTTCGTCGGCGGACGGGGTGGAGAGAAGATCTCCGACATCTATGTCGATCCCATCACGGGAGGCTCGATCATCACCGGTGAGACATTCTCCGTTGATTTTCCGACCACCGATAACGCAGTCGACAACGAGCTCTCCGGCGAGCTTGACGGATTCGTGGTGCAAATGGCACCCAACGGAGTCCGCCTCAACTATTCCGGGTATCTGGGGGGAAGTGACGATGACAGGATCACCACCCTCGCCTTCACCAGCTCTCGCCAGCTCATCGTCGCCGGAGAAACCGATTCAGCCGATTTCCCCGTCACCCAGAACGCATACCAGCGGGAATCAGCCGGGGAACGGGAGGGATTCGTCACGATTCTCAGCTTCACCAGTGCAGTCGGTGCAGCTCACACGGTCTACTCCACCTATCTTGGAGGGTCCAGGAACGACACGATCAACGACCTTGCCCATGATCCGATTCATGGCCTGGTTGTCGGAGGCATGACATTCTCCCCCGATTTTCCCACCACGGTGGGCTCGGTTCGCACCGAGTACGGCGGCAAAGGGGATGCATTCGTTTCCTCCTTCACGCCTGGTGGGGCAGATCTTGACTATTCCACCCTGCTCGGCGGGAAAGGGAACGACTCGGTCACAAGCCTGGCGTTTACCTTGACCGGCGACATCGTCACCACCGGGTTCTCCTGGAGCAATCAATTTCCGGTGACACCCGGAGCCTTTCAAACCCAGCGAGCGGGAGGCCTGGAAGTCTTCGTCACCCGCCTTCGTCGCGGAGGCGCCTCTCTCGCCGACGTCATCTGGTCCACCTATCTCGGGGGCAACAAGCTCGAATACAGCTTCGACATCGCGGTCGATGACGCCAGCGGGGTGACTCTCACCGGCTCGACCGTCTCGGACACGTTCCCCACCACCCCGGATGCGATTGGAACCGGTCCACAAGGGTTGCGAGGCTCCGACGCGTTCCTCTCCCGAATCTCGGCCAACGGATCAGAGCTCGTATACAGCACTTACTTTGGCCACAGAGACCTCGACGCCGGCAGCGTGCTCGCGCTGGACGGCCCCGAAGGAGTCGTCATCGTGGGTCAGACTCTCAGTCGAAGTTTTCCGACGACACCAGGATCTCAAGATCCAACCTGGTCAGGAGCGTGGGATGTTTTCGCCGCCCGCTTCATGCTCCCCGCCACCCCGTCTCGGTAAGTCTCATTCATGAATCGACGACATAAAGGACGCAACGTGAGTCGCCAAACCGCCCCCCAAAAGCTCATCAAGGGTCTGATTGCTATCCTTCTCCTGGGTCTCTCCCTGGCCCCTCTCGAAAGGCCGGCATTTGCCAACGAGGAGCCCCCGAAGGATCGCCCCAACTTCCTGATCATCCTGGTCGATGACATGCGCTGGGATTGCCTGAAGTCCACGGGAAATCTGGTCGTGCAAACCCCGACTCTCGATTCACTCGCCGCAAGCGGCACTTACTTCGATCGTTTCTACATTCCAACTCCCCTCTGTAGCCCGAGCCGAGCAACGATTCTGACCGGCAACTACGGCCATCAAAACAGCCTGAACGATCTCATCCGGAATCGGGCCTGGATCGACTTTCCTCCCGAAACTCCAACCCTGGCATCAAGATTCAATTCGGCCGGTTATCGAACCGGTTACATCGGGAAGGCCCATCTTGGCGGCGACCCTCGCGGCTGGGGATTTCAAGAAACTCCCCTCTGGCTCCCGAGCGGATCCTCCAACTACACCGACCCGGAGCTGGAAGTCCGGGGCACCCTCGAAACCGTGCCTGGAAACGTCACCCACGTCTTCACGGACGCCAGCATCGACTTCCTCAGAAAGCGCAGCTCTGATCGCAAGGAATGGCTCCTGTTCCTCTCAACAACCGCTCCCCACGGCCCCTACTGCTGCCAGAGTGAGTTCCCCTATTCACAACAGGCAACCGAAGACAATCCCGCACCCGGGCTTCCTCCGGGGCCCGTGGAGGATTTTGACTGGCCTTCTTACTACTCGTCGATCACGGACCTTGACCACCAGATCGCCCGCATCATCGCCGAGCTTGAAATGCTCGGCCTGAAAGACAAGACGTACATCCTCTTCACCAGCGACAACGGGGTCATGGGAGGAAGCCACGGCCTCGCCAATCACAAGGGATACTGGTACGAAGAAAGCTGCCGGGTTCCGGCGATTCTGGCCGGCCCTGGGATTCCCGAAAAGATCGTGACCCATCCCGCGTCGGCGGTCGACTTGCTTCCGACCCTGCTCGAGCTCGCCGGCCTTCCGGCAGCACCCAGCCTTCCGGGAGCGAGCATGTTGCCCCTCATCTTTCAGGACCGCCCCATCCGATCCACGATCCACCTTGAAGGCGATGCACCCGGTGCCGGTCACTGGGAGAGCACTTTTAGTTTCGAGGGACCGACCTCCGGATTCAAATACGTGATCGACATCCGGACGGGAATGGAACGCTTGTACAACCTGAACAACGATCCTCACGAGATGGTGAACCTCATGACCGACGGCTCGTTTCAGCTGGAGCTCTTGCTGGAGCTCCGAGCCCTCCACACCTCCTGGAAAATCCGAACTCCGTAAGCTCCGGCAGACCCTGTTTTTGGTAATGTGCGGGTTCAGGAACCGGTCGGGCCAGGCAGAGAAGTGTGATCCGAGTTCTGGCCGGATCAGTCACCCAGGAATAGCGAGTCCATCCCATGACCAAGAGTGGTTTTCTCGAGTACCTGAAGTTCGTCCGCACCGCGACCCGGCGACTCGTGGCGATGATCCCCGAGGATCAATTCAACTTTCGCCCCCAGGACAACATGTTCTCCATCAAGGAGCTGGCCAACCACTTCATCTTCGCCGAATCCATGACCCGAAACGGGATTGTTTCCGACGACTGGAACCCGGACACCGAAGAGCAGATGGAAACGGTGGATGCCGTGGTCAAACTACTGGATCAAACCTACGCCAGGACTCTTAAAGCGATGAAGGAGTTTCCGGAGGGGAAGTTCCTGAACAAGGACGTGAACCCGCCCGGACAGCCCGCCATCAAAGCAGAAGTGGCGTTCATGGGACTGATCCTGCACGAGGTGCATCACCGCACCCAGCTCTTCCTCTACCTGAAGACCCTGGGGCTTCCCCTGGATAGCTCAACTCTCTTCATGCCGTAGCAGCCCGTCAACTGGCGGCTTCGGCACCATCCAGAGTTTCCGATTCTGATTCGGAATCCGAATCGGAATCAGAATCCGACCTGGGTTTTCTGTTGGTGATTCCCTCGATCGTGTGTCGAGGCGCATCGGCCCAGAGGTGCTCAAGGCCGTAGAACTCCCGCTGTTCGGGAAGCATGACGTGCACCACCACATCCGAGAAATCGAGACAGACCCATTTCCCGTGCTCGGTGCCGTCAATGAACAGCTTCTTGACCCCTTCTCTCTTCGCACTCTTGTCGATTTCTTCGGCGATGCTCTTCACCTGACGGGTGTTCAGGCCGGTGCAAATCACAAAATACTCGACAATCGCCAGCAATTCGCCGACGTGCAAGACCGCAATCTTTTCTGCCTTCTTCTCTGCAGCCAAACGGGCGCAGAATTCGGCAAGCTTCTTGGGCTCGATGGTGAACCTCCTCGAGCTACATCGATTCATCTCGCTGATTGCGTCGCACGCCTGATTGCGCGCGACGCATGAGCGAGTAACGACTAGCCTTCTTCTTCGTTCTTCTCTTCTGACTCATCCTCTTCGCCCTTTGCCACCCCGTGATCGGGAAGGCTAGCGGGCGCAGAAAGAGTCGCATTGGAACTCGTATCTCCCTCATCATCACTGTGAATGCTGATGAACAAGGGAATGAATACCAGCGCCACGATGCTCATCAGCTTCACGAGAATATTGAGGGACGGACCGGAAGTATCTTTGAACGGATCTCCAACCGTGTCGCCGACAACCGCCGCCTTGTGAGCGTCGGATCCCTTGCCACCATGGGCACCACTCTCGATGTACTTCTTGGCATTGTCCCAGGCGCCACCGGCATTGGACATGTTGATCGCCATGAGAACGCCGGTCACCAAAGATCCGGCAAGCATGCCTCCGAGAGCCTCAGGACCAAGAAGGCAACCGATCAAGATGGGAGCGATCACAGCCATGAGGCCGGGAATCACCATCTCCATCAAGGAAGCCTTGGTGCTGATGGAAACGCAGCGAGCGTAGTCAGGCTCCACGGTTCCTTCCATGATGCCCTTGTTCTCCCGGAACTGACGTCGAACTTCTTCGATCATCTTGTTCGCGGCCCGGCCCACCGCCTGCATCGTCAGCGACGAGAAGAGGAAGGGCAACATGCCTCCAAGGAGAAGTCCGATGATCACGATGGGCTCGACGATGTTGATGCCGTCGGTAAGCTTGGCGCTCTGGCAATAGGTCGCAAAAAGAGCAAGAGCAGTCAGAGCGGCGGAGCCGATGGCAAAACCCTTTCCGATGGCGGCGGTCGTGTTTCCAACCGCGTCGAGCGCATCCGTCCTCTTTCGAATCTCGGGATCACACTCGGCCATTTCGGCAATTCCACCCGCGTTGTCAGCCACAGGACCGTAGGCGTCAACCCCAAGAGAAATGCCCAGGGTCGAAAGCATCCCTACTGCGGCAATGGCAATGCCGTAAAGGTCAGCAAAGTAATAGGAGAGGCCGATGGCAATACAGACGAACACCACGGGAAGAGCCGTCGAGGCCATTCCAACCGCAAGACCGTGAATCAGGTTGGTCGCGGCTCCGGTCTCGGATTGCTTGGCGATCTCCCGAGCCGGTGGCTTGGATTCAGACGTGTAGTATTCGGTTATCTTTCCGACCACGACTCCCAGAGCCAGGCCGCAGAAGACCGAGAAGAAGACTCCCCAGCTTCCGTATTCCTTGCCGTTCCAGGTAAAGTCGAGATCCAGCAGAAGAGTCAGGATCGCGGCAAAGCCGAGGACTATACCGCTTGAAACCAGGAGCCCCTTGAAGAGAGCGGCGTGGAGTTCGGTTTCGTCTTCGGTCTTGACGAAGAACGTACCAGCGATCGAAGCCAGGATACCCAGGGCGGCAAGAAGCACGGGAAACGCCTGTCCCGCCGTCCACTCACCGGCCATCGAAGCTCCGATGAGCGCGGCAATCGCCACCGAGGCAATGATGGATCCCACATAGCTCTCGAAGAGGTCGGCCCCCATCCCGGCGACATCACCAACATTGTCACCAACGTTGTCGGCGATCACTGCCGGGTTTCGTGGATCATCCTCGGGAATTCCAGCCTCAACCTTGCCCACCAGGTCGGCTCCAACATCAGCCGCCTTGGTGAAGATTCCTCCACCGACGCGAGCGAACAGAGCGATCGAGGAGGCCCCGAGACTGAACCCAAACACCTCGGTCGGATCCAGGAAAATGAGCAGGATGGAAAGGCCCATGAGGCCAAGACCCACCACGGTGAAGCCCATGACCGAACCACTCGAAAAGGCAATCTCAAGAGCCTTGCTCAGGCTCGTTTTCGCACCTTCCGTGGTTCGAACCGCAGCCATGGTGGCAACTCGAAGACCGACGTAGCCAGCGGTGGCAGAAATCGCCGCACCGAGGATGTAGCAAAATGCGGTTCCCCAGTTGATGCCCAGCCCCAGAACAACAAAGAGCACGACGGCAAAAATCGAGATCACCTTGTACTCGGTGGTGATGAAGGCTCGAGCCCCATCCTGCACCGCCTTGGCGATCTTTTTCATCTTGTCGGTGCCTTCCGGCTCCTTCAGGATCTTCTTGTAAAGATTGAAGGCAAAAATAAGCCCGACGATCGGGATCACTATCGTGAGAATCTGTCCAAACTCTTCCATTTAACTCCCTCTTCCTCGACCTCTGATTCTTCTCAGATCGATTTCCAAAAAAGGCCTGCCCTGTCATCGAGGGCAGTGCCTTGCGATCAAATTCACGGATTATTCGTCAACTCCTGCCGGGTTTCTTGAGCGCCGCGCCAAAAGCCGGCGCAAGAGTTCATCCACCCAGGCAGCTTCACTCTCGGGGTCAATTGCCTTGAAGTCGTTCAGCAACTTCACGGCCCCGTCGATTTCGGTACCGTCAAACCCGCCCTTCCCGGCCAAGGCCTTACGGCTTTGAACCACAGCATCCAGGGCGAGGTTGATGCGAGGCCAGGCGACTCGAAAGCCGAGTCCCCCCTCCTCTCCACGGGCAATGGAGCGTCCTACAGCCGCTCTGGCCCGAACAAACGCTTTACAAGCCTGATCAAGATCGCCGCTCATGGCCCGTTCCTCGCCAAGATCAATCTCGACCGAGGCCCAGGCCAACGAGTAGCTTGGCTCGTCCGGCAGAAGCTCTGATGCCCGCCGAAAATGGTGGGCAGCCCGAGCCAGATCACTCTCTCCCTCCAACCGGAGGTGCTCATCCTTCAACCAAGCAAAAGCCGGATCAAACAGCCTCCGGCTCAGGATTCGACCCTTTAAATGATGAAGAAGGGGAGAATCCGGGTTTTCAGCCAGCCCTTCGTCGAGAAAACGCAGTCCTTCTCGATGCCAGACTCGCCTTGATTCAAGGTCCTCGTCCGCCAGGTTGAACGATAGCTGATAGGCCAAAAAGTCCCAGATTTCGACATTGTGCGGCATCAGGGAGACGATCAGGCGGTAATCTTCCGGAAGAACCCACTTATCCCCCCGGCGAAGATCACTCTGCGCCTTGAGAAACAGGAGGTCCACCACCAGGCCCCGAAACCCGGCCAACAAAACTCCGGGTAAGTCAGGCGCGAACATCGCCTGTCTTTCGAGCCTGGTCGCTCCATCCTCGCCACCGGTCGCATCGTCAATCTCGGTGAGACCGGAAGCCGACCTGGAAACAACACCAGATGGCTCAAGAGCTCGGATCACCAGAAACTGTGCCACCACAAGAAGTAGGAGCGTGAAAAGAATCAGGCCGCTTCGCATCAATACAAGATCGCTTCAATGAAGTTGATCTCCGGGGCTCGCCGGGAAAATACCGGCGTTCAAGCCAAAGAGAACACGCTCACCGGCCCTCTCGCATCCAACAAAGGGCCCACGCAATAACAAAAAACGGAAGGCAGTACAATGCCAAAACTCCTGCGTCCGAAGCAAGGAAGCCCAGAGGAAGATCGACCCGATCCATCAGAAACCCGGGACTCCAAAGATCTGAGAGACGCGGGCTTGGAATCGTGACGAGCCGGAGGAGCTTCACCTGAAGGGCCAGAAGCCAGCTCATCTGAGAAGATGCCTCAAACCCCTCCGTCCCGATGGCTTCCAGAAGAAGGTGCCTCACCGATCCCAGAACGGTGAGCCCGAGGGAGACCCCCAGCCCGACCAGACCGGAGATGGACGCCGATACGAAGACGGTGATGAGATGCAGGTAACAGCAGAGGGCCAGAAGAGAAAGGAGAGTCTTGGCATAAAAAGGAGGATAGGCCGAAACGGCCCCAAGGCACATGATCCGACCCTGCTCGAGGCCGACCACTCCGGCCTTCGAAGGGACCGACAAGTGGAGCAAAAAGGCCTGGCCCCCGTCCGCGAGCCAATCAGGCACCGGCGCCTTCACCCCGCAGGCCCCGGAAAGAAGGAGCCTCCCGGTCTCTGGCTCTTCTCCATTCTCCCCGTTTCCCCGAAGGTCGGAAAACTCATAGGTAAGACCGATGCTCCGGGAGACCTGTTCGGCGCCGGGCATCCAGCGCACACGAGCTCGGGCGTAAACAAATTCAGCCCGCCCCTCCCGACCCGAGGGAGCAAACCGAAATGTCGCCACGCCCTTCCCCTTGCGGAGCCAGAAATAGCCCTCCGAGTCCCTCGTGATTTCCCTTTCCCCGGGGACGTACCGCGCAAAGCGGCTGGCGGGTCGGGGCTTTTTCTCCCCGGACTCCGATTCGAAAAAGGAAAAGACGCCAACATCCGCGATCAGAGCCATTCCCCAGAAACAAGCCAGGAAGAGACAACCCCCAAGACCCCGGCCGAGGAGGAACCCCGACCAGCCAAGCTTCCCGGAAATGGAGAGAATCGAGGAGGCTGAAGAACGATCTCTCGTGACCGTGTACATGGCCAGATAAATCGAAAGGGGAACCGAAATCAGGGCAAGGCTTAGCCTGGCCCGCATCTCCTGCTCGGGAAGAGTCGCGTCCTCACCCAAAGAGATCAGAAGAAAGCCCCGAACGACAAGAAACCCGATTGCAAACGGCAAGAGATAGGGCGATCGAGTCAGGACACGGAGGCAGTGCAGAGCTTCAGAAAGAACCAGGAGAATCATGGACCATCCTCTCCCTCCGCCCGGAAGGAGCCGACGATTTCCAGATAGAGGCTCTCCAGGCTCCGACGGCCCGGCCCGACATCCTCGACCTTCCCGCCCCGGGCTCGAATTTCCCGGATGACCTCTTCGACCTGGCCTTCGCTCAGCCCGGAAAGCGCAAGGCGAGTCCCCTCGTCCCTCTTCAAGATCTCATCCACCCCTCCCGAGAGTTTGATCTCTCCGTCGTGAAGAAAGAGGATCCTGTCCGCGATGTCCGGAAGATGAGAGAGGATGTGGGACGAAAGAAGAATCGCCGCCCCCCTCCCCTTGAGCCCCATCAGGAGATCACGAAAACGAGCCACCCCTTCCGGGTCAACCGCCGAAAGAGGCTCATCAAGAAAGAGGACTTTTGGCTCATTCATGAGGGCCACACCCAGGGCCGTTCTTCGTGCGGTTCCGAGGGACAGGCGTCGAAGCTGTCTCCTGGAATCCCGCTGCAGGTCAAGCTTGGAGAGGAGTTCATCGGTCCTTTTCCGCCGGGTGGCCGGATCCACTCCCAGGAGACGACCGTGATAGTGAAAGAGTTCGACGGGCGTGAGAAGCGGGTTCAGGTCGGTTTTCTCGGGGACGTAGCCGACCTGCCGTCGAACCGCCGGATCTCGTGGATCCCCGGAAAGGACTTCGACGTCACCCTGGGTCGGTCGAATCAAACCAAGAAGGCATTTGAGAGCGGTGGTCTTTCCCGACCCATTTCTTCCCACGAGACCGACGACCTCACCCGCCCGGATTTCGAGGCTGAAGTTGGAGAGCGCCGGCACCCGGCGCCGCCCCCAGAAATCCCGGTATTCCTTCTTCAGATGATGAGCCTTGACCTTTGGCCCGTCCACGTTCATTTCTTGAACTCCTGGCTTCGTACCCTGTTTCTCGCTTCTTTTACTCCATGGTACACTTGCGCGATGTCATCCATCATCGTGCTGGAAGGAAAGAACCAAGGTGAACGGTTCGACCTCCCCGACAAGGCCATCATCGGACGCGGAAAAGAGGCGGAAGTTCGTCTCGCTGACACCACTCTTTCCCGGCGACACGCACGGCTCTACCGGTCGGGGAACGACTACTTCGTGGTCGACCTGCAGAGTTCAAACGGCACCAAGGTCAACGATGTGCCCGCCACAAGCAACCCTCTTCAGGTGGGAGATACCATCCGGGTCGGATCCACCCTCCTCCGGTTCGAGGGAGATGCGGCGGCTCGACCCAGAAGACCGCTGCCCCCAAAACCCACTCCACAAGCGGCTCCTCTCCCTCCAAAAGAAGAGGACGAAATTCGCCAGGCTCCCGCCAAAAAAGAAGTCCTTCAGGCGGGGCGGAGCGATCTCCAGGCAAGAGACTCGGCCCTCCAGTTCAGCCCCTATGCCGGGAAGAAAGAGTCAGGCCTTCTTCGTGAGGACATCGCCCAAAGAGGGTTTATCTTCAAAGCGCTCGTGGTCATCGGGCTCTTGGCTATTGGAGCCGGGCTCTTTTTCGGAGCATTCCTGATCACAAAGGGAACGTAGCGGTTCGCCGACGAAGAGGCTGCTAAGGCGTCGACGTGAACCAGGAGCTGTGAAGAAGACGGAGGCGATCCAAAACCTTCTGGGGAGGGTCGGGAAGATCGAGAAGGTTCTGAAGCTCGAAGGGATCTTTGATTTCGTCGTAGAGATACTCGTTTCCTTCGCCCGGCTCGATGACGTACTTGAAGCCCGCGCTCAGCCCTTCATAGGAACGCACCATCTGCCAGGTCGGGACCGAACCGGTAAACGTCTCGCTTTCCGAGAAGACCGAATCGTGGATGGGGTTCCCGTTCAGGATGGGTCCCACAAGACTCTTTCCCGAGAGGGTCGACGGAGGCCGAATGCCCGCAAGCTCGAGCAAGGTCGGGAGGATGTCCAAGGTCATCACCGGAACATTCACGTCCCCCGCACTCACTCCCGGCCCCCGAAACAAACCCGGCACCCGGATCGCCTCGTTAAACCAGACCGATTTGATCTGGCCGGTATCATGACTCCCGGCCATGAGGCCCTGGTCGCTGGTGAACAGGACGTAGGTCTTTTCCCGAAGGCCAAGATCGTTCACTTCGGTCAAGATCCGACCGACTTCGGCATCCAGATCGGAAATCGTCGCATAGTAGCTGGCCCAATCGAACTCGTCCATGGGAGTACCCGGAGGAAAATCCGGAGGAGGATCGGCTTCGATTTCTTTTTGAGTGTAAGGATAAGTATCCGTACAGCAGTAGGGTCCGTGGGGCGCAGTGGTTGAAACGAACAGCAACCAGGGAGCCTTCCCGTTCCCTCGAAGGCGCAAGAAGCGAAGGGCCGCAGTCGCAAACGATCGGGTAATATTCCCGGCGACACGGCGGTAGCGACCATTCACAAAAAGGGTCGGATCTTCATACGCGATGGATCCGGTGGGCAACCACATGGGAACATCCTGAAACCCCCAGGCTCGAGGATCCCCCCCGAGATGGGTTTTCCCGATAAAGGCGGTCCGGTAACCAGCGGTATTGAGCTCTGAAGCCAGGGTTGTCGTGTCCGACGGGAAATCCACCCAAGATCGATTGGAAAGGATTCCGTTTGCCGCCTGGTGAGAATAGAGGCCGCTCAGGATCACCGAACGACTTGGACTACAGAGCGGATTGCAGGTATACATCTGTGTAAAGCAAGCCGACTCCGCGGCAAACGCGTCCAGAACAGGAGTGCGCACGACCTGATTGCCGGCGTACCCCAGGCAATCAGCCCGCAGATCGTCCGTCAGGATCACGATGAAATTCGGCTGCAGAATCGGGAGCCCGCGAGTTTCTTCCCCCTGGGCGGGGCATAGAAAAACCACACAGCTCAAAGCGGCAAGAACGACCTCGATGATTGAAATCGGAGGTTTCACCAGAAACATCCTCTCATAGCCCGTTGAACCCACTTCGTACCCGTCAAGGATCACCAGTGGATGGGGGCTCCCCTCTTAGACCACCTGTTAACCAGTAAAATGACTATTCCCTACCCGTCATTGGATCGGATAGCACATCATAATGCAAGTGTGGACCCTAACTTCGAACGGCTTCCGACTCCAACTCCTCGTAAATCGATAGTACACGAGATCCAAAGTCCGCGGAATTGAAGGACTGAGCCCTCTTCATCCCCGAGTCCATCAGAGAACGACGCACCGACTCCTCGGAAAGCACCCGCATGACGGCCTCCACCCAACCGTCCTCGTCATCCGGAGCGACAAAAAGCGCGTTTGAAGTCCCAAGAACTTCAGGGACCGCCCCGGAAGTTGAGGCAACCACCGGAACCCGGCGGGCGAACGCCTCAAGCGGAGGAAAACCAAAGCCCTCCAGGAGGGAAGGAAAAAGGAAGCAAGCCGATCCATCGTAGAGAGGAACAAGTGCCTCTTCCTTCAGATAACCGGTGAAGAAGACCCGGGAAGGATCGAGGAACTCGGACACCCACGCTCGCAACTTCTCCGGGGGCTCATCCGTTGCCCCCACGACCACCAGCGGTGGCAATCGAGTCCCATCGACATCGAGTTTTGCAAGGCGGGCAAATGCCCGCAGAATCAGATTCATGTTCTTTCGCATGCGCAATGTTCCCACCGCTAGAAGGAACGGTGGATCCGGGAGGCCAAGGCTCCGGCAGAGTTCACGCACTCTTGCAAGCGGTGTCGGCTCGGCAAAGAACCGGCGAAGAAGACCCGGCCGCACGACCTCGACCTTCCGGGCATAATTGGCTTTGAGTCCAACAAGGTCAGCGCGAGTGAACTCGGAAGGAACAAGAACCCGGGACGCTCGGATCATCGTCTTTCCGATGGCGAGAGCCTTCCGGAACGACCCGCCTTCCCTCACCGTCTCGTGATGAACCCAGGGGATGTCGTGGGCGGTAGCAATGCGCGCCCCCGGACCTCGATACGGAATGGCAACGAACGGGGAATGAAAGATGCCGATCCCATCTTCCCGGATGCACCCGGTGACGACTTTAGACCGCCATCGCCGGGGCGTCATCTTCGGATGGTTCGTGACAACCCGCTGAAACCGGCTGCCGAGCTCGACCGGAAGATCGACAGGGACACGGGAATAGAGAAAATACCGGTGATCCGCCTCGTTCTGCTCGAGCCCCTCCAGGAGAGAAAGCTGGAGCCGAGCGACCCCCGCCGGACGATCCTCCTGAACGCTGAGGTCGAAACCGATATTCAATGGCTCACCCTTCTCATCCCCACGTCCTTCACCAGACCGAGGACAGGTTCACTTTTTTCTTCGGGGCGGGCTTCCTCCACCCCTTTGATTTTAGGATGACGAACGGGCAAGAGCAACGGGTTGACCCGATCCTGGATGTATGACCAAATCCGGGAGATGGAAAACGAAAACAACCTCACCCGGAGCGAGGTCCCCCCGACCCTTCTGATCACCGGTGCCGCCGGTTTTGTCGGTCGGAACCTTGCCATCAGGGCGAAAATGACCGGATGGCGAGTTGTCGCGCTCCTTCATCGAACTCCCCTCCCCTCGGCTGCCACGTCCATCGAGACCCGGGTCTGTGATCTTTCAAACGAAAAAAAGACGGTCCAGCTCATCCAGGAGGTCTCCCCGGATGTTGTTGTTCATTGCGCCTACAGCAAGGAGCCCGACCAGCAGGAGAAAGTCATCGTCGCCGGAACCCGCGGAGTCGTCGCCGGCGTCAAGACCGTGGGAGCACGTCTGATTCACCTCTCGACCGATCTGGTCTTTTGCGGCTCTCAGGGCGCGTATGCGGAAGAGGATCGGCCAGCCCCCCTCCTTCCCTATGGAGCCCTGAAACTCGAAGCTGAGGAGCTTGTAAGGCCTCTTTGCCGGGCCATCATTCTCCGCCCGTCCCTCATCTATGATCCGGGGGAAGCAGCACCTCATGAAAGCTTCATCGAAAATGCAACCCGGGAAAACAGGCCGGTAACACTCCACGGGTGGGAGTTTCGCTCACCCACCGATCGATCGGACCTGGTCCAGGCCATCCTCCATCTCGCCTCCGAAGGCGGGGCTCCGGATGCCCCGAGCGAGCTCTTTCATGCTGGAGGAGCCAGCAGCCTCAACCGCTACGAGTTTGCCCGGGCGTTGGCCCCGCTACGAGGGTACGACCAGCAACTCATCAAGAAAGAAGAAGCCCCCCCGACGGGAGCCGCTCGGCCGGCAAATTGCTCCCTCATCAGCCATCGACTCCGGGACAGACTCGGCTGGGAACTCCGAGGAGTCTACCGCGTGATTGAAGACTTCTTGAAAGGAGTCCTCTGAGGCTCTGGCGAACCGGGCTTCCTCGGATTAGGATAGACCGACCGAAGCTCGATGGTTTCCATGGCAATGTCAGCTGAGGGACCGAACGGAGCGCCAGGAATCAAACCCGAAGAAGGATGCCCTGATTGCATAAAATCATTCTGGATGGCCGAAGCCTGACTCTCACCGCCCTTGCCGATTTTCTCGGGGCGAAAGAGATTCAGTTCGAGATCACCAAAGACGCCCGGCGGCGAATGCTCCGGGCTCGAGAGCTGGTGCAGGATGCCGTCGACACGGGTAAGGTCGTTTATGGCCTGACCACCGGGTTTGGCAAGTTCGCCAACGTTGCCATCTCCCGGGAAAACCTGGAGACATTGCAGGTCAACCTGGTGCGCTCCCACTCGACCGGGGTGGGGGAACCTCTTTCCCGGGACGAAACCAGGATTGCCATGCTGCTGCGGGCGAACGCCCTCGTCCTGGGGTTCTCGGGGATCACCCTCGAATGCGTCCAGACCCTCCTCTCCATGCTGGAAAAAGATGTTCTTCCCATCATTCCAGAACAGGGTTCGGTCGGAGCGAGCGGAGACCTCGCGCCGCTAGCTCACATGGCCCTCTCGCTGATGGGCGAAGGGGAAGTGATGTACAAGGGACGCCGGATGCCGAGCGCCGAGGCAATGGCGGATGCCGGAATCAAGCCCCACCGCCTTCTCGCCAAGGAGGGACTCGCCCTGATCAATGGAGTCCAGATTTCCGCGGCGATCGGAGGAGCAACCGCCCTTCGAGCCCGTCGTCTTTTATCTTGCGCCGACGTTGCCGGGGCCATGACGCTGGAAGCCCACAAGGGGAGTCTCACTCCGTTTGATGAACGGATCCACGCGATCCGCCCCCACCCGGGTCAGATTCGAACCGCCCGGAACATCCGGTTGCTGATGAAGGGAAGCGAGATCCTGGATTCCCATCATGATTGCTCAAGAGTCCAGGATTGCTACAGCCTTCGCTGTCTCTCCCAGGTTCACGGCGCGGTGAGGGATTGCCTCGACCACACGAGTCAGGTTCTCGAGCGGGAGTTCAATTCGGCGACGGACAATCCCCTGGTCTTTGCCAGGGAGGGAGACGTGCTCTCCGGCGGAAACTTCCACGGTGCTCCGGTGGGTCACGTGATGGACTATCTCGCCCTCTCCCTTGCGGACCTGGGTTCCATCTCGGAACGACGGATCGAAACACTCGTTGACCCGGAGACATCCCAGGGCCTTCCTGCGTTCCTCGTTGCGGATGGGGGCCTGAACTCGGGAATGATGATTCCCCAGGTCGTCGCTGCCTCCCTCGTCTCCGAGAACAAGAAGCTTGCCCATCCGGCCACCGTCGATTCCATTCCGACCTCGGCAAACCAGGAAGATCATGTCAGCATGTCCACCATCGCCGCTCGATACGCTCGCAACATCGAGAGGAACGTGGAGAAGGTGGTGGCGATCGAGCTACTTTGCGGCTCCCAGGGATTGGAGTTCGTCCTCCCGCTCAAACCGGGACCTGGGGTTCGCGCAGCTTACGAAGTCATCCGCACCCGGGTGCCCAAGATCGAATGCGACCGGGTGTTTGCCCATGACATCCTGGCGATCGACGAACTGATCGGATCGGGCGAACTCCTTTCCGCGGTCGAGAACGCAGTGGGTCCCCTGGCCTGAAAGAACAAACATTCTTCCTCGAAAAGAAAGCGAAGCAAAAATGACACAGAAGTCCGGGGTTGCGAACGACATTGGGATTCCCAAGACTCCTCACGGAACCGAGCTCACCTGCAAGAGCTGGCTCACCGAAGCTGCCTATCGAATGCTCCTGAACAACCTCGACCCGGATGTGGCGGAGAGACCGGAAGATCTCGTTGTCTACGGAGGATCCGGAAAAGCCGCTCGATCCCCCGCCGCGCTTCACGCCATTCTTCGATGCCTGCGCGACCTGGAAGACGACGAAACCCTCCTCGTCCAGTCCGGAAAGCCGGTGGGTATTTTTCGCACCCATGAAAACGCACCGAGAGTCCTGATCGCCAATTCAAACCTTGTTCCAAGGTGGGCAAACTGGGAAACCTTCAATGATCTCGAGGACAAGGGCCTCATCATGTTCGGTCAGATGACCGCGGGAAGCTGGATCTACATCGGAAGTCAGGGGATTCTACAAGGGACCTACGAGACGTTTGCTGAAGCCGCAAGACAGCATTTCTCGGGGAGTCTCGCCGGTCGACTCGTGGTCAGCGGCGGCATGGGAGGAATGGGAGGCGCCCAGCCACTCGCCGCGACCATGAACGGAGCCACTTATCTTGGCGCCGATGTGGACCGCTCGCGCCTTGAGAAACGGGTGGCCACCCGCTACCTGGATGAATTCACCGAGTCGATCGATGAGGCCATCGAAAAATCACTCGCCGCACGAGACGGTAAAGTCGCCCGATCCATCGGTGTCCTTGCCAATCAGGTCGATCTTCTCAACGTCTTGATCGAACGAAAAATCGTTCCGGATCTTTTGACCGACCAGACCAGCGCTCACGATCCTCTCCAGGGCTATGTGCCGACCGGGTGTTCGTTCGAAGAAGCCCTGGAACTCAGGCAAAATGACCCCACCGAATACATCAAGCGTTCGATGGCGACGATGGCCGATCACGTGAGGGCCATGCTGAAGCTCCAGGAAATGAACGCCATCACTTTTGACTACGGAAACAACATCCGGGGTCATGCGAAGGAAGCCGGTCTCGAGAACGCCTTCGGCTTCCCGGGTTTTGTTCCGGCCTACATCCGACCCCTGTTTTGCGAAGGAAAGGGACCGTTTCGATGGGTGGCGCTTTCCGGTGATCCGGAAGACATTCTAAAAACCGACGAGGCCGTGCTGGCGGAGTTCCCGGAAGACGAGGCCCTCTGTCGATGGATCCGACTTGCACAAGAGCGAGTCGCCTTCCAGGGCTTGCCGTCCCGGATCTGCTGGCTGGGATACGGAGAACGCGCCAGGCTCGGGCTCCGATTCAATCAGATGGTTCGGGATGGGGAAGTCAGCGCCCCGATCGTGATCGGACGGGATCATCTTGACTGTGGATCCGTGGCTTCTCCCAATCGGGAAACCGAAGGAATGAAGGACGGCTCGGACGCCATCGCCGACTGGCCCCTCCTCAATGCCCTCTTGAACACCGCTTCGGGGGCCACGTGGGTCTCGTTCCATCACGGAGGCGGAGTGGGAATGGGCTATTCCCTCCATGCCGGACAGGTGACGGTCGCCGACGGAACCAAAGAAGCAGACGCAAGACTCGAACGAGTGCTGACCTGCGATCCGGGAATGGGTGTCATCCGTCACGTGGACGCGGGATACGAGAGAGCTCAAGAGGTGGCGAAGGAGCGAGGTGTGAGGATTCCGATTTCCGAGGAATAAGAGCAGCCTTTGCTCAGTTGATGACGGTCCAGACCCCGTAATAGACCCCCATCAGCATCACCATGATCCCGAGACCTCGAATGACCCAGCGCACGGCCTTGGGGCTCAGGAAAGATCGGCCGAATCGGGCGGTCCGGTAAAGAACGAGAAGCCAGCAACCCATGCCGAGGGCGGCAAAGATGGCAAAGGTGATGAGGACAGGCATTTCCTCACCCACCGTTCCCGAACTCTGGAGAGCATAAACGATTCCCGCCCAGGAGACCGGAAGGATGGGGTTCGCCACACTCATGAAGAAACCGGTGCAGAAGGCGCCTCGGCTCGTCTCCGACCCGGTACCGCCCGCCCGATCGACGTTCGGACCGCCGCCATCCATGATGGGAACCGTGGTCGCCATCTTGTAACCAAGACCGAGCAAGAAGATCATGGCAATGGCGCCGACGATGGGATTGGCGAGCCAGGGCTTCAAATAGATGCTGACCCCGAGAAACGCCAGGGCACAGTAGACTGCATCAACGACGATCGCCCCGAGGATCATGGCCGGTGCCGTGCTTCGTCTACGTCCTTCGATTCCCTGGGCAAATACCGATGCACCCACCGGTCCCGCCGGGATCGCGGCGACAAAACCTACACCCCAACCAATAAAGAGGGTCTTTAACAAAACCATGCAGCTCACATCCTCAAGCATTCGGCAAAGGCGCATTCCCGGGGCAACCCCCCCACAATTCGGAGACGTTGCGGCCAAAGGTGACGCAGTCTATGCAGAGGATTTAGGCTAGACAAGCTCTAAGCCCAACGAAAGTTTCTATCGAGACGTCCCCATGCCGAAAATAACCGTCGACTCCTTCCCCCCCAGCGATGGGCATAAGCTAAGATTATTTCTAAATTTAGGCCCTGACATCAGGAAGAAAGAGGAGTTCCATGTCCCCCTCCTGGAATCGTTTTCGAAAGACAGGGCAGCGGAAAAGGAGGTCATCACAAATCTTACTCTGTCCGGAGATGATGCGCCTGCACCCGGAACCGAACCGGTTTTGTTTCTCGCCCGATTGGAAGGAAAACCCGCCGCCCGTGCCGCGGCATTCCTCCGGAATCCGGGGCCAAACACGGAATCAAACCCGGTTTGCAGCCTGGCGTTTTTCGAGGGGGTCAACGATCGAAGGGTCTTTGACGCCCTGATCAAAAAAATCACGGAGTGGAGCCAATCCAGAGGGCTGAAGAGAATCGTGGGGCCCTGGGATCCGTCTCCTGCGGGGAAGCTCGGCTGCCTCACCAACGATCCCAAAACCCCCCCGACCGTCTTGCTTCCTCATCACCCCCGGTACTACTGGGCTCTTTTCGCCGGGTACGGTTTTTCACCCCAAAAAGACCACCTCTGCTACTCGATCACTCGAGATCGACTCCAGGAAAGTCGGACCTTCAACCGTTTGCTCGACCGAGGAGGTCGAGCACCGGCCTCAAGCCCCGGGCTCGCGGTAAGAAGGATTGATCTTGGCCAGCTTGATCGGGAGGTTCCTCTCCTCTTGCACCTGATGAAGGAGTCGAGCCAAGATAGCTGGGGGCTGAGCTCCTGGACCCTCCCCGAGCTCCAATTCCTTTTTTCTCGGCACCGCAAGCTCATTGATCCGGATCTGATCCGCATTCTGGAGGACGAGGGAGAACCGGTGGGTTGCATCCTTTCTCTCCCCGATTCAAATCCCCAGAGGTTCGAGGCACTCAAATATCACCGGCCGTTTCAGGCCATCGCTCTCTACGGGAAAAAAGGCGAGATCGACCGTCTCCGGATCTTCGCCTTTTCATTGAGAAGGTCTCACACGAACCTCCCCATCCTTGGCTATCTCATCCGGGATTTTCTCGCCGTAGCTCTGGATAAGGGCTTTGATACCGCCGAGATCAGCCCCATCCCCGACTCGTTTGAGAACCCAAAGAAACTGGAAAGACTTTTAGAGGCAAAGCTTTACAGGACCTACCGCACCTATCAACTGGAAATCACCGACCGATGAGTGGCCGGAAAGTGTTGCAGCGCCCCAAACAAATCGGTCAACGTGGGGCCTCTTCGACCCGATATCGACAGTACAGAATCAGTTTTGCTTACGGGAGGCGAGCAGCTAGGATGAGGCAAAGAGCTCATCCACCTGCACGTCAAGCAACTTGAAAGGGCCAAGATAGTAAAATGGGAACAAAAACCATTTCAGGGAAGGGGTTTGTCTACATTGTCGACGACGATCCCGCCGTCCGTGAATCGATCTCGCTTCTTGTGAGATCCGCGGGTTTTGAAGTGATTCCTTGCGCTTCGATCGATGAGTTTCAGAACAAGTACCATCCTCAACAGCTCTGCTGTCTGGTCCTGGACATTCGACTTCCTGACACGAGTGGGCTTTCCCTTCAGGACCGTCTAAGTTCCACTTCCCCATCCATCCCCATCATCTTCGTCACGGGTTATGGCGACGTGCAAACCGCCGTTCGGGCCATGCGGATGGGTGCGGTCGACTTCCTCGAAAAGCCGTTCTGCGAAAAGCTCCTTCTCGAGCGGGTCTCGGAAGCCATGGAAAAGGCGGCACTTGGCCACGTTCGGGCCGATGCGGACCGACGCCTCGTGACACTGACCGAGCGAGAAGCGGAGATCCTCGAGTTCATCGTTCGCGGTTTTTCGACCAAGGAAATCGCCGCGGAGATCTTCCGCAGTACGAAGACCATCGAGGCTCACCGCCGATCCATCATGAGGAAGCTCGACGTCTCGAACCTTGCCGAAATGGTGAGGATCGCCATGTCGGCAACCGTGCCCATCGGGGTCGGCTAACAGGGCTCAAGATGAGGCGATTTCGTCCAGGCTGGGGAGAAGGGCCCCGTCCGTGATCGCCTCATCGAGCCTGGCTCCCGAGAGAGTTGCTCCTCGAAGGTTCGCCCTGACCAGAATCGCGCCCCGAAGATCGGCACCCGTCAGGTCGGCCTTTTGAAGGTTGGCTCGGGTCAGATCAGAGCACCGCAGATCGGTGTGCTGGAGATTGGCCTTGAAGAACTTGGTGGCTCTTCCCTCGATCTTCTGGAGGTCGGCACGGGAGAGGTCTGCCCCCATCAGATCGGCCCCGGAGAAGTTACATCGGGCGAGTTTTGCCTCCACCAGGCTGGCCCCGGGAAGGTTGCAGAGGTGAAAATCCTGTCCGGAGCAATCCACCCCGTCCAGACGAAGCGCCCCCTTGGGCATTCCGTTTTTGAGTGCCGACATGAGATGATGGAGGTATTCTGTCGGGCTCGTAAGATGGTGCCAGCAACGATCGGTCAAGGTTAACGATGAGCTCCCGCACCCCGATTCACCGCACCGTTTCGATCGATTGCCCCACATAAAATTCGTCCTCAGAAGATGGTTGTTCTCGAAGTTGCAAAGCATAACAAGGTCATGAAGCCGGATCTCTCCAAACCACTCGAGGATCTCTCGTATCCTGTCGACCCCTCCTTCCACCGATGCCGGTTGGACCGGTTTCTCGCGGCTAAACTGAGCTGGCGGTCTCGGTCGGGCATTCGCGGGCTCCTGGAAGCAGGTCGGATTCTCGTCAATGATTCGACCTTCGGGCTAAAAATGAGCCGAAAAGTACTCTTTGGGGATCGAGTCCGGGTTCTGATCCCAAAACCCAGAGACGGTGAGATTCACCACGACACCATCCCTCTGGATATCATCTACGAGGATGACTCCTTCCTGGCGCTGAATAAACAGCCAGGGATCATCTGCCATCCGGTCTCAAGAAACCTCTACAACACCCTCATCAACGCACTTCATCACCGCTATCGTCGGATGGACGACCCCACAAAGGACATCCTTCCTCGCCTTGCTCATCGACTCGACAAGGACACATCCGGCGTTCTCCTCGTCGCAAAAAGCGCCCGGATGCGATCCATCTTCCAGAAAATGATCGAACGAAGCTGGGTCAAAAAGACCTACCAGACCATCGTCCATGGGGTCATTCAAGACGATGAGGGGCGGATCGACTCCCCCATCGGAAAAGATCCATCCGGGCGTTCCAAGATCATGATGGCCGTACGAGAAGACGGGGTCCGGTCGCTGACGACCTACCGGGTCGTGAACCGATTCTCGGCCCACACCCACGTGGAAGTGAGGCTCCACACCGGTAGAACCCACCAGATCCGGGTGCACATGAAATCGATCGGGCACCCGGTGTGTGGCGACCCTCTTTACGGAGTGGGGACTGAACCCGGGCGAACGGAGGGGATTCCAGCGCCTCCTCGTTTGTGTCTGCACGCCCTCCGGGTGCAGCTCACCCACCCTGTCAGCGGCGAAGAAGTGACCATCGGCACGAATCTACCGGCTGATCTGCTGGATTTTCTGGGTCAACTGACGGAATCGGACACCGGGAGGGCTCCTTCGTCAGATTTGACAGAAACCGCCCCACCCTCCTGACCCAGGGCCTATAATAAGATTGGTCCTTGTATCCCCGGGAGGTAGCAGCAACATGGCAATTCGTTTCTCGAAAAACCTGATGGTGAGAAATCTGGCAATTCCAGCTTTTATCACCCTCTTCATCTTCTTCCTGAGCATTCCAGGACGAGCGGATGAAGACTCCACCGAGCTCACGACCCAGCAAGCAAAGGATAAGGTCGCTTCGTTCAATCAATCCTTCAAGGTAACCGGCAAGACCCTTCCCGCCATTGAAGAGCACGAGAAGCGACAGGAGATCCGCCGGCTGGGAAAATACGACCACGAGCTCATCGTCAAGCGCATGAGCCTTCTCCTTCGAGAAAAGATAAAAACGTATCGACTCGAAGCGGCCAAGGCATTGGGAAGACTGAAGAGTTCTCCCAAGACCGCGACCCGGGGCCTCTCCAAGGTTCTCTCCGTCAAGGAAGAAGACGGTCCGTTCCTTGCCGCCGTCATACGAGCTCTCGGTTTCCATCGTCATCGAAAGTCCCTCGACATCATCGGGAAATGCCTCGACCACCCCAGCGACGAGGTCTTCATGGCCAGCATCTGGGCCATGGGGGAGATCCGAAACCTCACATCGACCAAAGTGTTGCTCCCCGTCTTCGAGCTCAACATCATGGACCGAGCAAAGGGTGTCAACGTGCGGGTGGACACAGGCGCCGCGGGCAACGGGGATCGGGCCGCTGCTGCCGCAAAGGGAAAGTCCAGACAAAAGAAACGACGCCCCAACCAGCAGAAGATCCTGGAAGAGATCCGCAGCGCCCTTGAAAAAATGACCGGAGAGAGACTGGAAAAGCCCGAAAACCTTCGCGAGTGGATGGACGTGAACAAGAAGAAAATCAAGGCCGCCAAACGAAGGTAAGCTCACCTCCATGGTTCAAAAGGTTTATCTCGCCAAGCCCCGAGGCTACTGCGCCGGGGTGGTCATGGCGATCGATGCGGTCAAAAAGAACGCAAGCTCGATGGCGGAAGATGGAAACGGAGAACTCACCGTCTACCATTCGATCGTTCATAACGATGAGGTCGTCAACCGCCTGGCGAACGATCATGACGTCCACTTCGTTGAAGACCTGACCGAACTCGACGGGATCAAGCCTCGGACTGACCAAGGCATCTCCAATACCGTTGTGTTTTCCGCCCATGGGGTCAGCCCGGACATCCGGAAACAGGCCGAGGACCTCCGGCTTGCCACCATCGATGCGACCTGCCCGCTGGTCACCAAGGTGCACAATGAGGCAAAGCGATTCGCGAAACAGGGCTATCACATCTTGTTGATCGGAGATTCAACACGTCACCAGGAAGTGATCGGAACCCAGGGCGAGGCCCCCGATTCAACCACGGTGGTGAGCGTTCTTGGAAACCACAAGGAAGATTCAAAGCTTGCTGATCCATTGACGGTGGAAGTTCCCGACCCGGAGAAAGTGGTGATCCTCACCCAGACAACCCTCAGCGTTGACGACACCGATCGAACCATTGAGGTGTTGCGCAGGAGATTTCCCCGCCTGACCCTTCCATCCCGGGACGACCTCTGCTTTGCCACGAAGAATCGACAGGACGCGGTAAAGAAAATCGCTCCCTTCGTTGAACTGTTCATCGTGGTTACAAGCGACTACAGCAGCAACGGAACCCGACTGCTCGAACTCGCCGGCTCTCTCACCGGAGCGGCCCATCGGGTTGATGGAGCCCCGGATCTCGACCCGAGTTGGTTTTCCGGAGTCGAATCCGTCGGCATCACCTCCGCCGCTTCGACCCCCGACGATCTCGTTCAAGATATCGTTAGCTACTTCCAAGCCAAGAATCCGGAGGTCGAGGTAATTGAAGAAGGGGAGTGGGAAAACATCCATTTCAGGGAGCCCAAACGAGTACCGCCCTTGAACCGGGCCAGGCCAAACTGATGCCCCTTTTCAAGAACCAAACAAAGGCTCCCGCCGCCCGACGAAGAGGAGAACTCTGGCCCATCAGCGTGGCCCCGATGATGGATCGAACCGATCGGCATTTCCGAAGCTTTCTTCGGTTCATCACGAAAAAGAGCCTCCTCTACACCGAGATGATTACCACCGGCGCTATCCGTAACGGAGACGTTCCCCAGCATCTCGCCCATGACAAGGCCGAGCATCCCCTGGCACTCCAGCTCGGGGGAGATGATCCGCAAGAGCTTGCCATCTGCGCCAAACTGGGCGAGGAGTGGGGATATCAAGAG
>JAJDCM010000321.1 GCA_029260825.1 Planctomycetota bacterium | reverse complement strand
TGCACGGTCAGCTAGCTGGGTCCTGGCCGGCAACCTGGGGAACAAGGCCTTTGTATTTCTGGCCGCCATCGTTCTGGCGCCGGCGCTAGGTCCAATGAATTATGGGGTTTACGCAGTGGCTCTGTCGGTGCTGTCCATAGCACTTGAGTTGTCGGACCTTGGCCTCAGCTCGACCACCGTGCGGTATGCGTCTCAATTCTCCGGTCGGGGAGAGCAAGGAAAGCTCAAGAGCGCCTATACCATCCTTATTCGTACCCGCCTCATGATCGGGGCCTTCGTGTGTGGGGGGGGGCTTCTCTTTTCCGATTTCCTTGCACAAAATGTTCTCCACCGACCCGAGGTTGCTCCCTATCTGAAGATTTCGTTCCTGGGGATCGTCGCGGTCTTGATTCACTCGACGTTTCTGTCATTTCTCGAAGCCCAGCAAAAGTTCAACGAGCGCGCAAAGGTCTTGCTTCTTGGCGGCGGGCTCCAGCTGGCCTCTCTTGGCATCTTGTGGCTGACCCACACGCTGA
This sequence comes from Planctomycetota bacterium, assembly GCA_029260825.1. Taxonomy (GTDB): domain Bacteria; phylum Planctomycetota; class JACOTG01; order JACOTG01; family JAJDCM01; genus JAJDCM01. The sequence goes on along the minus strand of JAJDCM010000321.1, from coordinate 44,465 downwards.
CCGTCACGACTGCTTTACTGGCGACGATTGCTGCCCCCTTTGTGGCGTCCATCGTGGCCCGGCGTTACACCTCTCTTGGGAATTCAAGGGGGGCGTGGGATGGGGAGCTCGCTCGAGTTCTTTTTCGCTACGGGAAGTGGATGATCGTCTGGTCCCTGGCGTTTGCTTTTCAAGCTCGACTGGATACCTGGATGCTTGCTCGAATGTCTTCGGGGGATGAAGTCGGGATCTATAATGCTGCATATCGATTGTCTCTTGCATGCAATCTGATTCCCGTTGCGGTGAGCACGGTAGCGCTTCCTCGCATCCTGGCCGCAAAAAGCGAACAGGTGTTCGACCGGGAATTCTCGTCGATGAAGAAGATCAGCCTTGTCCTGGCGCTCGTCTTTGTTCTGTTTTCCTTTCTGGTTCCCGGGATCGTGGGGATCTTGTTCGGTCACGAGTTTGCCACAGGAGGCGGGGTCTTGACGGTTCTCATGTGGGGTTGGGCCTTTCATACCCTGAACCTGCCCTACGGGAACTACCTCAATGTGATCGAAAAACCCTCGGTTCTTGCCGCCGGGTCCGTGCTGAGTCTTGTCCAGACCTTTTTTCTCAATCTCTGGTTGATTCCTTCTTATGGGATGCTCGGGGCTGCTTTGTCCTTTGCCGCCGCTCCTCTCACCATTAACGCTCTTTGTGCGGGCGCCACCTTCTTCTATCGCCGGCGCGGGGATCACATTCCCGGGCTCTCGGATTCGTGAAAAATCAATGACCATGATTCTGCCAGACCCCCGGACCAGCCAGAATGATCCTGGATCAAATCGTCCCCCGGTTGATCGGAGAAAGATGACCTTTCGGACCTTGTTTCCGTTCGGCCTCCTCGATGTCCATTTCACCAAAGATGTGGGGATGGTTCCTCACTGGCTAGGGCATCGGCATGGGTTCGACAGCTCGATTGTGACGTTTCCCGTCGATGAGACGTTTCCCGGTCACAAGACCGAAGCCTTCGGTACCGGGATTGACCTGATCCCTCATCCTTCCCGTCGATTTGACTTTGGAGCGCGATGCCGGTTCTTGAAGTATCTCGTTCAAAAGGCCAGGAAAATCGATGTTCTGAATCTCTATTACTGGGGGCTTGATACCTATGTTGCCGGGCTTCTCTACAAGTGGCTGAATCCCGGAGGATTCCTCTTTGTGAAGCTTGACATGGGGAAGCCGAGCCTCGAGCGATACCGACGGCAATCGCTGGCTCGGCCCTGGTTTCTGCGGTTTGCCTACGACAGGATCTATCCCTCCTTTCTTCGCGCGGTTGATCTTGTTGGCGCAGAGACAAACGAGGCGTGCTCCTATCTTGTTCAAGAACATCCCGAACTGAAGTCGAAGGTTCTTGCCGTCCCGGGAGGGTTTGACTGCGAGAGGGCAAAGGAGCTGATCCCCCGGCGTCGTACCTTTGCCGAAAAGGAGAATTTAATTCTCACCGTGGGGAGAATCGGTGCGGAGTACAAGAACCATCAGTTGCTCCTTGACGCTCTTTCCGGCATCACCCACGGCGATTTTCGGGTGATTTTCGTGGGGGCTGAGGTCGACGGGTTTCAGGAGAAGGTAACCGCTTGTATCAGGAGCAATCCGCATCTTGCCGGCAAGCTTGAATTCACGGGTGAAATCGCCGACCGCAAGGAGCTCTACCATCTTTACGATCGGGCCCGCTGCCTGGTCATTTCCTCGAAGACGACCCGGGAGTCGGTGGAAAACTATCCACTTGTTCTGAGTCAGGCACTCTATTTTGGAAACTATGTGGTCGGGACCACGGATGTTCCGGCAATGCAGGATATCTGTTCTGACGCTCGGCTGGCATGTCAGGTTGCTCCGGACGACCCCAAGGCGCTGGCGGTCATCCTCGAGAATGTGATCTCGGAGACCAGAAACAGTGAGCCCCAAAAGATCGGGGCCCACTGTGAAGCTCGTCACCAGTACGTTCAGCACCATCTCTCCTGGGAGAAGATCACCCGGAAGATTGCGGAGAGGATAAGAGGAAACGATTTTACTTCGAGTGCGTGAAGATCTGAGACCCGGACTGGCTCAAGAATCCGATTCACTCTCCTGCTCGATGACTCCCTTTACGGTTGATCCGTGAAGGGAGAGGGTCAGGGTTCCCTTCGGCTCAAAGTTGGCCTCGATCAAGTCGCCAGACATCAGGGAGTAGGAGACAAAGTGAGTCGGAGACAAGGGGTAGAGGACTTTCTCCGGTGGTTTTCCTGAGCCGATTCCCACACAGCGTCCGTCCATCCAGTAGAAAACAAGATCCCGCTTTCCTTTTTCGAAATCGAGACGGCAGTACGTCTGTGCCTCTTCGATTACCCTGGTTCCATGGACTTCGATTTCCTGGAATTCGCCAAGAGCTCCCAAGGACTTCCACCATCCTTGAACAAACTTTTCCCCATCCGGGCTGTCCATGAGCTCTCCGGCTTCCGCAAAGTTCCCATCCGCCAGTAACTCCACCATTTCCTGGCTCTTTGCGTTGTATTTTTGAAGCCTGCGTCCCATCCTCGACGGGAAGATGCGGGAGATCGCTTTTTGGCCCGCCGGGATGATTTGAAGACGTCCTTCCCTGAGTTGAGTCGTGAGAGAGCCTCCTCCTGAAAGTCGGTAGGTCCCGGAGACCAGGGCCGGATCAAGCTTCGTGGACGGGAGAGCGGGAGGAAGAGGGATCTTCTTCCCATGAAGAATCTGAGCGAGGCGAGTGACGATTTCGTCGACGGGATGTTGTCCATCCATGGGTTTATTGGAAAACACGATGAAGATCGCATCGTCGTCAAGGTACTGGTAGACGGCACAGCTCCAGCCGGGAGGCATGGCTCCGCCGTTGTGCCAGATGACATCCCCGCCCCAGGGAGAGGGGAAGATGGACCAGCCGTAGCCGTAGTGATAGTTACCACCTTCCCGAACGTGCCGGGTGAACATCCTCTTGCGAGCCTCCTTCGGGACAAGGGAGCCGCGGTGAAGAGCCAGCAGCCAGCGATACATGTCGGAGGGTGTGGAGAGCTGGCCTCCATTTCCGATCAGATTCCAGTTCTTCTCCGTCCTCATCGACGGGGACAGGTAGTTGATCGATGGGTTCTGGGAGCAAGCTACTTTATCTCGGTGCACGGAGAGAGAAGTGAGACCGGTGTTCTCCATGCCGTTGGGAAGATAAAGGTTCTCTCGTAGATAATCCTCGTAACGCTCTTTCGTGATCTTCTCGATGATCGCTGCCAGTAAGGAATATCCAGCGTTGGAGTATTCATATTCGGTTCCCGGATCGAACATCAGGGGGCGGGAGAAGACCCGGCGAACCAGATCATCTCGTTGGATCTCTTCAGAATCGTCTCCATAGGAACTCTCTAGACCAGAACTATGGGAGAGAAGTTGATGAACGGTGATCTTCTCCTTGTCTTTTGGGACTCCCTTGAAGAACTCCGTGATGGAGTCGTCGGTGGATAGCTTTCCTTCTGACACGAGCCTCATGATCCCGGTTGCGGTGAACTGCTTGGTCACGGACCCCGTACTGAAGAGGGTGTTTGTTGTGTTGCGACGCCCGGTTTTTACATCAGCAATTCCGTAGGCGTTGTGAAGGAGGATCTCTCCCTTTCTGGCAACCAGGACCGATCCGTGGAAATCAAAGGCTTCGAGCCGGCGAAGGAACTCATGCATCATTGTTCCGGTTTCGCCCGCAACGACCTCGTCTGGAATCTTGTCTTGATCTGAAGCACGTGCACCCGGGATGGGTGCGGTGGCAATCAAAATTCCCAGTGTGAGGAGGAGTTGTTTGGAGTTCATGCTTTTTCCCTTCTTGGGTGGAGACCGAGCGCATCGGTTCCGGGTTGACGCACTAATAAACTATGATTATAGTTCTATACGACAATGCCGGTTTTACCCTCCGGAAAAATGGAAAGTATTTGGTCTCCTCAGATCGTGAAGGACTGGTTCCGGGTCGGGACTTCGGCTTTTGGCACCCCGAGATTCACGATTTCACGAGCAAGTGTGCGCCCTGGATGAGGCTCGCAGTGGACCACAAACGCCTGTTTGAGCTTCTTTCCCATGGCCCCGATGTACTTGAGAAGGCCCTTTTGATCGGCGTGGGCGCTTAACCCACGAATGGAGACAATTTGCGCACGAACGGCAAACTCTTCTCCGAAGATCCGCACAGGGTTTCGTTTTTCGATGAGCTGGCGACCCAGGGTGTGTTGAGCCTGGAATCCGGGAAACAGGATGATGTTATCCCGATTGCCGACTCCCTGGGCGAGGTGATGAAGAATCCTCCCGCCCTCGCACATCCCGGAAGCTGAAATGATGATGAGCGGTCCCTTCATCTTGCTGAGTTCCTTGGATGCCTCAACGTCCGGTGTGAAGCGGAGTTTCGGAAACGAGAAGGGGTAGTCTCCTTTACTCAAGTACTCGAGAGCTTCCTGGTCGTAGTTTTGGGCGTGATTCTCGTAGGTTTCCGTGGCAGTTGTTGCCATCGGGCTGTCGACGAAGACAGGCACGGGGCAGAGCTTTCCTTCTGCGTGGAGTTCGTTCAGCGCATAGAGGATCTGCTGGGTCCGTCCGACGGCAAAGGCGGGAATCAGGAGCCGACTCTTCTTGTCTACGATTGCTCCGCAAAGCTCTTTGAGCTTGGTTTTGATGTCCTGCATCGCCGGATGAAGTCGGTCGCCATATGTCCCTTCGGTGATCACGAAGTCGACATCGTGAACTGGTTCCGGATCATTGATGATGGGAGCGTCTTCTCGTCCCACATCTCCGGTGAATACAAGTCGACGGGTGGCACCGTTCTCCTCGATGTCGAGTGTCACGGCAGCTGAACCAAGAATATGGCCGGCGTCGGTGAAGGTACAGGTCACGCCAGGGCCAGGGGAGAACGAGTCGTGATACCGGTGGGACTTCATCTTTTTCAAACAAGCTTCCACATCTTTCATCTCGTAGAGAGGCTCATGCAAGGTCTGACCCTGCCTCTTCCGTCGTTTGTTCACATAGAGCACGTCCCGGTTTTGAATGTGTGCCGAATCTTTCAGCATGAACGAGCAGAGTTCAATGGTTGCAGGGGTGGCGTAGATCGGGCCTTTGAACCCTGCCTTTACCAGGCTTGGCAAATTTCCGGAGTGATCGATGTGAGCATGAGAGAGGATGCACGCGTCGATTGCGGCAGGATCAAACGAGAAGTTGCGATTGCGCTGAAACGCTTCCTTTCGTTTTCCTTGAAAGAGCCCACAATCGAGGAGGAGGTTGAGTCCATTGACTTCGACCCTGTGCATTGAGCCTGTGACGGTATGAGCGGCTCCGTGAAAGTGAATCTTCATTCCTGATCCTTTTTTCCCAATTCAACTTGGATGGATTGGAGGAGAGTCTGGCTGGAAATGGGCTTTTGAAGAAACTCGGCTTTCGCGCTCAGAGCTCCATTTTCCTCCAGCGTATTCGCGGTGTATCCGGACATGAGCAAAACCTTGACGGACGGGAACTCCTCCTGCATTCGCCTGGAAAGCTCCCTTCCGTTCATGCCCGGCATGATGATGTCGGTAAGCAAGAGATCGATATCGCCTTTCTGCTCGCGGATCAATTCGAGAGCCTCCCTGGCGTTTTCTGCAGAATGGACCGCATAGCCGGCGGAGTGCAGGATTCGAGTCGTCAACTCCCGCACAAATTCATCGTCATCGCAAACCAAGATGGTTTGGGCTCCGGCGGATGCATCGGCTTTGGATTGTCCCGGGATCGGGGTTTCGTCGATCTTCTCGCCGCTTTTTGGTTGCTCGGCGGGAAAGAAGATGTCGATAATCGTGCCTCCCTCCTTTCCATTGCGACACTGAAGGAATCCGTTCGTCTGACGCACGATTCCATGGACGATGGAGAGCCCAAGACCCGAAGAATCGCCGGCGTCAGCCGAGGCAAAATAGGGGTCGAACATTCGGGCCCTGTTTTCTTCGGAGAAGCCGGATCCATGATCCACGACCTTCAGGTGAACGAAGTCTCCTGGATCGACACCCGATCGATTCTCTGTTGCTTCTGGCGATAGGATTGTGTTGTTGATCTCGATGAGAATCGTGCCGCTCTCGTTGATGGCCTTGTCTGCGTTGAGAACCAGCTGGAGGAGAACCTGCATGAGCTGAGTTGAATCGGCGCGAATCAAGGAGATGTCGTTGGACTCGGTGTTGCCAAGTTCGATGGTAACGTCTTCTTTTACCAGCCGTTGAAGCATGCGATGGGAGTCCTGCACCAACTTCTTGAGCGAAATGAGCTCGACCTTGCGGCGGCCGCGACCGGCGAAGAGCATGAGTTTGTTCGCCAGTTCACCGGTTTGTCGTGCCGCTTCCTCGATCTGGCCGATCCCTACCTGGAGAGGGTCGGTGGAAGAGGTCTCTGGTCCCTGAAAATGGCGGATGAGTTCGATATTGCCATTGATGACAAAGATGAGATTGTTCAGGTCGTGGGAAACTCCGGCGGCAAACCGGCCCAGTGCCTGAAGCCGGCCATCTTCGTTGGGTTCGAGATCAGGTTGATCCAAGGCTATGATCCTGAAGGTTGGGTTTCTTGATTGCGGGTCTTGTTGATGGGGGTGTACCAGATTTCATGTTGGAGGCTCAGCCGAAGGGGCAGTCTTGTTTCGGATCAGCCCAAAGACCTCGATGTCGCCAGTTTTTCCCTTGAGAGCCTGTCCCCCAAAATCGTGCCATTCAAATCCCAGGTGACCGGGAGGGAGTCGATCTCTGACGAGAGAGGAGATGAGGATGCTTGCACCGAGTTGCTTGGTCTGACTTTCGAGTCTTGCGGCGATGTTCACGACATCCCCGATGACCGTGTACTCCAGCCGATCCGCCGATCCGATGTTGCCCACAATGGTCTCGCCGCAGTTGATTCCCACGCCGATCTGGATCGGACTGCTGAGCTCCTCGTCAAGGTAGCCCACGTGTTGTTGCATGACCAGGGCGGTTTGGACGGCTCGTTCGCAGGCTGTCTTCGGGTCGACGAGTCCGAAAACCGCGAGCAACCCGTCTCCCATGAACTTGTCAACAAATCCACCATGATCGTGAACAATCGAGACCATTCTTTCGAAGTAGATGTTGAGGTCAGCAACCACGGTTTCAGGAGAGAGTCCTTCAGTGCGTGTGGTGAAGTTGCGGATGTCGGAGACGAGAATGGCGACATCGAGCCGACTTCCTCCCAGGCGAAGGCCTGAGTCCGATTGGTTCATCAGTCGCTCGAACACCTGGGGGCTCACCACTTTGCCAAGCACCTTCGTCGCTCGATCACGCTCCCGAAGACCCTCGATCATCCGATTGGTTCTTTCGGCCATCATGCCGAATTCATCCGCGGTGGTGATGGGAACGCTCACCGAGAGATTGCCCTGGCAAACTTCGTTCATCGCTCGCGTCTCATGGGACAGGAAGTGACGAAGGTTGCTTGCGTAGGAAAGGACAAGATTGATGGATTGGGCGAGAAAAACAAAGGCAAGGACGAGAATCTCGATGGTGACCATGAGTTTTGCTTTGTCCATCCCTTCCTCTCCCATGTCGGAAATCCATTGCACATCTCGCAGCATGACGAGGAGGAGGACTCCATTGACAAGAATGATGCTTGTCACAGAGAAGATGGAAAATTTTCGAGTTAGCGAGGTGAAGCGAGGAGGACAGTGTTCGTCCCGTTCTTCGGGGCAGGAGTGGATGGTTGTCCGTTCAGCGGCAAGGACGAGGTCGATGGTGGCAAAGAGTCCGAGGGCGGCGCAACCAATGGACAGCTTGAGCCCACTTCCCATGGGAAAATGATCGACGAGCATGTTGTGAACGGTGAGTCCGACTCCGACGGTAACGAACAGGCAGAATTCGACGAAGAAGCGTCGCCGGGGCTGGTCGAGGGGGGCTCTTTTTGAGACGAGGGATCGGAGCAGAAAAGGGCGAATCAAAAAGGCGAGAAGGAACGAAACAAAGAGGTGTAGCCCGAGCTCGACGATCCCGAGTTCTTCGAGGAAGGGGCAGACCTCTCCGCCGTAGATGGAGAGAATCGCGAAGGCGAAGGCGTAGTGGATCCCGGCACGAAGGGCTGTCGGCTCCGTGTAGGCCGAGAATCGGCCCTGCGTCTCTTCGATCGAGGCTTTCCTGATCATTCCGGTGTCCCAAAGATCTTTGGGAGGATCGGCCGCCTCCCCGCTGGTCGATCTCTCCGTTGCTCCTCCTCGAGACGAACCACGAGTTCATGGTAGATGGGTCCCTGGGAAAGTCAATCCAGTGTTCCGAATCAGGTGGGATCGTTGAGGGGCTGGGTCGGGGTCGGGCGAAGTCGGTGGGGGAAAACGGCCCACACCGTCAGGCACTGTACTCTTCAACCAAGCTCTGCGGAGCAAGCTGTTTCCACCTTGCTTCGAGGAGGGCAAAGAGCTCGTCTTCGTCCACCTCGGAAAGTCGAACCAGGACCCATTCGTGCTCTGTGTAGTGGTCGGTAATGTAGTAGATTGAAGGGTTGGCGGCGGTGAGCTCTTCCCGTTCCTGGAAGTCGCATTTCACCACGACAGCGTCTTCGCTCTGATGCATCCGGGCAAGGAGTTTTCGCTTGACCCGAAAGCCCGGAGTTCCATAGCAGGGTCGTTCCTGAACCCCGGGGAGCTTTTTCATCATTTGTCGAATGGCGGTGAGGTTCACCGAGGAATCTCCTGATGTTCTGCGACGATCTTTGCCTGGCTCATCTGCCGCTGCCGGAGGCGGTCACGCTTTGCCACCTTCATCTTAGGGTACGTCGGGCCTTCGGTCACGTGATCTTTCGAGAAGATCATCTATAATACGACCTGATTCTATCTTGGAATTCCACTGTTTGGAGTTCTTGGGAGATGATGTTGCTGCAAATGGAGATCGATCATGGACGTAGACAACCCTTACTCACCCCCTGGTTCCGTCATCGGAGAAAAGAGGCAGTCGACGCAACTCGCGAGCCGGTGGCTTCGGCTCGCCGGTGCCCTGATTGACGGACTCGTGGTCTTCGCCATCGTGTTTCCGATCATGTTCTTGTCCGGTTACTTCGAAAAAGCTCTGGATGGAGAACAGACCCTGGGAGACACGATTCTGTTCGGAGCCTTTGGGCTCGCGGTTTCGCTCCTGGTTCATGGCTATTTTCTCGCCAAAGAGGGCCAAACCATCGCGAAGAAACTACTCGGCATGCGAATCGTGTCCGTGGAAGACGGCCAGATCTTGCCTCTTTGGAAGGTTTATGGACTCCGCTACATTCCTCTTGCGATCGTGGCTCAGATTCCACTCGTTGGCACCGTTACCGGTCTTGCGAACGCACTGTTTATTTTTGGCGAAGAGCGGAGGTGCATCCATGACTACATTGCCGGAACAAAGGTCGTGATGGTGAAGCGGTGACCGACAAGACGATCTGAGCTGGCGAACGAGCGATCATGACGTCGGGCGAGGCATCGGCGCGGTTGCGAAGGTGCTAAGAGAAAAAGGGATAACCATGCGAATTCCAGTGATTCAGGGTGTAATTGATCGTCGCATACTCGCGAATTTCCGGGTAGACCCGGCTGTGATGAGGGGCCATTTGCCGGCGCCATTTCGCCCGAAGGTCGTGAACGGTTCCGCGATTGGGGGCATCTGTCTGATTCGTCTGACGAACTTGCGGCCCAAGCATTTTCCCTTCCCCTGTGGGACTGGATTCAGGTCGGAGAATGCCGCCCATCGGATTGCGGTGGAGTGGGACGACGAGGGGCAGGTACGAGAAGGGGTCTACATTCCTCGGCGCGATACGGATTCGCGAATCATGAGCGCTGCGGGCGGATCGTTGTTTCCGGGAATCCATCACCTGGCCACGTTCACGGTCGACGAAAAGGATGACCATTATTCCGTCATGGCAGAAAGCATGGACGGGAAGATGCGTGTTCGTACATCGGGTCGAATCGCGAAGGGCTTGCCATCATCTTCTGTGTTTTCTTCCGTCTCCGAGGCCTCTGACTTTTTTGAACGGGGATCACTCGGCTACTCGGCAACCGAGAAGTCAGGGCGATTTGATGGACTTGAGCTCTGTTGCGACACTTGGAATGTTGAGCCGCTAGCGATGGAAACGGTCGATTCCAGCTACTTTGAAGATGAGTCTCAATTCCCCAAGGGATCGGTTGAATTCGATTGTGCTCTTCTCATGCGCGGAATTGAGCATGAGTGGAAGGCTCGCGAAGATCTGTGTTGCTCTTTTGGGACCACACAGTCGGTCAAGTAGAAGCTAGTTTTGCTCGTGAGCGAACTCGGCGGCGAATGGTCTCGATGGGTTGATCCACAAACTTGATGATGAGGAACGACACGCCGAAACTTGCGACCAGAGTAACGAACACGGAGATCACTCCCTGACCATGAAAGCCGTTCACCGGTTTGCTGAACAGGATCATGGAAACGACGAAACCGACCTGCCAGTGCATGAGGTAGATCGGGTAGCTGTAGTTGCCCAGTTTTTCGTCGAGCGCCTTGGTCATTGCAGGGTACTTCCCCTCGATCAAAGCGGCGATGATGCAAAAATGGATGCAGATGTTCAGGCAAGATCCCCAGGTTTCATAGAACGATAGGGATGGGATCCCTTTTCCTGCGGCCGCCATCGATGAGTTGACGAGAAAGAGGAGGGAGAGGGTTGCAGGATTGATGAACCTGGGGAGCGAGGAGATGATCTTGAGGATCGAGCCTCGGAAATGGAAGAGGAAAGAGCCAAGGGAAAAGGGAAGGGATCCAGCGAGTATAAAGCTATACCGATATCGATAGGGGAGATCGATCCCGATCGATATTGCTGTATAGAGAACGCTTGCCGCGAGCCAGAGTGAAGTGCCAAGGCGACTCCGGGATAGTCCGAGGGCGATCAAGAAATAAAATACAAGCTCGATGGTCAGGGCCCAGGTGGGGGGAGAGATTCGGGGTGCGACGTGGGTGGGGAAAAGATTCAGATAGATGAGCGAGATGTTCTGAGCGATCTCTCCTGGGTTTCGAGGTAGGAATATGAACGCCCGGTAGGCTCTCGCCTGATTTTCGCCGAAATAGTAGATGGCAAGCACGCTGAGAATGAGAACCATCCAGTACGCCGGATAGAGTCGAAGGAATCGGTTGACCGCGAATCGCCGGATTCCACCGAGGCTGTAGCCGTAGGAGTTTCTCATGATGAAGGTCATGAGATAGCCGCTCAGGATGAAGAAGCCCTGCACGGCGTGATGGCCAATCACGGGAATCGCAATCAAGTGGTGAAAAACCACGATGATCGCCAGGAAAAGACGATAGGTTCCGAACATTTGCTCCGCGAAGCTCGATCTTTTGGGTAGGGGGAGGGAAAAGAACCTCCATGGTATTCGGGGGTGCTGGGAGGCACAAGGAGGGATCGCGATTTTCGATCCCACAGGTGGAGGCTCATGAGTTTTATCTTCAGGGTCTTAGGAGTTTAACGTGGGCAGAGCCCTTCCCTTCCCGCGCTTTCTGAGTGGGGTCTTGGGGTTATTATCGTTGTCCTGTTGGGAATCGGCTTCGCATATATTGGCCGCGCTACGCCGGGCTCGTAGGAGAGCTGGTCGGGCTCACCATGTCGCTCGGACGACAGTCACATGTCGTGGGCTTTCCGGCGAAGATCGAGCGGTCCTCTGCGCGTTGGCGACAAGCACTAGGCAGGGTCGAAACGAGCTGGGTATCCTGTCGATCCGTTCGTTCCGGAGAACACATACCGTCTCTCGACGATGGGAGTTTGGGAACCTCGGAGCCGAGGCAAAGAAATGAAATGCGAAGGGGGGGACTTGAACCCCCACGGGTTACCCCACTAGATCCTAAATCTAGCGCGTCTGCCAATTCCGCCACCCTCGCTTTCGGAACCGAGTCGATCATTCTCAAAAGGGAACCGGGGGCTGTCAAGGGGCGGGTCGATTGAGTCCCGCCAAACCCCCGTCAAACCACACTCGAATTCCGGGTTTCGAAGCCGGCTGAGTTGCCTGATGTTGCTTCTCAGGTCGGCTTCCGGCAACTCTCCAAGACCGACCTTCTCGGTTGAATCCATCCCCGGTATACTGGCCCGTGGATGATCGGTCTTGAGGGGCCCCGAATGTCCTCCCGACAACATCGTATTATTTCGTAAGGCGTTATCGCTCAAGCGGATACCAATCAATCCTACAATGAATCTAGGATTGTAGATTGGATTCCTTCCCATGGCCCGGAGGTGGAAAAGAATGAGGTTTACGACTCGCGCCGTTTCGGCACTCCTGGTTTCCCTGTGTTTTGCTGGCGTCCCCGCGCTAGCTCAGCCCCAGGAGACTTCCCTGCACAGCGTCTATGAGACCGCAAACGGTCAGGCAGTGATTGCACTTGACCTGAATATCATGGAATCCATCGGTCTTTCTCTTTCGGATCCAGATGGCAGTCTCGAAGGTCTCGATCGATTCGACGTGAGCTTTCAGATCCCTCAGGATTCGCGCATCGAACTGATCAGCATCGATCGGAACTTCGCCACCTTCTCGGGCGGTGAGGTCGCGATTCGCGGGAATGTCGAACTCAGCGGAAGGGATGGATCGACTCTGAAGATCCGAAACCCGAAACTTGTCGCACTTGCCGGCACCGGTGGAGCCGCCTGGAGTGTCATCGATGAGGGGCGCGAAATCTTCCGCTTCTTCTCCACTTCCCTCGTCGAGTTGGACACCTACAACGGAAGGATGCACTGGGGTGAAGTCGAGGTGAGCCTCGGCGATGACGCCGCGATGGCCCTTGGCCTTTCCGAATTCGCCGGAGATGCCATCGGCACTTTCACCGTCGAAGCCGTGATCGCTCCAACCGGTCGCGCGGTCGGAGCTGAGGCCGTCGAAGAAAGCCCCGTTCCCATGGAAGGGCGACACGCCCTCGGTGGTATCGGCCCGGACGTCATCGTTGGCGATCTTCCCGCCACCTCGAACTGGGGAGCGGTCGGTGGAATTCGCGCCTACTCGGTCGGGACGACCTCCTGCAACATCGGCGATACCAACCTGGACTGGATTTCCGGGAATAACCGGCATCCTGTGATCGGCCAGAACCTCTACCGGCTGAAGGATGGTCGATTCGAGATGATCGGCCAGAGCTGGCTCAAGCACGGTTTCTTTGCTCTCTCCGGAAGCCTCTGCTTCAATGATTGTCAGGGGACGAGCGGATCTCAGCTTGGGGTCCATTGCTCCGACCCTTACTCCTCCGGCCTGAACGGATCCCGAGGAGGGCTGGGGCCGAAATACCAGGTGAACGCGACGAATGGCGATTTCACCTATCCGCCCACTCAGCCCAGTTCAAATTCGACCATTGGTCGACGGCTCCAGGTGCAGGAAACCGATGTGAACCCGGCCTTGAATTCAGGGGCCAGCTATTTTGTTGAGGGCCACTATGTGACCCCCGATGATGCCACGTCGGGAAATGGACTCAATAACGCATCTTATCGTGAGGCTGTCGTCACCGGCGGTTCTTTCAACCTGTCGCTGACCGGAACTACGGTGCGGGAGCTGGCAGCCATCAACGCCTGGCCGGTTCACGATCCTCCGACCGGGTCCGACCTGATGATCGCCGACAAGCAAGATATTCCGAGCGATGGTCGTTTTACGATCGTTTCCAAAGCAACCGAGCTGGGGGGAGGAATGTGGCACTACGAGTACGCGGTCCACAACCTCAACTCCCATCGGTCCGCTCGAAGTTTCTCGATTCCTCTTCCCTCCGGTGCCAACGTGACCAATGTCGGTTTTCACGATGTTGATTACCACAGTGGTGAGCCCTTTGACGGAACCGACTGGGCCGTGAACATCGCTTCGGATTCGATCACCTGGTCCACGGATACCTTCGCTACGAATGCCAACGCGAACGCCCTGCGCTGGGGAACGATGTACAACTTCCGATTCGATTGCGATTGCCCTCCTGATCGGGACAGCGGAACCCTTGGTCTGTTCCGCACCGGGGCCCCGAACTCGACGAACTTCACCGCTGCGATCCCGGAAAACATCGTTCTTCTTGAAAATGTGCTCGCCGGGAACGTGAATGCCGCGGTCGGTCCGGTCGAGGATGTTTTGACCGTCAATGGATCGGCTGGAACGGGCCCCGAGAGAGAGGTCCCCGTGAACATCATGGATCCGATCTCCGTGGATATCGGTCTTCCTTCGAGCCAGAACGGAAGCGCTTGCTACGTTGTCTACGTCTATTCCCAGTGTCCGACTCAAAGCTCCATCACCGAGCTTCCGTTTGGTCTGGGAGATTTCGCTCACCGGACTCCGTTTGCGTTCAATCCAAACAGTGTTGATGCGGCAAGGCAAGCGAACACGTTCGCTCCTCGTCACGACGGCATTCTTGGCGCAGACAACTGGCCGGGAACGGTAAGAGCCAAGGCGCCGACGAACCTGTTGAACTTGCCCCAGGGTCTGGTTACCAGCCGGGTGTTGTTCTTCCAGGGCCTCATCGTGGACCGCAATTCCCTTCAAGGCCAGGTTGCGATCACCAATGGAGTCAAGCTATCGGTTCAGTGAGAAGTAACGCTGAATTGACTGTCTGATTTTCGAAAGGGAGAGAAGGTGCGAATCTTCTCTCCCTTTTTCCTTTCGGATCCGAGTCCGAGATCGGTCCACACCGGGTTCGCCTCAGGTCGAGCCGCCATCAACCGGTGAAGCGGTCTTTGGACCCCTCTTCCCGATCCACAGCACCAGTGCGATCGAGATCACTCCCAGCCCAAGACAAAGTCCCCACCAGATTCCGGAGAGCCCCTGATCAAGGTGAAAACCCAACCACCATGCGCAAGGAAGGGCGAGAACGTAGTAGCCAACAAGGTTGAACAGAACGGCGGGAATCGTGCGACCGATGCCTCTCAAAATGCCGCCCGCAACAACCTGTACTCCATCGAACAGCTGAAACGTCGCCGCAACAGGTAGCACGGCCGCGCTCAGATGGATGACTTCGAGATCGCCCGTGTACAGGGAGGGAAGGAAAAAACGAAAGACCGTAAAGACCACCGCGGAAAGGAGCATCACACCCGCTCCAAGACTCATCGCAGACCAGGCAGCCACCTGAGCTCCCAGTGGATTTCGCTGTCCGATGAGGTTCCCAACCCGGGTCGTTGCCCCAAGAGCGATTCCCAGCGGCATCATGAACGATAGGGACGCAAGATTGAGCACGATCGTGTGGCTTGCAAGATCCAGCTGGCTCAATTGACCCGCCATGAGAGTCGCCGCCTGAAACGCCCAGAGTTCAAGCGCAAGCTGGATTCCCACGGGAAGCCCGAAGCGGAAGATGGGAAGCAATCCGGAAAGGGAAAGGGCTCTTCGACTCCATCCTTCCCAGGCTCCCTCATGCAGGCGACCCTTCACGATCCACGTGGCAAGTGCGGCCAGCACAAGGAATCTGGTGACGGTTGTTGCGTACCCTGCGCCGACCACCCCCATGGGTTCGAAGCCGAGGTGACCGAAGATGAGGACCCAGTTCAGAAACGCATTGACTCCGTTCGCGATCAGGATGATCCACATCGCCGGCATGACGATGGTTCGCCCCTGCAGATACTGGCGCAGAACGGTAAAGACAAGAAAGGCCGGAATCCCCGGAATCTGGACCAGGACGTATTGATGAGCGGTCCGGGCGAGAGTCGGGTCTTGACCGAGAAGTAACAGACCCTTTTCAGTGAGAAGCCAGAGTCCGGCGATGGGGATCGAGCTCACGAGAGCCAGCAAGACGCCCCGTTGAAGAGTGAGTCCCATCTGCCGGGAATCTTTGGCACCGTGGGCCTGAGTCACGATCGGATCCATGCCAAAGAGAATCCCCATCCCGATGATGAGGCAGCCCATGACCCATACGTGCCCAAGAGAAAGGGAAGCAAGCGACTCAACGCTTACATGCCCGACCATGACCAGGTCGACCACTCCCAGGAGAAGAGTGCCAATCTGGGTCACGATGGCGGGAAGCGAGAGCCTGGCAATGATTCGAAGCTCGCGAAGCCAGGACATGAATAGACCGGAAGACAACCGACTATGAAGGTGTTGAATCGTCCGCCTTTGTGCAGGCGGAAACGGCCGACGTGAGGCTCTCGACCGTGATATTGAAGTGGCTGTCGTGCCAGGTTACTTTCCCCTGAAAATACAGGAGAGCCTGTGGGCTCTTGTGGGTAACCCCGGTTCGCTCGGCGATGGCGTTGCTCACTTCGCGAAAGGCGATGAGATCGAGATAGGCGTGGTTTTTTTCGCCGGATTGAGTGACGAACGACTGATATTGAGTCAAGGCCTGGGTGCTGACGGGGCAACGAGTCGAGTGCTTCAGCAGGACCAGTGGGGCTTTTTCCGTGTCGCCAACAAAGGCGTCAAGATCTTCAATGGATTCGATTTGTCGCATGAGATTCCTCGAGTTTCGGCGTAGTGTACACTGTCAAACGTCCACTTTCGACGATTCCAACCGAACAATTGATGGAGAGGCATTCTGCTCACCATGTCACATCGACTTCTCCGGGTTCTTCTCACTCTCTGCTTGATCTTGTCGGTGTGGCTCTCGTCCTCCGCAAACGCGCAGGATGAGTTTCCCGTCAAGATCCAAAATACGTCCCTGGTTCGAGGTCCGGTCGAAGATCCTTCGGCTGTCCTCTGGCTTCAGTTGAACCGCGCCCTCGGTGAGCCCTTTTCCGTCCTGGTTGTGGCGGATGAAAAGGAGGTCACCGCAGAGTTTCCCGGGAATGAGGCGGGGCTTTCCGCTCTGGTTCCGGTCTTGCTCTCCGGAATCAAAGACAATCGGGACGCGATCGAGGTTCGGGTTTCCGAGACGACGGATGGTGGATTGATCAGCCATGGCACGATGCACGACTGTTCTCCTCCCGATCGAGACTGGGTTCTTCACTTCATTCCCGGTTTTCACTACGACCCGGTCTGGTGGAACACCCAGGCCCACTACACCGAGACGGGGCGCTACATGGATGCTCACGTCGGGCCGGGTCTCACCCTGGTCGGGGAATATCTCAACATGCTGGGGACCGACGCCGATTACAAGGTCGCCTTTCATCAACTTCCTTACCTGAAGACTTTCCTGGAGGCCAAGCCGGGTCGCGCGGATGAACTGATCGCGGCCATTCGATCCGGCCGAGCCGCAGCAGTCGGGGGAACCTACAACGAGCTCTCGACCACTCTGGTGTCCGCAGAATCCTGTGCGCGGAACGCAGCCTACGGAACGCTGTTTCAACGGGAGATCCTCGGGGGATCCGCCGATGTCTTCTGGCAATGCGACGTGTTCGGGCATGATCCGTCCTTTCCAAGCCTCATGGCCGCGAGTGGACACCGGGCGGGAGTCTTTGGCCGAGGTCCTTTTCATCAGTGGGGAGCCCCCAGGGATCAAGTCAACTTTCCAAGTGAGTTCCTCTGGATGTCGCCGGACGGTCAATCCATTCTTACTCACTACATGACCGGCCACTACGGGTACGCCTACGAGAAGTTCGCATCGGGAAAGAACGAATCTCCCGAAGATCCCGTCCTGCGCGAGCTTCTGATTGCCGAGATGTTTGAGGACCTGAAGAGAGTCGCTCTTACCCATCACGTGCTCCTACCCATGCACATGGACTTCGTGCGTCCTCTCCGAGATCTTGGGGATGTTGTCCGGGAGTGGAATGACGCATACTTGTCTCCAAGAGCTGTCATCGGAACGGGAGAGACGTTCTTCTCGAAAGTGCGTGAAGAAGTCGAAGAACGCAACATCGTCCTGACCACGATCACCCGGGACATGAATCCGATCTACACCGGTTGTCCGGTTTCTCTTGCCGACCTGAAGCTTGCCCAAAGAGCCTGCGAAGTTGCTCTTCGAGATGCGGAGGTCTTTGCCACCGTGGCTTCGCTCGAAGGAGCTTCCTATCCAAGCCTCGCGCTGGACCGTGGCTGGAGACAGGTTCTCTTCAACTCACACCATGACGGAGTGACCGGTTCTCAGTCCGATCAAGTTTACCTGGACACCCTTGCTTCCTACCGGGATGCATTGGAGCTGGCGACCGAAGTGCGGGATCGATCTCTCGACTATCTGGGAAAGAAGGTCAAGACCGTATCGATATCCCTGGCCGGTGTGGATGGATCACCCGGATCTCTCCTTGCCTGGAATTCCCTGGGGCATCGAAGAGATGGTTGGATCGAGGTCGCGGATGAGCGGGGAGTGAAGCGCTCGGTTCTCGTGACGGGAGTCCCTGCGGTTGGCTACAGAAGTTACCAACTGCCCCGAAGCACCACCGGATCGATCGCCTCTGCCGACCCGCTTCGCCTCGAGAACGAACATTTGCTGGTCATTCTTGATCCGGCAAAGGGGGGCACCATCAAAAGCATCGTGCATAAGAAGACAGGACGGGAAATCTTGACAGGGCCGGGAAACGATGTGGTCCTGGTCGAGGAGTATGCCACCTTACCGGGACACGGTGAAGGGCCCTGGCACTTGTCGCCCACCGGGAAGAGGCGCCCTGGTACAAGCGTTCTGGCCACGGTGGATCCCATCGACCCCGATCGTCCCTATCAAAGAGTGATTACCGGATCTTATCCCGAATTCGAGAAGCGCCAGGTGATCGAGTTGCTGCCCGGCTCGGAGCGTCTTGAGTTCACGACCGAGATTCTCAACTGGACAGGACGAGATCAGCTGCTTCGAATTGAATTCCCTCTGAATGTCCCGGGAGCCCGTCCGGTCTTTGAGACCGCAGCTGCCGTCATCGGTCGTCCTTTTGCGCGAGACCGGAATGCGGCCGAGGATCCATGGAGCCTTGATCAGACATGCTGGCATTGGATTGATCTTGGTACGACTTGCACGGTGGAGGTCGTGTCGGAGGACGGCCGGGAGAAACCGTATCGACGCGCCCTGGGAGTGGGGGAGATCGTGATCGGAAAGGATGCGCCGAGCATCCGACTCGAGGAGGCGGGGAAACTGGCGGAGGCCCTTGTTCGGAATGGGGTCACGACGACCACGACCGTGGATACAGATCGTCGCTACGGAGATCTTGCCTACGATTCAAACCTACCCGATTTTCGCATTTATCTAGGCACTCCCGGGGAGCACGAACTTCTTCGGGGAGAAGACAAGAGGACCGACTGTTTTTATCTTGAACGGGAAGGCCACCTTCCCGTTCTTTTCCTACCTCCTGTGGCGCTTGACAATCTCTGTCTGCAGCTGGAACGAGAGCACCGGATCGTGATTCCTTCGAACCGAGCCCGATTCGAGGGAAAGAGAGGAGCAACCGTCGATCCCTTCGGAGTTGCCCTCTTCAATGCGGGCTCGGTGAGCGCTCGGGTGAACGAAGATTCCGTCCTCGGTCTGAACTTGATGAGAAGCAGCACGGGATGGCCGTCCGGCATCTGGATCGATCCACCGATCAAACGTCTTCCGGACGGAGCGCCGTACGGAACCATGCATGGAAGCCACCGGTTTCGCTACGGCCTGATGCCCCATACCGGTGATTACCGCACAGCGGATCTTGCGAGTCACGGTCAGTCCTTCAATCACTCGATTCATGCCAGGATGGAGCCGGGTCACAAGGGAAGCCTTCCTCTCTCGACAAGCTTTTTCGAAGTAGAGGGAGATGGAGTCCTCCTCACCGCGTTGAAACCTCTCGGCCTTGGAGAGGCGCGGTGGAGGACATCTTCGAATGAAGGAGAGGGGGGCTCTCGAACCGTCGTGGTTCGCCTCTGGAACGGAAGTGGGCGGACGGTTCTTGCCTCCTTGCGGTCTCGCTATTCGATCCGCTCTGCTTTTGTGGGAAATCTTCTCGAGGAGCGCCAGTCCCGGATCGAGCTCGCGAGGGGAGAGGTTGACGTCCAGCTGGGGCCCCATGAAACGAAGACCTTGCTCCTGGAAGTTGGGGCCAAGGATTTTGATCGTCTTGCCCCGTCCCTCGATCCAACCCGGGAGGATACCTCTCCGTCTGCCTACTGGTTGGAGAACCTTGGCGAAGGGGTTACCGGGAATGGGATTCTTTCCGTTGTTCCGGAGGAGCGGGAGGTTTCGCTGAAAGATAGCGAGTTCATTCTTCCTGTGCGCGTGCTGAACCAGCGACGAGATGGATCTCTCTCGGTCCAGCTTACTGTTGAGTCCTGGGATAAGCTGGGGATCAAGCTGAATCCGTCTTCGCTTGAAATTCCCGCCGGCGAGGTAGGTGTTGCTACTTTGACGCTCCCTCCGGGTTCGGAGGTGTTCAAGGGAAGTCACCTCGTGTCGATCTTTGCAAAGTCCGAAGGAAGAAGGGTGAGCGGTTCGGTTTGGATTCATGGAACTGAAGGCAAGGGAACCGAAGGGGAAGGAGGACCCGGCCAGGAGCTGACCGTTGAAACTCCTCAACAAGTGGTTTCCGAGGGGGGCGCTTTGACCGCGATCCTGAGGAATCATTCTCAGGGACCGATCTCTTGTGTCGCAACCTGGCTCACCCCGTTTCGATTGTTCGAGGCCGTCTCCCGGTGGAGAACCCCGGTTGTTTTGAAAGCGGGAGAGAGTGTCAGGATCAGCGCGCCCGTCAAATCTGCCGTCGATTCGTTTGCCCTTCTCAAGGTGACCTATGGGGGGCGCATCGTCTTTGGAGATCCGATTGCCGTCACACGCGATCCTTCATCGATCGTCCTTTCTTTTGGAGTGGATCGGCTCCGGTTGAAGCGAGATGAAGCAACAAGAGTGGTGGTTCGGGCCCTCAGTCTTACCGGCTTGTCTCAGGAGACTCGGGTCGGTCTTGAATGTCCAGAAGGGTTTCTTTCTCCGCTTGATGGTTACAACTATCAATGGAGAAGGTCGGGACCGGATGTGATGGAGTTTGATTTCTCGGTCACTCCGCCTGAGGGGGCCGTCCGTGGGACTTTGAAGGCAAAACTTGAATCGGGAGGGGTTGTTCCGGTTGCATTCACGGTGGCGCCAGGCCAGGTAGCTCGTCCCGGATTCGAGTCGGTCAAGGTGGACGGAGACCATTCCGAGTGGGGCGCGGATGAGTTCACCCGGGTGGAGGGCCCCCTGTCGGTTGTGAGAACCGCAGTGCGTTACAGTGCGAACGGGCTTGCTTTTGCGGTTCAGGTCGAGGACGACAGATTCGTTCAGACCAAGACGGGGGCCAAGATCTGGGAGGGAGACTCCATGCAGTTTGCTCTTTCTCTTTCCCCATCGTCGGCTCTTGGCTACGGTCAAACCGATCTTGAGTACGGAGCGGCGTTGACTTCAAGAGGTCCGGTTGTCTGGTGCTGGTACGCGGGAGAAGATGGGGGCACGGGACATCTTTCCCAGGCGGAGATTCAGGTTCTTCGCAAAGACGATGTGATCTTCTATGAGATGCGAATCCCCAAGTCGGCGCTTCCTCGAGTTTCCTTGTCGCCAGGAACTGTTCTTGGTTTTTCCTACATCGCCAATGACGACGATGGTGAAGGCTATCGAGGGGCCACCGAGTGGACACCAGGGATGACCGGCGGAAAAGACTCGTCTCTTTTTGGCGAACTCGTTCTCGAAAAGGCGAAGGACTAGCCTGGCTCGTCTTCTCCTTTTCGAAAGATCAGAGTGATTACCAGTCTTTGCCACCATTTCCCGAGGCCGGGGAGTGATCCCGAAGATCCCAGGCGGGAAGCCAGAAGATCTTGGTTCGCTTGAGTCCGAAGTCTTTTCCGAGACGCTCCTCGAAGTCGGCGAGATGGGCTGCTCCGTAGAAGATGCCGATTCGTTTCTTTCCCTTGGCGATCTCGCTCTGGAAGACCCGCATGGCAGCCTGGTTCCGATCATCGACCAGGATGGTCTCGAGTGTCTTTCCAAGGCCGGATCCGTTGCTCAGTCCTCCGAACTGACGAGCAAAGACCCTTTTTAGCTTGAGAGAGCTGTCCCCATCGGGCTGAAGGAAGAGAGAAAAGAGATCGATTTCGGCGAGTGCGTCAGCGGGGGAGGGTTCGTCCTGGCTCCGATCTTGCCGGTTCATTTCTCGCATCATGTCCGAGGCAATGCTGAGGAAAAGGGTGACACCGTTGTCCCCTCGGTCTGCGATTGCTTTTGCCATTTCATCCGGGGAGAGGTCGGCGTGAACGAAGTTCTTGGCCGTATAATCGATATGACTCATCTGGAGATCGAGATCGAGCATTTCGGTGGTCATGTTCTGGAGAAAGCTAAGAGGATTCTGCTGGCCTGAGCCTCCGCCAAGAGGAACCCGGGTTCCCTTGGGGGCCACGAGTTCGTAGAGAAGCACGTCATAATGACGAAAGAGGGTGTTCAGCTTCTCGTAATAGGACCGATCAGCAACATGAACGGCGCCGATCAAATCCACCACGAGCCCGCCCTCGCCTCCGGCGGAACCGAACCGAACGATCGCGGTTTCCAGGAAGGCGTCCTCGCCGTTCGCATCTTTCTTGACCCGGATATAGTGGTCCGGATTTTCGTCCGAGGCCTGCTCCTCTGCAAGAACCGACGTGGGAACAAACAGGAGAAAGAGGCCGACAACGAAGAGGTTCAGGTGCCGCCTGGGTGCTGGTCGGGTCATCATGGAAGTCATCCTCTTGGACGTATGAAGGGGCGCTAGGAGGTACGGCTTCCTGGCTCATTCGAACGAACCCGCCAATCCTTGGCAAGAATATAAAGAAAATCACGAGGTGCGAAACTACCGGGAGGTCAGATTCTGCCTCTCCCGGATCCAGTTCTGGATCACTCGCTCGAGGATCGGGAGGGTGACGTTACCGATCCGCAAGATCTCATCGTGGAACTCTCTCAGGTCGAACTCGGGCCCCAGGGTTGCTGCCGCCTGTTGCCTTAGCTCCTTGATCTTGAGCTCGCCGATCTTGTAGGAGAGGGCCTGGGCTGGCCATGAAATGTACCGATCGGTCTCGGTTCGGATCTCGTGAAGGGAGAGAGCCGTGTTTTCGGCGAGGTAATCCATGACCTCTTCTCTCGTCCAGCCGAAGGCGTGCAACCCGGTATCGACGACGAGCCGGCACGCCCTCCACATTTCATAGGTGAGCCTGCCAAAGTTGTCGTAGGGATTCTCGTAGAGACCAGCCTCCAGGCCCAACCACTCGGAGTAAAGACCCCAACCCTCTCCGTAGGCCGAAATGTAGTCGTGGCGGCGGAAGGGGGGCTGTGCCGCCTGCTCGAGGGCGAGGCCGTGCTGTAGATGATGTCCGGGAACCGCTTCGTGGAGGGTGAGTGCGGTCAAGACGTACAGGGGGCGGCTCTTGAGAGCGTAGGTGTTCACCCAGTAGTATCCGGGCTCATGACTTCCGTGAGCCGGAGGAACGTAACGACCTCCGGTGTACTTCGGAGCCAGATGATCCGGAACCTTGGCCACTCCATAGGGAAGACGGGGGAGGTTCTTGAATAGGGTCGGAAGCCTGGCATCCATTCTCTTGGCGATGAATGAAGCCTCCTTCAAGAGCTCTTCGGGCGTCTTGGCATAGAACCGGGGGTCGGTTCGAAGAAACTCGATGAAGGCGGTGAGATCGCCCTGGAACTCGAGCTGATCGAGGATCTCCTGCATTTCACCGCGAATTCTCGCCACTTCCTTCAACCCCAGCTCATGAATGGACTCCGGGGTCATCGGCAACGTGGTGAAGTATTCAACTCTTTGCTGGTAGTAATCCCTACCTCGTGGGAGCTCCGAGGCGCCGATCGTTGTCCTGCAATTCGGGATGTACTCCTCGGTCATGAACTTGAGGAACTTTCGGTAGCCGGCGACGGCTCCTTTTGAGACCGCAGCTCGTCCAAGCCGTTCTAGCTCATTTTTTGTCCCGGAAGAGAAGGTTGTAGGGAGGGAAAGAAGAGGTTTGTAAAAGAGGCTATCTTTCGGGTCATCGACCACGTGGGTTTGAATCGTGACCTCATAGCCCTCAAGGACGACCCTCGGAAGTGTCATTCCGCGTGACATTCCCTCTTGCATGTTGGCAATCTGCTGATCGACGTGGGCGGGAAAGCGATGAAGGCGGGCGAAGTAATTTTCAAAGTCCTCCCTGGTTTCAAGAGGGACTTCTCGAGGAAGGCGGGCGAAGGCAATATGAAAACCGGAGTCAGCATTGAGGGGGATCTGATAGGCACCAAAACGGAAGCCGGCAATCCGATCTTCTACCTGGCGCCTGAGAAGCTCGAGGTTTGTCCGGTCGTCTTCTGAGAGAGTCGAGGCGGGGAGTGCATCGAGTTCGCTCATCAGGGCTTGATCGAACAGGAAGCGCCGTTGCAGGTCGTCCTTGCTCACGGAAGGGAGTGCGTCGTTGGCAGTCGTCTCTCCAACCAGGGTGGCGAGCCAGGGGTCTTCCGTGAGCCGATTCCTCCATTCCTTGTCGATGAGGTGCAGGAGAGCCTGGTTACCTCGGCTTGACGCGGGGGATTCGTCTTCCTTCGAAAGAGTGCAAGATGCGATCGGGAGGAGAAGAGAAACCAAGAGCGCGAGTACCGTGGGCGCGGACCATGTCTGCATGTCGGATCTCCGGGTCGATCGTTTCTGGGCATCCCGATCCGGGTCTACTCCCGGGGGGAAATGGCACGGGCCGGGCGAACTCCTCGTTCACCGGCCCGATTGTCGGGCGCGGCGGAAGCTCTGTCAGCAGATCGAGCTTCGATGGCTAGATTGGCAAAGCTACCCCCGCGGTAGATACGAGTGGAGTTTGCCGCATTGCTTCTCTCACCCGCTCCTTCCGTCGGCACGATGGTGTAACCGGAATGTCGATCCAGGCACCATTCAAAGACGTTGCCGATCATGTCGTGAAGGCCAAACGGGTTGGGCCGATACTGTCCGATCGGTCCGTGGATCGTCTCTCCGTCGTCAATTCCAACCTCGAAGAACCAGCCGGCCGGGCCCCCATGAGCTTTGGCGAATTCATCCGCAATGTTGGCGGCACCGTCGAGGGACGCCGCGTCTTCCCCGCACCAGTATCGGGTCCCGGTACCGGCTCTTGCGGCGTACTCCCATTGAGCCTCGGTCGGTAGGTCCAGCCCGACTTGAACGAGGACCCTCTTGCAGTCTTCCCAGCTGATCTGCTCGACCGGGTGAAGCCGAAGGCGCGGTTTCCGGCGGCGGCTCCAGCTGGGATTGAATTCCTTGGGGCCGGTAAAGCTCGGAGTCTCGCCCGTGAGTTTTTCCCACTGGAACTGGGTCATCTCGAACTTTGAAAGAAAGTAGGGAGCGAGAGTGATTTCGTGGACCGGAGTTTCATCTCCCTCGGTCGCGGGGTCGAAGTTTGGTTCCGTGGCTGATTTCGCCTGGGATCCCATGAACGATGTACCGCCCGGGATCAAGACGAAGATGAGACCCATCGTGTGTTCGATGGAAAGTTCGCCATCTTCGTCTCGTTCGGGGATCTCCCCGGTTTGATGATGGACGAACTCCCATAATCCGGACTCCGGGTCCTGGCCGATCGGGATGAGATCGATCTGGGGAACGAGCTCAAGTCCCTGGTAAACCGGGCATTCTTCAACATCCTGGATGAAAGCGATTGCCTCATCCCAGGCTTCCTGGTGGTCGTCGATGGTCGCCTTGCGGATGGTCTGTGCCGTGTTGATCCGCTCTTTGATGCTGGCGATGGCTCCGACGCGAGGGTCTTCATGGGTCAACACCATGAGACCGGAAACGAGCTCGGTCAAGGTGTCGTGCCGCCATTGGTTTTCCGCGTCGTCTGGAAAAACGTAGGAATCGGGTTCTTTTCCCGGAGTGGCCTTTTTTCGGAGGTTTTCCAGGGCTAACCGGTGGCCCTCCAGTCTCATGGCGAGATCGGTCGCCTGAGCCAGCCACTCCGAAAGACCGGGGAGATTCTCGGGGTAGGCTGGCCAAAGCTTTTCCGCCTCTTCTCGATACTCCCCGACTCTTTGAACGTCCGCAAGGCGAAGCACTTCGTCTCTTTGGTTCTCGGCTTCCTGGCGTGCGGTTCTTGCTTCGATCTCTTTCTGAGCAGCTCTTCTCGTCTCGCTTTCGGCCAGAAGCAGATTTGTCTCCGCCTGTTGTTTCGAATCGACCGCATCTTTTCGAGCTGCTTCCGCCGTGAAGTAGAGAGCTGTGCTCACCACCGAGGCCGCAATCAAGAAAAGCAAGAACCCCGCGGCCACGACAACGGCAGCTGCGTGTCTTCGAATGAGCTTCTTGAACCGGTAGGAGTGGCTTGGCGGGCTTGCCGCAACCGGTTCAAGGCGAAGATAGCGGACAATATCGGCCCGGAACTCGGCGGCCGTTGCGTAGCGTCTGTTGGGATCTTTCTCGAGGGTTTTCAGCAGGATCCAATCAAGATCTCCCTTGAGCATCTTGGTGAGGGCCGCCGGCTCGGTGGCTCTTCTCTTTGCAACGTCCTTGGCGTCGTCGCCGTGGGTGGTGGCTCGGGTGCTCGGGCGCGGCGGGTCGTCTTCACAGATGAGCCGGCGTACTTCCGCCAGGCTTCCCAGCGTGGTGGCGTCCACCTGGAACGGGAGGCGCCCCACGAGGAGTTCGTACAGAGTGACCCCGAGTGCGTAGACATCGGTCCGGGTGTCCACGTCAACACCCTCCGAGTCCGCCTGCTCCGGACTCATGTAGGCCGGGGTTCCCAGGAAGACTCCCTGGGCTGTGTAGAGAGTTTTTTCGGTGAGTCGTTGCTGGGTTGCCTTGGCGAGACCAAAATCAATGATCTTGGGGATTGGCTTTTCGTCCATCTCGGCGACGAGAATGTTGCTTGGTTTGATGTCCCGATGAATGATGCCTTTTTGATGGGCGTGCTGGATCCCGTCACAGACCTGAAGAAAAAGATCCAACCGATCCCGGGTGGAGAGGCGTTTTCGATCACAGTACTTGGTGAGGGGAAGCCCCTGGACGTATTCCATCACGAAGTAGGGGAGCCCCTGGGCGGAGGTGCCGGCATCGATGACCCGGGAGATGTTGACGTGATTCATGAGCGCCAGCGCTTGACGCTCCGTTTCGAAGCGAGCGATCACGGCTCGGGTGTCCATGCCGGGTTTGATGATTTTGACGGCAACCGAGCGATGGACCGGCTCGAATTGCTCGGCCAGGTAAACGATCCCCATTCCGCCTTCACCCAGGAGGCGCTGGACACGATAGGGCCCAACGTCTGTCGGGTGGCTTCGGTCGTCGTCAAAAACGCTGGTTTCGTCTAGCGGGCGGTTCACGGCTCTCGCTCTCCCCGAGTTTTTTGTGCAATCGTTGGAATGTACTATCTCGGCGGTAGCAAGAGAGTTCAAGGAGTTTTGCAGGGTGGTTTTCCTCCGGATCGGAAACTTCCGGGACGGGACCTGCATTTTTTGGAAATATTGGTAAGCTCTGCAGTTTCTCGGGGGCAATGTGTGGCCAGTGGCGGCCCAAGGCATCCCCGAAAAGACTCCACGATACGCGTACAGTAGGGAAAAGTTAGGAGCTCAGGATGAAGAAGGATATTCACCCAAATTATCGGCCGGTGGTCTTTATGGATCGTGCGGCTGACTTTTCCTTTGTTACGCGTTCGACGATTGCGTCCAAGGAGACCGTCAAGTGGGAGGACGGAAACGAATATCCCGTGGTTTACCTGGAGATTTCGAGCGCTTCCCATCCTTTCTATACGGGAAAGCAAAAGTTCGTCGATACCGCAGGTCGTGTCGAGCGGTTCCAGAAGAGCTTCGGCGAAAGCGCAGAGATCATGAATCGCGCCGCCGACAAGAAGAAAGAAACCGACTCCCAGCGCAATGCTGCCCGTGCTAAAGAGCTAGAAGCCATGGAGAAGGCTGCCAAGGCGCGCCAAGCTGAAAAGCGGGCCAAGAAGGCCAAGGAGAAGGAAGAGGCAAAGCGTAAGGAAGAAGCGGAGGCCAAGAAGAAGGCCATCGAAGAAGCTGAAGCCAAGAAGAAGGCCGATATCGAGGCAAGGAAGGCGGCTGAGCAAGCCAAGAAGGCAGCAGCTGCTGCCGAGGCCGAAGCCGCTGCTGCTCCGGCCGAGAAGCCTGCTGAAGAAAAGCCTGCTGAAGAGAAGCCGGCTGATCCTGCCCCGGAGGCGCCTGCATCCGAGTGATGCCACTCCATCTAACCGATGGACGATGAAATCGATCCAGTTCATTCAAAGACAGGCCTATTCACGTAGGCCTGTCTTTTTTTGTTCGGAGATCACGATCAGGAATCATCTGAACGAACCTTGCACCGATAGAGTGGAGTTCGTTCGATTCTTGGCCACAAAAAAAAGAGTGGCCATCGATATCGATGGCCACTCTTTAGAAGTGAACGGGATCTGAAACGACTGGATCTATTTCGTTGCCGTTTCGGGTTCTGCCGGCTTCTCGGCAGGCTTTCGTTTTTCCGTGACGGGCTTGATGAGTCCCGCATCGAGTAAGGTGCGGTAAGCGCCGTTCTTGGTGATGGTCTTCAGGGCTCGGGTGCTGATCCGGAGCTTGATGCTCTTGTTGAGCTCGGCGACCCAGATCCTCTTCGATTGAAGGTTGACCTTGAATTGTCGCTTGGTCACGCCGGTGATCTTCTTACCGACACCACCTTTTGCTTTGGCCAGGCCGCGTCTGGCGTAACTTCTTCCGGCTCGGGTGCCCTTGCCGGTCACCTGACATACTCGACTCATGGCTTACCTCTGCGTCCCAAGGACGTTGAATATTGGATCTGATTCACGAAAGCTCGACATTATTGCTTTCTTCCCCGCTGATTGGAAGTCCCGATGCATCGACCCTTCCCAATTCTACGAGCGGGGGGGCTCCAGATCTTCGGGTTGTTTGCTCATTAATCATTAAGCAATAATGCTTTAAGGGAGTTCTTAATTCTTGGAGGTGGCCCCGTTCTTGAGGGCTACAAGATGATTTTGAGTCCGGACAAACAGGGTTCCGGCCGAGATGGCTGGGGTCGCCATGCAAACCTCATCCATGCTGTTGCGGGAGAGGATGTCGAACTCGGTTCCGGTCGGGATGACGAAGATCTCACCCGTTTCACTGGTGAAGTAGATCTTTCCATCTCCGGCGACGGGAGAGGCGGTGAACCCCAGGCGCCCACCGCCGAGTCGTTTCTTGTAGGCCCGGACCCCGGTTTTTGCTTCGTAGCAGGTGAGGACGCCGCCGTCCGTGCAGCTGTAAAGAAGATCGCCATAGGCGAGGGGGGTTTGCATGTACGCACCGCCTCTTGCATGCAACCAGGAGAGAGCCTTTCCATCCCCATCGGTGCTGATCGTGCCCTTGGCGTCCAGAGAGATCGCATACATGGGGGCCATGCGGCCGTGTGCGTTGGTGATGAAGGTGTGACCGTGGGCAATGATCGGCGTCGGAACGGGAATGTCGCCGCCGCCCACAAGCTTCCAGATTTCCTCCCCGGTGCTCACGTCATAGCTACCGATGTGCTTGAAGCCGTTCACGATCATCTGCGTTCTGTCTTTTCCCTCATAGATCGTCGGTGTGCTCCAGGTGGGGACCTCTTCTCGTCCCGTTCGCCAGATTTCAGCTCCATCTTTGAGATTGAAGGCGGCAAGGAACGAATTCTCCTGGACGTCGCACTGAATGAGGACCTTGTCTTTATAGATGACAGGGGAGCTGGCAAAGCCCCATTGTGCGTCTTTTACCACGTAGAATCCGGAATCGAGAACCCCAAGATCTTTCTTCCAGAGGAGTGTCCCATCGAGATCGTAGCAGTAGAGGCCTTCTGACCCGTAAAACGCGACGAGATATTTCCCATCGGTGACCGGTGTGCTATTGGCGTGACTTGCCTTGGTGTGGCGTTTGATCTTGGGGACGCCTTTGTGAGAGGTGTGCTCCCACAGGATCTTGCCCGTTGTCTTGTCCAGAGCGTAGATATTGAAGAGATGAACCGTATCGTCCTCAACGGGGGCGATGTCTCCGTAGAGCCCGACACGGAGTTGTGGATCTTCTTTTCCACTCACAGCCGTGGTGAGGAAGATCCGGTTCTCCCAGATGACGGGACAGGAGAAGCCGAGGCCCGGAATAGGCGCCTTCCACTGGACATTCTGGGACTCTTCAAGGTCCCAGGATTCGGGGAGGGCGTGTCCTTCCGAGATGCCGGATGCGTTGGGTCCCCGGAACCCAGGCCAGTTGACCCCCTCCGTGTTTGTCTCCCTGGCCATGGATGTCGTCGCGAAGCCGGCAACGCAGAGGGTGAACCCAAGGAGGGTCTTCACGGCAGGGAATTGGTGGTGAGATCGAGACACGGTATTTACCTCCGTACGACACCCTCGGGGTGATGGGTGAGTTCGTGAAATTGTTGAACCTTCTGGATCGGGAAACCAGGAACGTCCTCCTGGCTCCTGGGTCAAGCATGCTCAAGCATATAAGATGAGCTCGATGTTCGGTCAAACGAAAACGCACTTTCCATCCTACGAGGGATCGAGGGCAAAGATCCTCAAGTGGAGAACCAATGGGAGCCATATCCAAGGGGAGCGAGAAGGGAGGGCCTGAAGGGTCCTGGCGCCTCGCTTTTTTCGCATTTGTCCTTTTCCTGGTCTGGAGTAATAGTTTTGTAGCGATCGGGTTTCTTCTGGGGAGAGAGAGTTCGGCGGCTCGGTTTGACTGGTTAGCACTCACCGTGGCGAGGTTTGTTCCGGCGGCTCTTTTTGCCGGGGGGTACTGTGTCCTTCGTCGCCGCAGCGAATGTCTGGCCATTCTCCGGTACCACTGGAGGCGTCTCCTGCTGTGCGGGTTTCTTTCTGTACCCGGCTATAATTTCTCCCTCTACTTTGGCCAGCAGCACGGAGTTCCTGCGCCCGTGGCCTCCCTCACGACGACTCTCGCTCCGCTATTTCTGATCATCTTTGGTGCCGTGTTTCTTTCCGAACGGCTCACGCTCAGGAAGCTGGTTGGATTCCTTGTGGCTTTCGCCGGTGTGTTTTTGATCAGTCAGGCAAAAGACTCGGGGGAGTCGGTTTCGTATTCCTTACTACTCCTGATTACCGCGGCAGCTCCTCTTTCCTGGTCTCTTTTTTCGATCCTGAGCAAGCCGGTTTCTGGGAGCTGCGACCCGGTCTTGTGGACTTACCTTTCGATTGTCGTGGGAACACTTCCACTCCTGGCAGTATTTCCTTTTTCCGGGGGGCCGGAACTGATGAAGCTGGACCCGGTGGGATGGTTTTCGGTTCTGTATCTCTCGCTAGCGTGTACGGTGCTCGGCTTTTCTCTCTGGGTGTATCTGTTGAAGCATCTACCGGCATCGACGGTGGGGCTTACCGTGTTCTTGAACCCGCCGCTCACCACCGCTTCAAAATGGTTGTTGGCCCTGGTTCTTCCGGCCGCATTTACATTTGAGATTCTCACCCTCGAATGGATGGGAGGATGCGTCGTGCTGATCGGGATCGGTGTAGCGCTACTGGGTCGTTCCAGGGAGCCGGGGAAAGCCCTCCTTGAGGCTGAAGAGGGGCCGTAGAAAGTCGGAGGGCCCGGGAGGGCTTGCCGGAAAGCGAGATGACCTAATTCCTGCCGGAGAGCATGTTTGAAGCATTTATCGTTTCCGATATTCCGGGATTAGTGTTTTACTCGAACCCTGATATTGTTCCGGTTGCTCGAGGCCTCTGATGTCCTTTTCGTCTCTTCGTTTTTGTTTGCCATGGATGACCTCTGGGCAACGCTTCTTGTTGCGCTCTCTAGCTGCGCTTTCGTTGAGTTCGATGGCGCTCATTCCCGGGAGTGCCTCTTCGATGGGGTTGCTCGTCGGCGTGGCGGCCACCGGATCCATTCTCTGTCTCGCTCACTTTCTGAATTGCCGGCGACAAAAGGGCGGTGAGGGACGGGCTGTACCGGACGGTGTGGATCGGATCACGATCTCGTCAACGGCTCTTTTTTGTGGTGGGGCGTCCCTTCTTCTGGGCGTGGAAGCCATCGGGCTTTTCGGTGTGCCGATATCCTTTGTCGTCCTTTTTCTGGGCGTGCTCTGGATCCTTTATCTCTTCTTCCTGGGCCGCTGTGTTTTCCTTGCTCTCTCCTTGCCAGGGGCTACCAAGCTCTGCTCACGAATTGGAATGTTGACCGGTTCCCTCTTGATGAGCCTCCTTGTCGTCGAAGGGATTCTCGACGGAGTTGTTCCGAAGACTCCCTATGAGATCTCCCCGAACCCCGGTCATGGTTCCCTCTATCGGGAAGAGGTTCTTCTTCCCAATCTTCTTACCCCGGGCTTCAAGGGGAAAACGGTACATCCGGATTTCCCCGGGATCCCGGTCTCCACGAACTCCCATGGGTTCAGAGACAGGGAGTGGGGCCCGCCCGGGGAAGCACGGCGTTTTCTTGTTCTGGGTGACTCTTTCGCCTTCGGCCTGGGAGTGCATGAAAACCAGACCTTCTCGCGCATCATGGAAAAAAATTGGGAGCATGTGGCCTCCGGCTCGACGCTCCGAGCCTATTCCATGGGAGTTCCGGGCTATTCGCCGAGCTCCGAGTTCTTGCTGCTACGAAGTCACTTCGATCGGATTGAGCCCGAGCTTGTGATCATGGTGTTTTACACGGGGAACGACATTCAAGGAGAGCTCTACTTTGCCGATCGTCTGTCGAGGATCGATCAGCGAAGGAGAGGGTTGGACATTTCTGCTGGAGAGGGTCCCGATACGAATCACGCTTCTCTTCCAGGTCTTGAATCTGCCTGGCTCGAGGACTATTTGCCTTATGCGGGGCGAGTCTCCAAGTCCGAACGGGAGAGGGTCAAGAAAAAGCGGGAGTCCCTCTTTGGGACTCTTGGGTCCGTTCGCAAGGAAGAATACTGGACAAAGAAATCAGGCCTCTATCGATTCGCTCGTCCTCGGGTGGAGAGCCTTTTTGCGGCAGGTTCTGTTGAAGCCGCGGGCGTCGCGGTGAGCCCGATCGAGCTCACGGTTCTGGAGAGTCCACTTCATGAAGATGTCATCCGTGGGTTGGGTTACAACCTTGGAGCGATCGAAGCGGCAAGAGAGTACTGCCGGAAGCGAGGGGCAAGATTCCTTCTTGTTCTGGCGCCGATGCGTTTTCAAGCTGAGGACGTGATGTTCAATGAGTATTTCGCAAGGAACACTCTTGTCGATCCGGGCCGCTACGATCGAGGGCTCCTCCATCAGACTCTGGGGAGTGAATGTGATGAACGAGGCATCGTTGCCCTCGACTTACTTCCAGCGATTCAATCCGCCACCCGAGACGGCGGCGCTTTCTATCATCGAGAGGGGCACTGGAACGTTTCCGGGCATCGGCTCGCGGCAAGAGAAATCCTCCGGTACCTGAAGTCTCTTGAATGGTTGTAGGCTGAAGCGAACAGACACCGGAGTCGACTCGGGGTCGAAACCGATTCATGGATCAACCGGGGTCATACCCGGTCAAAAGAGGGAATGAGAGATGCGAATTTACTGGTCGAGTATCGAGGTTCTGTACAAAGAAGGAGCCGCCGAGTTTGGTGATCTAGAAGGGGGTTTTGTGTGTGCTTTTGTGCAGGCTCAAGATGCCCGTGAAGCGCTTGAGAAGCTCGCAGCGAGCACGGTTACCAGGAACTGGGAGATCGCGGCGGTCGACTACGTTTCGCCCTACGAGGAGATCCCCTGGGACTCCGAAGAAGATCAAGCCAAGTACGATGGATTTGGCGAGGAGGCAGGGAAGACCAGCGAAGTTGTCTTTGATGAGGTGTGTTCCTATGAGAAAGATGATCGCTGAAAGCGAGAGAACCTTCCTGGAGAGAACCCTTCCTGGAGAGAGGTTCCGTGAGGTGAAGATGGTGCCCCCTGAAGGATTTGAACCTACGACCCGCTGATTAAGAATCAGCTGCTCTGCCAACTGAGCTAAGGGGGCTTTTGTACGCACAGGCCGGAAGCTTGTGCCTACAAGACAAATGGTACGCCCGGCAGGATTCGAACCTGCAACCAATGGATTCGAAGTCCACTACTCTATCCAGTTGAGCTACGGGCGCTAATTAAACCAAAGGTGCCGAGGACGACTTGAAAATGGCCGAAATGGGGTGAGCGAGGGGATTTGAACCCCCGACCTCCAGGGCCACAACCTAGCGCTCTAACCAACTGAGCTACGCCCACCATGTGAGCTTTTCAGCCTTTTCAGACCAGGGAGTTTGATCCCTCCCCCCGGCAGAAGGGCAGTAGTCTATCAGCCCGCGACACGAATTCAAGTGGATGATGAAAGATCCGTTTTTTGGAATTCAACCCGGTCGCAAAGTTCAGGGAGGAAGGATATTAGGGGCTGGACCGGTGGAGGCGAGGAGGGACAGATGGCTGAGAAAAAAGAGGCGAAAGTTCTGACTCTGGAGATAAGGGTGGGTCGATCAGAGACCGGAAGTTCCACTCGCTTTGGGGCGGCCTTCCTTGATGCGAAGGAGGGTGAGTCTTCCGGTTTCGCGATCGAAGCATCCAATCTGAAATCGGTGACGGCGGCAGAACTTTTTGATGGTCGGGATGACGTTGCGATGGTCGGTAAGGACTCGCAAGGAGAGGGTCGATTCCGTGAGGCAACAGTCAACATCGGTATAGTCGCTGAACCAACCCAGGCCGGATTCCGTCATCATGGCGATGAGCTCATACTTGAGCCCCAGGATGGCCGTGTCAAACTCGCATGAAAACTGTGTGGTGTTCTCTTCCATTCTTATCCCCCGGCATCAGTGCCTTAGCTTCTTCTCTTGTCAAGGGCAAGTTGGAAATTTTTCCACTTCGCCCGCTTGGAAAACCACGAGAAACAGGGCTCGGAAGGCTTGCGCCTGGCTGAGGCTATCTCTCTATCGTCTTTGCCCTTCTCGAGTTTCCGTTGTCGACGACTGTCGGAGACCATTTTAGCAGGATGGTAGTTTCAGGGCAAAAGGAAACATTCGAGCACTGGTTTTTTTTGCCCAAACTCATGCTATTCCTCGGGATGTCGCCAACTCGCTCGCATGTTGAGGCTCGTTTTCTGGCTTCCCGTAGTTCTTTTTGGGGAAAGGGGGGCTCTCATTGAGGCCCACCTTCCTCATCCGGGAACCCTTGCAGTCAATCTTCCGGACTAGAGAAAGAAGACCAGAGTGGTGATGATGAAAACCGGGACGAGGATCGGCACCGAGTATTTCACCATGTAGCCAAAGAAGCTCGGCATCGCGACTCCCGACTCCTCGGCGATGGACTTCACCATGAAGTTGGGAGCGTTCCCGATATAGGTGTTTGCCCCCATGAACACGGCTCCTGCCGAGATCGCGGTCAGATAACTGACAAAGGTCGGGTTGGCTCCGTCGCCTCCGCCCAGCATCGCGGGGACGGCGGATTCCGGCTGACCAAGCGTGCCAAGAGCGGTATTGAAGAAGGTGAGGTAGGTTGGGGCATTGTCAAGGAAGCTGGAGAGGATGCCGGTAACCCAGAAGTAGTGGACCGGTTCCTTCACCACCTCGACCAGGCCCGCCAGCGCACCATCGCTACCGGCCTGAAGGATCTTCAAAGCGGGAATGATGGTCATGAAAATGCCCGCAAAAAGGTAGGCCACTTCCTTGATGGGGAACCAGGTGAATTCGTTCTTTTCCCGCCATTTTCGCGTGGTGAGCTTGAGGGAGCAAAGCCCCATGATGATCAGGAATCCGTCCCGAATGAGGTTCTGATAGGCGACGTGGACATGTCCGGTCAGGTGGATTTCGCCCAGGTCTACCGAGCCGGAGAAGAGAACGCCTCCGATGACCCCTCCCAGGAAGATCAGGTTGGTGAGGCCGTGGAGGGAGACTCCGGAAGCTTCACCGTCGATGACCGGCGGAGTGTTCTTTTCTTTCTTCATGATGATCGAATCGACCACGAAGAAGACGACGAGCAGAATGATGCTGACAAAACCCCAGTGAACCAGGATTCCTGTGGTGACCCAGAAGAACGGGACCCCATGCAGGAATCCGAGAAAGAGAGGGGGATCTCCAAGAGGGGTCAGTGAGCCCCCGATGTTGGCAACCAGGAAGATGAAGAAGACGACCACATGAACATTTCGCTCCCGCCAGGCGTTGGCGCGAAGGAGTGGCCGGATCAGGACCATGGCCGCTCCGGTTGTTCCGATCCAGGAGGCCAGAAGTGTTCCGATGAGCAACATCACCGTGTTGACGACCGGGCTCCCTTTCAAGGATCCACCCACGTAGATCCCGCCGGAGACGGTGTAGAGCGCCCAGAGGAGAATGATGAAAGGGATGTAGTCAATGAGGTAGATGTGAAGGATTTCTTCCAGCGCTACCCCCTGGTGAGCAATGATAAAGGGGACGGCGAACAGGAGGGCCCAGCCTGCCGAAATCTTCGGAAAATGGTGGTGCCACGCTTTTGGAGCTACGAGTGGCATGACCGCGATGCACAGGAGGATTCCTGCGAACGGAATGACCCACAAGAGGGAGAGACTCGCCCCGAGCTCTTCTCCGTCACCGCCGCCGCTGGCAAGAGCCGCAGGGGCAAAGACGGCAAGAAACAAGAATGTAAGGGCAAGAAAAATGGAAGGTCTTTTGAACCTGTCCAGACATGTTTTGTTTTGTACGAACTCGTGAGTCATCGTTCCCTCTCCCGAGTCTCCGCATGATGGGCCTGAAACCTTTGAACGGCCCGCAGTTTCTATCCTCCTCGGGATTGATTTGCAAGCAGTTTCGGTGCGTTTTGCAGAACCCCTTCCCAACAGACCTCGGAAAAATGAGACTGTGTGCCAAAGATCAAAGAATCGAGATCGATACGAAAGCGAATCGGGACGTGCCGCCGAGCCGTCCTGTCCCGACCCTGAGAGGTAAAACCATGGCGCGACAGTACATCTTCACGATGTTGGGTTTGACGAAGTCCTACGGAACCAACACCATCTTGAAGGACATCAACCTGTGCTTCTTCCCCGGGGCCAAGATTGGCATCGTGGGAGATAACGGAGCTGGAAAGTCCACACTGCTCCGCATCATGGCGGGGATTGACAAGGAATATGAGGGGCAAGCTGACCCGGAAAAGGGCGTTCGGGTTCGACTTGTGCCCCAGGAGCCCCATCTGGATCCGGAGAAGACGGTCAAGGAAAACGTGGAAGTTGCCTTCGCCCCGATCGTGGCCATGGTGAAGGAATATGAGGAAGTCTCCGAGAAGCTCGGGACTGACCTCACCGATGAGGAAATGGACAGGACCATGAACCGGATGTCGGATCTTCAGGAGAAGATCGACGCGGCGGATGGCTGGGAGCTCGACCGGCACTATGCCATCGCCGCAGACGCCTTGGTGCTTCCGCCGGACGACATGGATGTGACCAAACTCTCCGGCGGAGAGAGGCGGCGAGTCGCTCTTTGCCAGGCCCTCCTGGAAAAGCCGGACCTCCTGCTTCTTGACGAACCGACGAACCACCTCGATGCTCAAACCGTCGCCTGGCTCGAATCCCAGCTGGTGGACTACCCCGGTACGGTGATCATCGTCACCCACGATCGGTATTTCCTCGACAACGTCACCAAGTGGATCCTCGAGCTCGACAGTGGCAAGGGAATTCCGTTCGAAGGAAACTACACCTCGTGGCTGGAGCAGCGTCTCACCATCATGGCCAAGTCGGAGAAGAGGCACTCCGGCCGTCGAAAACTCCTGGAGCGGGAGCTGAAATGGATCAAGATGAGCTCGGCGGATCGCCACAGCATGAGTCATGCGCGTATCGCCGAGTATGAGGATCTGGTCGTTCGGGAGAAAGGTACGTCTGAAGACACAACCCTGATTGAAATCCCGCCGGGCGAGCGGCTAGGCGATCAGGTTCTGGAGGTCCAGGGCGTCACGAAAAGCTTCGGTGACAATCTTCTCATGAAGGACACGAGCTTCAGCATGCCTCGAGGAGCGATCGTTGGTGTGGTCGGTCCAAACGGCGCGGGAAAGACGTCTCTTTTCCGCATGATCGTGGGGCAAGAAACACCGGATGAGGGTGTCATCACTCTTGGTTCCACCGTGAATCCCGTTTACGTCGACCAGCATCGGGACGAGCTTGAACCGGGCAAGACGGTCTGGGAAGAAATCAGCGACGGGAACGAAGACATTCGGCTCGGGGAGCG
The DNA here is from genome assembly GCA_029260825.1 of Planctomycetota bacterium. Lineage (GTDB taxonomy): Bacteria > Planctomycetota > JACOTG01 > JACOTG01 > JAJDCM01 > JAJDCM01. The sequence continues at coordinate 6,677 of JAJDCM010000321.1, read as the reverse complement.
AACGATTCCTTCCCGGCAATATTGCTCCCGCTTCAACTTCAAGGGAACGGATCAGCAAAAGAAAGTCGGGGATCTCTCCGGAGGCGAGAGGAATCGGGTCCATCTGGCGAAGTTGGTGCGCCGGGGTGGAAACTTCCTCCTGCTGGATGAACCGACGAATGATCTCGATGTGAGCGTTCTGCGAATGCTTGAAGATGCGATCAACAGCTTTACCGGCTGCGCTCTCATCATCAGTCACGATCGATTTTTCCTGGATCGCATCTGCACCCACCTTCTTCTTTTCGAGGGGGAGGGAAAAGTCCGCTGGTTCGATGGAAACTTCGAACGGTACGAGCAGACCCGGCGAAAAGAGCAAGGGGACGCCTACGAAAACCGGCGCGGCAAATACCGCAAGCTGGTTCGAAAGTAAGCGGGCTAGTACTCGAAGTTGTACTCGGCATCCGCGAGCAAGGGGGCGTTTGCGTCTTTGTCTGATAGCAGCTTTGGATCGGGTTGCATGGGCCACTCGATCCCGATGGTCGGGTCGTTCCAGCGAAGGTCCCTGTCGGTTCCCGGTGCATAGAGATTCGTGCATTTGTAGGAAAACTGGACATCGTCGGTGAGGGCGATGAACCCGTGGGCAAACCCGGGCGGGATGAAGAGGGCTTTCTTGTTTTCGGCGGTGAGAGTTGCTCCGTGCCATTTGCCGAAGGTGGGCGAGTTCTTTCGAAGGTCCACACCCACGTCAAAGACCTCGCCGTGAAACACACGGACGAGCTTTCCTTGTGCGTGGGGGTCGAGCTGGTAGTGCAAGCCCCGGAGGGTTCCCTTCCTGGAGAGGCTCAGGTTATCTTGCCTGAACTCCTCTTTGATGCCGTTCTCGTGGAAGAGGGCCTCGTTGTATGTCTCCATGAAGAATCCGCGTGGATCGGAAAACACCCTGGGCTCGATCTCGAGCATTCCCGGGATGGGGGTCTTGATGAAATTCATGAGGTTTCCTCCGCACGTGCCGGCATGACTCGCTCCAGGGTAAGAAAGGTCATTGCGTGTTGGTTTTTTTCGTCTGGGGAAAAATCGACCCGACTTAGTTCTGCAAACTCATTCGAGTTGTAGGGGGGAAAGAACGTGTCGCCGTGGGTTCGGGTTTGGACCCGGGTGAGGATCAGAGTCGTTGCATGAGGAAGAAACTCCTCATAGATCCGAGCGCCGCCGATAATCATGACTTGTTCCTCATCCGGTAGGTCCTGGACGAGGGCAAGGGCTTCCTCGACGCTGTGTGCCACCTCACACCCCGTGGCGGGGAAGTTGCTCTCCCGGGTCATGACGATGTTGCGCCGCCTGGGAAGTGGTTTTCTCTTGATGGAGTCGAAGGTCTTTCGGCCCATGATCACACATTTGCCGAGTGTGGTTTCCTTGAAATGGCGAAGATCGGCGGGAAGATACCAGGGGAGATCACCGTCTTTTCCGATGACGCCGTCCAGGTCGAGAGCCGCAATCAGGACAAGCTTCATTTTTTCCTATACAGCCACGGGGGCGGGAATTCTCGGGTGACATTCATAGCCGAGGATCTTGATGTCATCGTATCGAAAGTCAAAGAGATTGGTGATCTCGGGATTCAGCTCGACCCGGGGTAGGGGGTAGGGCTCCCGTGAAACCTGGGTTTTGACCTGTTCCAGGTGATTGAGGTACAGGTGAGCGTCGCCAAATGTATGGACAAACTCGCCTGGCTTGTAGCCGGTGGCCTGGGCCATCATGAGGGTCAGAAGCGAATACGAAGCGATATTGAACGGAACTCCGAGGAAGGTGTCGGCGCTACGCTGGTACATCTGGCAGGAGAGTCGGCCTTCTGCGACGTAGAACTGAAAGAGGAGATGGCAGGGAGGCAAAGCCATGTTCGGAAGTTCGCCCACGTTCCAGGCGCTGACGATCATGCGCCGGGAATCGGGGGTGTTCTTGATCTGGTCGAGCACGGTTTGAATCTGATCGATGGTGCCGCCGTCGGACGTGGGCCAGGATCGCCACTGGGATCCGTAAACCGGGCCAAGATTCCCGCTTTCGTCCGCCCACTCGTCCCAGATTGAAACCTTGTTGTCTTTCAAGTACTGGATGTTGGTGTCACCGGAAAGAAACCACAAAAGCTCATGGATGATCGAGCGGAAATGAAGCTTCTTGGTGGTGACCGCGGGAAGCCCTTTTGCCAGATCAAACCGCATTTGATGACCAAAGATGCTGAGAGTTCCGGTTCCCGTTCGGTCTTCTTTTTTCACGCCCTCATCTCGGATTTGGCGCAGAAGATCTAGATATGGCTTCACCTTACGCTCCTTTGTGGAGAGTCCATCCCAGGGACCGCCCGTCCCTTTGAGGGCTTGCGGTCCCTGTTTTAACCGCGACCCCCCAAACATTCCATCGGTTCTTTTCTACAATTCTCCCATGACTCAATCACCAAGAACACGTGCCTTCGCGCCCGTCACGTCGGCCAACCTCGCGGTCGGCTTTGATGTTCTCGGCGTTGCTCTTCGCCCCTTGACGAACGAACTCTGGGGAGATGTGGTGACGGTGGAGACGACAGCCCACCGGGAGGGAGAGCCGGGGCGCAAGGCGGGAGCTCTGACCGTGTCCATCTCGGGGCCCTATCGGGATGATCTCCCGGAAGATCCTGAGAGTAACCTTATCTACCCGGTCGCACAGCGATTTCTGAAGGAGGTGAGAGAAAAGGGCGTTGTCCCTCCTCCCTTGCACCTCCATCTGGAAAAACGGCTTCCGATTGGCTCCGGTCTCGGTAGTTCGGCGTCGAGCTCGGTTGCCACCGTGGTTGCCTTGCAGCACCATTTTGGAGAGATCCTTGATGAGAGGGCGCTCCTTGCCCTTGCCGGATTTGGAGAGGGGATCGTCACCGGGACGGAGCATCTGGACAACGTGGGGCCGTCGTTACTTGGCGGCCTTTGCATCATGGGCCCGGAGGGGAGGGTGGTGAAGTATCCCTGGCCCACTGAACTCCTTTTTGTTCTCGTGACGCCTGAATTTTCGATCGTGACCCGAGATGCGCGAGAGGCTCTTCCTGCTCAGGTGAGCCTGTCGGATGCGACCCTTGCCTTGCGTCGCCTGGCCAGCTTTCTCGGGGCCCTGGTGACCCGGGACAGAGATCTCATTTCCCTGAGTCTTCGTGATGAACTCATCGAGCCGGCTCGTCGGCATCTTCTTCCCGGTTTCGACGATGCTCAAAAAGAAGCGTTGCATTCAGGGGCACTTGGGTGCAGCTTCTCTGGCAGTGGACCCACGGTATTTGCGATTGCCGTCGGGGAAAAGGAGGCCAATAAGATCGGAGAAGCGATGGTGGAGTCGTTCGGCAGGGCGGGACTCGCCGCCGGCTTTCGGCTGGCAGCCGTGGATGAAGAGGGTGCACGAACCCTCGAGTTGGATGGTGATGGGGGACAAGGGCTATGAACTGCCGAGAAATCGGTGATTCGGGGGCGGTGCTGTGCTTTCGGGATGCTCTCTTTCAGGGGCTAGGGCCGACGGGGGACCTTCTCTTGCCTTCTCCGTGGCCTCAGCTTTCGACCGAGGCCTTGGATGCGATTCTCAGCCTGCCTTCCCAGGAGCGGCTTCACCGACTGACCTGCCTGATCTTTGAAGATGAATTCGGCACCCAGGCGACGGGTGGAATTGCCAGGGACGCCTTCAATTTCCCTCTTCCCGTCGTTCAGATCGAAGAGGGAGTGTTTGTTCTGGAGCTTTTCCACGGCCCGACTCTTGCTTTCAAGGACATGGGAGCCCGGTTCCTTGCCCGGTCGATGGAAGTTGCAAGGGGGCAGGGTTTTTGCGGGGAGAAGGTCACCATCCTGACCGCGACTTCCGGCGACACCGGTGCAGCCGTGGCGAATGCTTTTCATGGGGTGGCGGGAATGAACGTGGTGGTTCTTTTTCCCGAGGGAAGAATCAGCCGACGTCAGGAGCTTCAGCTCACGACTCTGGCGGGGAACGTCACCGCGTGCTCGGTCAGAGGAACTTTTGACGATTGCCAGAATCTGGTTCGAGAGGCGTTTTCTGATCTTGACCTTCGTCGCAAGGTCGGGTTGACGACGGCCAACAGCATGAACCTGGGGCGCCTGCTCCCTCAATCCTTGTACTATTTTGAGGGGGTGGCCGGTTTGCTTTCGGCGGGGGAAGACCTCGACTCCCTGAACGCGGTGATTTGCGTTCCGAGCGGAAATTTCGGCAACCTCACCTCGGGTCTTCTTGCGCACAGGATGGGGCTTCCGGTGAATCGCTTCGTTGCGGCAACCAACGTGAACGATACGGTACCCCGGTATCTTCTGAATGGTAAGTATGATCCCCGGCCCACGATTGCCACCCACTCCAACGCGATGGATGTGAGTGCTCCCAATAACTGGACCCGGGTGGAATCCCTCTTTGATGGAAATCGGGAGAAGATAAGAGAGATCGTTTCCGGGGCCTCGGTCACCGATGAAGAAGTCCTTGCCACGATTCGGGACGTCTTTGATCGACTCGGCTACATTCTTGACCCCCATACGGCGGTGGGATATGCGGCCCTCAAGCGGACTCAAAGGTCGGGGGAAGTGGGGCTCGTGCTCGCGACCGCTCATCCGGGAAAGTTCCCTGAAGCGATGAAGAGAGCGCTCGGGGAAGAGCCGCCCGTTCCACCTCAGCTGGCTCGCCTTGAAGGGTTGCCCGAGCATCGGGTGAGTCTTTCCTCGTCCCTAGACGCGCTTCGTGAGTTGCTGTTGTCTTGAGCAGGGCCGGAGTATCAGGTCCAGAAAATTCTGTCGTACGGAGATCTGCTTGTGCCTGAAACCGATGATCAAGTTCACCGAATTGCCATGTGGTCCGGTCCAAGAAACATCTCGACAGCCATGATGCGTTCGTTTGAAAACCGCCCGGATGCCATCGTGGTGGATGAGCCACTCTATGCCCATTACCTGAGTCACACCGGGTATGAGCATCCGGGACGGGACGAGGTGATTGCCCACCATGAGTCGGATCCAAGAAAAGTCGCTGATTCTCTTCTCGCGGATTTGCCCGCAGGAAAGACGGTCTTTTATCAGAAGCACATGGCTCATCATCTGCTCCCGCATATCGATCGCCAGTGGATCTTTTCTCTTTCCCACGCGTTCTTGATCCGGGATCCGCTGGAGGTCTTGATTTCGTACACCAAGAAGTTCTCGACGGTGACAGTTGCGGATACGGGGCTCGTTCAGCAGGCGGAGCTTTTTCGTCTGGTTACCGAGAGGACGGGGGAGCGTCCTCCAGTCATTGACGCCCGCGACATGCTGGAACAACCCGAGCAGATGTTGACTCAGCTTTGTAATGCTCTTGGGATCGACTTCAAGAAAGAGATGCTGTCCTGGCCGGACGGTCCCCGGCAAACGGACGGAATCTGGGCCAAGCACTGGTACGCAGAAGTCGAGAAGACAACCGGTTTCCAGCCACCGAGGAAGCCTCCCAAGGCGGTTCCAGAAGAGCTCCGCGAGATCCATCAGGAATGCCTCGAACCGTATCTTGAGCTTCATCGTTACCGGATTTGCCCGGGCTAGCAGGCCGATTTCCTCCGGCGTTTTTTTGTGAATCCCGCTTTTAGCGCAACGCGTGGATTTCATGGGATGAGAAGATGCAACAGACCTTTGACGAAAAGAACAAGAACCTCAAGATCAACATCAATGGAAAGATCCTTCATCGGGATGAGGCGGGGATCAGTCCTTTTGACTCGTCCGTTCAGGGAGGAGATGCAGTCTGGGAAGGGCTGCGGTTGTACAAGGGAAAGATCTTCCGTCTTCGGGCCCACCTGGATCGGCTAAGAAGCTCGGCGCTTGCTCTTGCCTTCGCCTCGATTCCGTCGCAGGAGGAAATCACCAGGGAGATCAAGCGAACTCTTGTGGCAAACGAGATGACGGATAATGTCCACATTCGTCTCACCCTGACCCGGGGAGTGAAGATCACTTCGGGGATGGACCCTCGATTGAATCAGGCCGGTCCCACCCTCATTGTTCTTGCAGAACACAAGAAACCCGTTTACGAAAAGACCGGGTTGAGTCTGGTCACGAGTTCGGTTCGTCGTTTTCCCCCGGATTGTCTCGATCCCAAGATTCATAGCGCAAATCTTCTGCAATCCATTCTCGCCAAGATCGAGGCCAATGTTGCGGGAGTCGACGATGCTCTCATGCTGGATACCCGCGGCTTTGTTGCCGAGACCAACGCCACTCATGTTTTTGTGGTGCTTGATGGGGTGGTGACCACCTCACACACCCATGCTTGTCCGGAAGGGATCACCCGAAGTACCGTTCTTGAGATCTGCAAGGAAGAGGGGATTCCCTGGGAGGTCAAAAACTACTCTCTCACCGAGGTCTACAGGGCAGAGGAAATGTTCTGCACCGGAACGATGGGAGAGCTGGCCTCGGTGGTGAAGGTCGACGGCCGCCCGATCGGCAAGCAGGAAACCGGTCCCATGACAACCAGGTTGATGAAGCTCTTTGTGGCCAAGGTTCAGGGGGAAGCGGAGCCGATTCTGAGCTAGCCCGGATGATTCATGAGTTTGGCGAGAATCGCCCCAGGTCGCCACTGGCTGCGTCGTTACGGCAATTTCGATCCTCGACGTGTCTCTAAACACGCCTGCGGTCGAAATCACCTAGACTCCTTGCCAGAAACGACCTGGAACAATTCTCGCTCAAACTCATGAATCATCC
>JAJDCM010000033.1 GCA_029260825.1 Planctomycetota bacterium | reverse complement strand
CACCCACGGCTTCACTTTTATCAATGACGGTCCGCTTTCGTCGAATGCCGAGACGGGGGCAGAGATCCTGAAAGAACACGGCTATCGCACCGGAGCGATCTCCGCCAATTTCTTGATCGGGAAAGAATCCGGTTTTTCCCAGGGATTCGATGACTTTCACCTTCTCCATGATCATCCGGCAGAACGGCTGACGAAAGAGGCCATGGACTGGATCGGGGATCGACCGGAAGATCCATTCTTCCTCTACGTCCACTACTTCGATCCCCACGATCCCTATGAAGATCCGGAAGCCTTCTACAAGGAATTCGATCCCGGTTACCAGGGGACAATAACGGGTAATATCCACAAGGTGGAAGAGCTCGTCCGGGAGGGCAAGGATCCGGGGCTTTCAGCTGCGGATATCAAGCATCTTTTTGCGCGGTACGATGGGGAGATCAAGTATTGCGATCGAGAGATCGGAAAGCTTCTCCGCTGGCTTGAGGAAATGGAGCTGGAGGAGAACACGTTGGTCTGTCTCGTGTCGGATCATGGGGAGCAGTTCTTCGAACACGGTGGAATCAAGCACGGTGCATCGGTCCATCAGGAAGAACTTCATGTCCCGTGGATCCTACGAGCGCCCTGGGCCATCGAGCCGGGAGTCCGGGTTCAAAAGCCCGTATGCCATGCAGATGTTCTTCCAACCATCTTGCAGCTGGTAGGCATCCCGAGTTCCGGCATGGATGGAAAGGTTCAAGACCTATCTGGCTCTGAAAATGACCCGGGTGCGATCGTCTTCGGAGAAACCCAACATGGGGTGATCATCGATGACTCGGGAGCGATTCTCCTTCCGAGGGAGATTCTGACGGCGGTCACTTCCCGGTGGAAGCTCATTCGAGCGCTCGACAGGAACATTCTCCTGAGGGTCGGTGAACAAGGATGGGACGACGAGGTCGACTCTTCGAAGGATCAGGAAGTCGAGGATCGATTGTTGAAAGCGCTCGTTGAGTGGAAGGCGAGCGGTGTCTCGAGGCGTGTCGTGCCCACTCCGTATACAAAGAGCGAGCTTGAAGTTCTTCGAAAGAGGATGGAGCTCATCGGCTATCTTCAAAAACAGGACGAGGAGGAAGAGGGCAAGGATCCTACGTCGACTCCAAAGACCGAGGGTGCCTCGAAATGACCGACAAGAGAACTCTTCAGACCTACGTGGATGATGTCGCGTCCGATCAACCAACTCCAGGCGGCGGCAGTGTGAGTGCGGTTGTTGGGTCGCTTTCGGCGGCGCTCGGGGCGATGTCTTGTCAGTTTACTTTGAATCGCAAGGGCTACGAAGACAACCAGGTCGAGGTCGGCGAGATTCTCTCCGCGGCAAAAGCGCAGACAAAGCGATTACTGCTTCTTGCCAGAGAGGATGAGGAGGCGTATGGGGCATTTCACCACGCATTCTCTTTGCCGAGAAGTTCGGAAGAAGAAAAGACCCGGAGGCGAGCTGCGATTCAAGAGGCGGCCCTGGGAGCAATGGAAGTTCCGCTCGATGTCGCCAGAAGGTCAGCTTCCTTTCTCCCCTGGGCTCTTCGCTTGCTCGAAATCGGAAACAAGAACCTCATCACCGACGTTGGAGTGATGGCGATCCTGGCCGCAGCCGCATGCCAGGGAGCGCTTCTCAACGTCCTGGTGAACCTTCCGAGCCTCGGGGACGGGGAGCGAAAGGTGCAGGTGAGGAAAGAGGCGATGCAGCTCGAAGAGACGGCCGTGGATCTTCGGGATCGGGTGCTCCGGAAGGTTCACGAGAGTCTGTCCCCCGTTTCATGAAGGTCGACCGAAATCTCCCTTCGGGCTTTCGGGGCTTCCGACTTTCGTGTGGGCAGAAACAGCCATGAGAAAGCCCAAAGGGAAGAAGGCCATAAGACGGTCTGCTCCCTCTCCCTCCAGCTCTGAGCATGATTTGGGGGCGCCCCCTCACACCCTTCGCCATCAATGTCGATCCCATTCGCTTCGCCTGGGGGTGCGATCGACACTGACAGCGAAGGGCATGAGGGGGCTCGCAAGGCTTTCAGGTGATTGTTTCTCTTGATGAACATGTTGAACCGATCCCGTGGCTTTTTTGATCCACGCTTTTTCGGTGGCAGATTCCGCAGCGCGGACTAGCAGGCATTCATCATGAAGGTCGGGGCGAAGTTGTTCCAGGTCGTTTCTGACAAGGAGTCTAGGTGATTTCGGAAGAGTAGCCAGCCCCCTCATGCGGCTGGCATGAGGGGGCGCCCACACGAAATCGTGAAGCGCCAGTCTTTCTTACTTCCTGGATTCGTAGGCGGGAAGGGTCGTCAAGCGATCATCTTCTACCGGGCCACCGACGGTGAAGTGATACATGCTCTGGAACGAGCGCCCTGAAAGCCCAAAGACCTGATGGACCGGGTCGTCGAAGTAGCATCCGATACCCGTGGATCTTATCCCGCATGCCTCCGCTTCGAGGTAGAGAATCTGACCCAGGATTCCGGCTTCCCAGAAGAGTCGACGATAGTGATGGGCTCCACATTCTTGCAGGCTCGCCTCGAAATCGGCCAGCATCCCGAGGCTGAAAGCTCCATCGCCAGCGATCGCTTGAGAGCAGCTCACTCCGGCGGCAACGTCCCGGACATCGCGTTGCGCGAGCAGGTAGAGGGGGAGGTCGCCGGGAACATTCTTCGGCTTGGTCCAAAGAAACTCCCGATTCATTGCCGTCTTGAGTCTCAAGTGGCGATCGGCATCTCGTACAAGAGCATAGATCCCCGACTCGAGCCCGGAGACTCGATGAACAAAGAGCCCAGCATCGATGGAGTTGGGCCAGGTAACGCAATCCCAGGGGATCGAACCGAGGGAGGGAACGAGTCGGCCGAGCATCACGAAGAAGCGAGATGCTTCGAGGAATGTTTCGCCATCCATGTCCACCGCGCTTCTTCTCTGTCGGATGAGCACCGAGGACCGTGAATCTGTCGTCTTTTCGTGGGTCCAGTTTTGATCTTCGCCTCTTCTTGCGACATCTTTTGGATCATCACTCTTGCCGTGTCTAGACCCGGTTGGGGGAGCGATGTGACAGGCTTCTGAGACCGCATCGATCACGTTCCAGCAGAGATGATCGGAGCTCAGCTGGTTTGCCTTGCCGTGCCATTCGCCTTGGTCGATCGAGTCGAGTGCTTCTCTTGAGAACATCGTGGGCAGAGATGGGGCCAGGTTACCAGGCGTGATCACGGCGATCAGACCGGGCTCCTCTCTTTCATCTTCCTCACCGGAGTTTGCAAGCCCAAGGAGCTTGGTGATCTCCTCCGTAGAAACCCACGGCAAGACGAAAAGCCTCCAGCCCAGCATGGACGCGGCAAAACGAAGTGCTCCCAGAGCATGACCCAGGTCGTGCTGGCAATAACGATAGGCCCGCTCTCCGTACTTCCACGATTCTCTCCAGTGAATTGACGAAAGCCCGACGAAGAATGATGAGGAGTCAAAGCCACTTGTCAGGGACTTCCAGGTTTTGTCATCGATCGTGGTCCGGACTTCCAGTCCATGTTCCTTGGGGGCGTAATGACAAACAGACCCGGAGGTCTGCAGTCCCTCGATTGAGCTGGCAACAAGATAGCCCTCGGTGGGATGAAGATTCCCGCTCGATGGATTCACCCGAAGGGACCAGCTTGCGTCGGAAATCGACTTCCAGGCCGAGATCGCAAGGGAGTAGTAAAAAAGGGAAGAGATGTTCTTGAGATTTACCGGGGCAGGTGACCCGCTGCTGGGTCGAAACATCTCATCATAAGGACGTGCTTCTTCGTCTCGGGGAAAGGGAAGGGAGACCAGCTCCGCACCCAGGTAGCGACGAAAGGGATCCGGCTGGGTATCCCAGTCCATGTATCCCGGAGATCGTGCGGAGCGGAAATAGTCGTGCTTGGTTCGTTCGTGATATTCAAGGACGATTTCCAGGGCCTTCTCGTTCAAGATCGGCTCATTTTCTTCACTCAGAACTTTGACCGAGAAGTATCTCTACTGACGCTTCTTCCCAGAGTTCCTTGTAACGCTCTGTCATGAGGATGTTCAGAAGCTTCGATCTCATTTCGGCGAGAGGTGGGGCTTCTTTCTTCTCAATGACCTGAACCAGGTGATAGCCCGCGGGCGATCGAATGGGGTCGGACACCGGCCCCTGTTCAAGCTCCCAGAGTTGATCGAAGAATGGTGCCCCAAGGACACTCTCTCGATGAAACCGGAGCTCTCCTGCTGGCGGAGTCTTGGGCGCTTCTGAATGATCCTGGATGAGCTGGGTGAATGACATGCTGGGATCCGAGAGCTTTGCGTGGAAACCGGTGATTTCTTTTTTCGCTTCTTCAAAGCTCCGGCTGGATGTCTGGTAGGGGTCGACGTCTTTTTGTCCTCGTATGAAAAGATGCCGGGCGTGAATCGAGCGGCCGTATCTGTCCTGATTGTCCTCGTAATACTTCTTCAGCTTTTCCTCATCGAATTCCTTGTCGACGATCTTGCGGAGCCCGATCTGGGAGTTGAATTCCTCGTCGTGTGCAAGATCGTCAAGAGTGATTCCGCGGGTTTGAAGCAGGACGTCTTCGTAGGAAATACCACCGAGCCCGGATTTCTTGGAGAGGGCCAACCTTCGGCGAGCGACCTCGTCGTCAAAGTCTTTCCGGTCAACGGTGAGATCGAGTTCTTCCAGTTTCCTGCCGATCAGCTTGCAACCGGCGAGTGCCTTCAGATCCCGCTTTACGTCGGTCGGCGGAAGCGAGCTCATCAGTTCTTTGCCCAGATCGAAATAGGTCAGGTATTTTTTTCCCACCTGGGCGATCGCCTGGGGAGGAGCCTCCGATTCGTCGGAGATGAGCTTTACTTTGGAGGCGTCTTTCAGATCTTGAAGCCAGAGACGAAGTTTTACCGGTGTTACTTCCGTGTTGGCGGGGATGGAGAAATCGGTACGAGCCATTTTTTCCAGCCCGACCAGGAACGTGAGTTCGTCTCGGAACGTGGCAAGCTTGATGTCGGCTCGTGCGAGCTCCTGTTCAAGGGTGGTTTCCCCGCCGGATTTTTCCGCCACCTCTTTTGAGAGCTCATTCAGGCGCGTCTCGACCTCGGCTTTTTCAACCCGGGTTCCCCGCCTTTTCATTTCGTTTTGGACCAGGTACTTCTCGACAACCTGAGAAAGCGCTTCCTGCCCGGGGGGGGTGTTCTTGTGGCGCCGGGCGAGGTGCAGCCAGAGATCGTTTTCGGTCAATGGCTCCCCCAAAACCTTGGCGACGATCTTGTTGCCAGTCCCATTACTCTCTGTTTGGTCTTGAGGAGGAGGACTGAGCAATGCGAGGAAGAGGACGAGGATCTGGACGGTGAAATGCATGAGTAAGACGTCTCGATAGGCCAAGTAGTTGAATGCAAGAAAGCCTCAAACGGGACTCAAGCATAACAATCTGAAGGTGCCGGATCGATGGCGTCAGGTGGTGGATTTGCCCCGACCATTGTGAAAGACGATCTGCCGGCGTTTGACGTCCACGCACACCCTGGATCCCTGTCCCGTGCTACCGTTCAGGACCCGGTCCGTGAGCGGATCCTCGACGAGTTCTCGAAGGGTTCTTTTGAGTTCCCGGGCTCCATATTCGTGGCTGAAACCCTCTTTTACGAGAAAATCCCGGGCTCGCCGGGTGAACACGAGGTTCAACCCACTATGTTTGGCCCGATCCGTGATCCCTTCGAGCAGGTTTCCGGTGATTTTGTGGCAGTCGGCGCGGGTGAGGGAGTTGAAGACAACGACCTCGTCGAGCCGGTTGATGAACTCGGGCCGAAACTCCTCCTTGAGAGAAGCAAGAGTTGCCTCCCGGGTAACTTCCGAGGAGGGGGGTTTTCGGATGGCCGTGTCAAAGCCCATGTGATTGCGGTACCGCTGCAATTTGTCCACACCAACGTTGCTCGTCAGGATGATGAGAGCGTCCTTGAAGGAGATCTGATCACCTTTGCTGTCCGTCAGCCAGCCCTCGTCCAGAATCTGAAGAAGGAGGTTGTGGACCTTTGAATGAGCCTTTTCAACCTCATCGAACAGGACCACACAAGGTTCGTTGTTCCGGGTCTTGTCCGTGAGATAGCCGCCTTCGCCAAAGCCAATGTAGCCTGGAGGCGCTCCGATGAGCTTGGCATATTCATGGGGAAGGGAGTATTCCGAGCAATCGATGCGAACGAGCTTGCTGGTGTCCTCGAAGAGACAGGTCGTGAGGGCCTTCGCCAGCTCGGTCTTGCCAACACCTGTTTGTCCCACGAAAAGGAACGTTCCGATGGGGCGGGCCGGGTCCCGAAGTCCGATCACTGCTTTTTGAATGGATTTGGCGACAGAGCTGATTGCCTCCTCCTGGCCGATGACCCTTTTCTTGATCTCGCTTTCCAGATTTCTTGCGATCTTTGCCAGATTCTCAAAGGGGCTCGTTTCTTCGCCGGCAGGCTCGGCCGAGAGGAGATGGAGATCGGCTCCCTTCTCCTCTGTATCCATGGGAATGGTCACCTGATCCAGGGCCAGGCGCGGATTGACCTCCACCGAGAGCGCAAAGAAATGGTCCTCCAGTCGTTCTGAATCCGCGATTTGATCCTCGGAGGTCTCGGTCTTTCGCACCTCGTTGTAGTCCACAACACAGGCGGTGATCACGAGTTGCTGATACGCGCGCCGGGTCGGCGCCTCGCGCATTCGGAGGAGTTCTTCGACTTCTTTTTTTTCGAAGATTCGAATTCTTACGAACTCGTCCACGAGGCTACTGAACTTGGCGACGACATGGTTTTCCATGATATCTCGCTCCGGGCCTTTGACCGCGGCCCCTGAAGGCTTGCACTTGAATGGATGTGTTCTATCCCCAGGTCTCAACTAAAAGATCGGCTTGCCGGGGACTCAGACTTGACAGTTCCGCACGGTGCCCGTGCAATGGGCTCGTTTGACAGAGGTCGTCTTTTGATATAATCTATAGTTTTTTCAAGGGTTTGCGTTCAATGTCATCGCCGGACGACATTCAACTCGCGGCGAAGCTTGTTCTGCGAGAACGGCTGAGCCAGGATCAGGTCAAGCTTTGCTTGAGCCTGCTTGCAACGCACAAGGTCAAACACCCCAACCTCACGCTTGACCGTGTCCTGCTAAAAAAGGGCATGATCACCGAGGCGGCGCTCAAGGTTTTCAAGCGCACCGAGGGTCTCCTCGCCGAAGGAGAAATGTTTGGCGACTTTGCCCTCCTCGAGAAGATCGGCGAGGGGGGGATGTCCACGGTTTACCGGGCCCGCAAGAACGACGGCGATCCTCTCGCCCTGAAGCTCCTTCTTCCCCGTCTTCTGACCGATGAGCTTTCGATCAAACGTTTTGAGGCTGAAGCGAAACTTCTGATCCGTCTCGACCATCAAAATGTTGTGAAAGGCTACGAACTCGCGGTTTGTGAGGGCTTTCCTTTCTTTGCCATGGAGTTCGTCAATAGCGTCTCGATCCTGGATCATCTGCGGGATCGGGGAGTGTTCGAGGAGGATGCAGCCCTCTACGTGATCATGCAGATTGCCGAGGCGCTCCGATATCTTCAGCGGCAAGGAGTTGTGCATCGGGATGTCAAGCCCGGGAACATCCTTTTGACGAGAGAAAACGTGGTCAAGCTCTGTGATCTTGGACTGGCTCACCATGCAGATGTCACTGACTCTGCCTCTGAGGATTCCACCGTCGGTACGGTGCATTATATTTCTCCTGAGCAGGCGGAGGGGGCGTTTGATGTCGATATTCGTAGCGATATTTATTCGCTCGGAGTGACCCTCTATCACATGGTCATCGGTGAACTGCCTTTTGAGGGAGCGGATGACCGGGAGATTCTGGCCAAGCGTCTTCTGGATTCTCTTTCGTCGCCCATGGTGAAGAGTCGATCCCTGTCACCTCATCTTCACTATTTCATCCACAAGATGATGGCCCAGGAACGGGATATTCGATACCAGGATCCGGAGGAGCTCATCGGAGATATCAGGGAGCAGATCAAGGGCAAGAAGACTCTGTCGGTCGGGGATTCCGGTTCCCCGTCTGACGAGGTCGAGCTCGAAAAACCTTTTGAAGAAACGACTTCGCCGTCGATGCAGGTAAAGAGAACGGAAAAAGGAGCTTCTGCCGAGAGAAAGAAGCGGGAGCTTCGAGAGCGAATTCGCATCCGTCGACTCAAGAACAAACGAAAAAAGCGATAGCAGCCGGCAATGTTCATGAACCGTATTGACTTGCCGGATGACCAGCCGAAAAGAACATCGAGACTCACTCCAACTGACGAAGGATTATCGGCGACCATGAACTTGAAAACGAGATGGCCCCGCAGCCTCGGATGCATCCTGGTACCCCTTCTTTTCCTTTTTCTTGGACACTCCGTTTCAGCGATGCTTCTGGAGTCTTCATCGAATGGAGCCGACGCGGCGTTTGAGAGCAACGAACGAGGCGTCAGTTTGTTGAAGGAAAAGAAATACTCCGAAGCAATCGACGCTTTTCGTTCGGCACGAAGGGCCAAGCCGCTCGATGTCACCATCAAGAAAAACCTGGCTACGGCTCACCTCGTCTATGGAATTGATCTTCTTGATCGGGAAAAGCACGGACTTGCAAAGTCTCAGTTCAGCGCCAGTCTCGAGGTGGATCCGGAGGGGACGAACGCTCGCTATCACCTCGCGGTTTCTCTCCACTTTCTGAAAGAAACGGAGCAGGCGGCCCGGGAGTTCTCCCGGACGGTGGAGCTTGATCCAAAGATTGCTCCTGCGTGGGAAGGGCTTGCCAACTGCCGGTATGAGGAGGGGAAGCTCCTCCTTGCCATCGAGGCCCTTGAGAAGGCAGTCACTCTTCAGCCCGACGAGAAAAGACTCAAGGATCGTCTGCAGAAGTTCCGCCGGGAACAGGCGGTGGAGGGGAAGTTTGTCGGGGATCACACCTCTCGTTTTCAGATCAAGTTCGATGCGGATCGAGAGGACCCTCGATTCATCAACACGATTTTGCACGAGCTTGGTGAGGCCTACGACAAAGTCGGTTCCGACCTGGGTTTTCGTCCCGAGGATCGGATCCCGGTGATCCTGTATTCGGACAAGGAGTTTTCTCACGTAACCGGATCGCGGGGATGGGTCGGGGGACTCTACGATGGGAAGATCCGACTCCCGACGAAGAACATCGCCAACAATCCCAGAAGACTTCGCATGGTAATCGTCCATGAATATACCCATGCCGTGGTCTCCAGGCTTTGTCCCAATGCTCCAGCCTGGCTGCAGGAAGGTTTGGCCCAGTTTGAAGAGGGAAAGTCGGTTCGGGACGCCAAACGAACCCTTCGAACCGCTCTTTCCCGAGGTGGCCTCGTGCGCCTGTCGAAGCTCCCATCTGCATCCTTTGCGTCGATCAAAGATCCGCTCGTGGCGACCCGGGCCTACGCACTTTCGCTCGTGATTGTTCATGAGCTCGTGGAGCGGCGTTCGATCCGTCATCTTGCCACTTATCTGGAGACTCTCCGAAGAGTCAAGGACGTGGATCGAGCCTTCGACGAAGTGTTCGGTGGGACCTTCCAGGACTTCGAGGAAGACATCAGAAGTGAACTGGGAAGGTAGTACAGGCCTTCTCGACTCTTTTTCTGTCTTGAGTCCGGTTTGATTCGCGGAAAAAAGAAAGACCCACCTTCCGATCCGGAGGTCCTCGTGCTACCACCATCTCATCATGATGGACGACCGGGGAACATCACTGTCTTCACTTGAGGAGCTCACTCGCATCCTTTCCGGATGGGAGGTGGGGCTTCCTCATCCTGAAAGAGATGAGCTCTCGGTCCTTGCCGGCAGGATCCACGCCGCTGATCTCGCCGATCTTCTGGGGGATGCACCGGAACCCGTTCGACGGATTCTCTTCCAGTCGATACCGGAGGAAGATCAGCCCGAGGTTCTTGCTCGGGCCGATGAGAAGGTGCGGTCTCAGGTTCTCTCCTGTTTGTCGGAAGAGAGCAAAGTCTCCATTCTGGCCGACCTTGCTCCCGACGACGCGGCGGACGTTTTGGGAGACCTGACTCCGGCCGAGCGAGATTCGATTCTTTTGCGTCTTGCCAGGGAGGATCCAGGTCAGGCCCAAGGTCTGAAGGAGCTTGCCGCCTACCCGCCGGATACTGCCGGTGGCCTCATGAATCCGGAGTTTCTCGCCTTCAACGTGGAGGCGACGGTCCGTTCGGCACTGATGCAGGTCAAGACCACCGGCGATGATTGGGAAGACCTTTCAGAGGTGTTCGTCGTCGACGATCAGGGACGGCTTTCCGGCGCGGTTGCTCTCGATGACCTCTTGCGAGCTCGCCTCAACCAGGTGTTGGGGGATGTCATGGAAACCGAGCCCGTATCCGTTCACGTGGGTGAAGACAGTGAAGAAGCAGCCCAGAAGGCGGTTCACTATCGTCTTCCCATGCTTCCGGTGGTGGATGACGGGGGGCAGCTAGTAGGAGCAATTACGTTTGATGATGTGATGCAAGCTCTCGGGGAAGAGGCATCTGAAGACATGTACCGTCTTGCCGGGACTCTTGAGCACAATCCGGTCACCGAAAGCCAGGTTTCCAGGCTTCTGAGTCGCTTTCCTTTTCTTATGGTGACCATCCTGGGTTCCTACCTGATGGCTCTTTTGATCGGTGCCTTTTACTCCTGGTTTGGTCAGGGCGATCAGGTTTCGAGCCTCGGGATCGTTCCCTTCATTCCCATGATTGCCGCACTCGCTGGAAATGCCGGGCTTCAGACTTCAACCACCATGATTCGAGGGTTTGCTACCGGTGATGTCCGTCAGACGGATCTCCGTCGGATGCTGGCTCGGGAGTGTACACTCGGGGCGATGACGGGAATTGCATCCGCCGCGGTAGGGCTCCTGCTCTTACTTCTAGGGGGGGAGGGATCTCTCCTGAGGATGCTGGTTCCGATCTGCCTCTGGGTGGCGGTGATCGTGGCCACCTTTAACGGCACATTGATTCCTTTCTTTTGCCTGCGAGTTCGTTTCCGGCTCCGGGGGCGAGAGGTGAAGTTTGATCCTGCTCTTGCCGCAGGTCCCTTCATCACGACGCTAAACGACATTGCATCGACGGGAATCGCTCTTGGGTTGTTCTTTTTTCTCGGCGGTGGAGAGTAACGATCACGATTGAAGATCGTTATCCGGTCTTCAACAATTCCTCGACCGCTTCGAGCTTTTCCAGGGCCTCTGCATTCTTCGGCTCAAGGGTCAGAGCTTGCAGGATCAGCTCCTTGGCTCGATGTGCTTCTCCCATTTGAGCCAGGATGGCCGCTAGATGGAGCCGAGCTTGCACATGATCGGGAGAAAGCTTCAAGACGGTTTCCAGCTCACGGCGGGCTCGGGGAAACCTGCCCGCATTGGCGAGCAGGGCGCCCAGATTGAGCCTGGCTTTGACGTGATCCGGAGATTTTGTCAGCACGTCATCGAGGATTCCCACCGCTCGATTGACTGCGCCTGAAAGGCCAAGAGCGAGCCCAAGCTCCGTCTTTCGATCGGTGGTTGGGTCGAGGCGGGCAGCTTCTTCCAGGCGCGCAATTCCGGTCTGTAAGTCGCCGGCGGCAAGAGCGACTTGAGCTCCGTCGGACAGGTGGGTGGCCAGGATTTCGTCGGCAAGGGGGTCACTCGTTTTGGTGGCCCTTGCGTTCTGGAGTGCGGTCAATGCTTCCACTTCACTCCCCCGAGCGATTGCTGCGTGGTAGGCCGCCCGGTAGCCGGTGGAAAGGTAGCTTGCTTGAATCCTGCTCATGATCCCCGGTTCCGGGGGAGGGGCAAAGGATCGGGACAGGGGAAAGGAGGCCGTTTTCTTCGACAGGAGCAAGTCAATGTTCATCGGAAGATTGGTCCGGAAATCGATGTGCCGAGGGGCCGAGTATTCGATCAAGGGACGATCATCGGTGTTAAGAGCAGCTCCTTTGCCGATGCTTGCCAGCTGCTCCGGTCCGAGGAGACAGAGTCCAAGAAGCTGATCCAGAGAGCGAATCCGAGTGGTATCGAGTCGATGACGATCTTGGCTTTGGACCCGGTGAAACCGCTCTTTCAGGCGTTGGTAGTCGAGAGAGAGAGGTCCTTTGGATCCTATGAGCATGGCGTAGCCACTGAGGAACCAGAGAGTCGATTCGGGAAATGCGGTGCGAAAGCTTTCCGTAACACACTTCAGATCGTCGGTGGAAAGAGCAAAGAGTGGAACCCACTGGCAAAGAATCCCCCCCTCGGTGAGGTGTTCTCGACAGTTTTTGAAATGCTCGACGGCATAGAGTGCGCCGGTTCCTGCGTTGCTTGGAAGGAAGGCATTCGCGGTGATGACATCGTAGCTTCGGGACTTCGTGAAGAGATAGCTCCTTGCGTCGTCGTGGATCAAGGTGAGTCGAGGGTTCTCCAGGATCGAGCGGTTCTCCTTGGCGAAATATTTTGCGCCCTCCACAACATCCCTGGAGATCTCGACACAGTGGAGGGTGTCCGGTTTGTAGACGGAGGTGGTTCCCAGGGTGATTCCAGATCCCAGACCGATGACCAGAACGGATTCCGTCCTGGGGGCGAGGAGAAGCGGGAGATGAGCCAGGATGTCATAAAGCCGAACATTGGAATTATCGTTGGCGGCTTGAATGGTTCCGTTGACGTAGAGTTTTCTCAGTCCTTCCGAGGCGATGACGCTGACCGTGGCATCGACTCCGTCTGCGTAATAAAGCACTTCCTCTACCGATTCCGTGTCCGTGTTGTTACCAAGAACGATGTTGTTGTTCAGACGTGTTTGGTCCCACCGGGGCAAGAGGAGTGTCAGGGCGATTCCAAGGATTAGCAGGGGAAGGGCAATGCTCATCCTACGAGGCCCACTTGACCGGGACCCCAGGAGCCAGGAAAGAATTCCCACCCCCAGGTTGATCCACGCAAGGACGGCCAAACAGGAAAGGACGCCCAGTTTGGGGAGAAGAACGAACCCGACGAGAATCGAACCGCCAATTCCGGAAAACGTGTTCACCGCATAGAGTAGCCCGAGGGAAGAACCAAGGCTTTCTTGATCACGAGTTGCAAGGCGAGTGCACAAGGGAAACAGGGCCCCGAACACGAGGGTCAGGGGGAGTAGAAGAAGGGCTGCAAAGAAAACGACCAGCAGGAGATCGACCTGGAAATCATAGCCGAATCGAGTCAAGCACCACTGCCTGAGATCTGGAAGGAATCGATAGCCGTGGGTGATGGCAAACGTGAGCAAACCGGTGATGGAGAGCAGAATCCCCAGGGCTCCCGGTGACGAACGGATCCGGTCGGTGAACCGGGAGACGAGGCTACTTCCAAGGCCGATGCCGAACAAGAAGACGGCGAGAATGAGGGAGAAGGCATACACCGTGGATCCGGTCAAAGTCACGATGGCGCGGCTGAGAAGGATTTCGAGTCCAAGGGAGGTGAAGCCCGCCGCCCCCGTGACAAACGCGGGGAGAGCCGATTTCACCTCAGGAGATGCCTCTTTTTCTGAGACTTTCTTCGCTTTGGGGGTGGACTCGTCCGGCGCTTTCTCTCCCTCGCTTTGGGAGAAGGAGGAGGCGATCCGAAGGGCAAGAAGGCCGACAACGATATCTGCTGCCGCAGCGAGGACCAGAGTGAGTTGAATTCCGAGAAGTGGAAGGAAAAGAAACCCGGCAGCCAGGGTCCCTAGAACAGCTCCCAGTGTATTGAGCCCGTACAGGCGGGCGAGACCGTGACCCATCCCCTCCTTTCCTGACGACAGCCCCTTCACCACGAGAGGGAGGGTTCCCCCGAGAAGAGTAGTCGGGCCGATCAGGGCCACGAACGCAAAACCGAGCTTGAGGAGAGCGCCGGTCTCGAACGAGAAGTCCCGGTCAGCGACGAAGCTAGCGTACACGTTTCGAAGAAGGGCAAAAATGACCGGAGAAATCAGGCACGCCCCGGCGATCACGAGCTCAAGGATCGCGTAGAGTCGGATGGGGTTGCAGCGCCGGCGGTCGGCCAGCTTTCCAAAGATGTACGAGCCAAGAGCGAGACCCGTAAAGTAGACGGCGAGGATGGTGCTCACCGCGAGTACGGTGCTCCCAAAAAGGAGCCGGAGCATCTTGACCCAGCTGACCTCGTAGATCAGGCCAGCAAAGCCCGAGACGAAAAAGCAAATTGCGATGGTTCGTGTAGCCCGCATGTCTCACCGTTATTAGCTGAAATCTTCCCTTCGTACCATCGGATCGAGAGGACGGAGGGTTCCCGGAAGAAAGCGCTAGGTTTTAGCACAGACCCAGGAAATGCGAGTGACTGTGGATCCGGCGACGGGGAAGATGGGTGAAGCGAGGTGGGATTCCAGGACTTACTTGGCGCCTCTGTCGAGGAGCTTTCCGAGGGTCAAAAGAATGATGGAGAAGTCGAGGTACCAGCACATCTTCTTGATGTACAGGAGGTCATAAGCCAGTTTTCGTCGGACATCCAGGATGGTCTCGTCGTACTTGTAGCGGACCTGGGCAAGACCGGTGATGCCCGGTTTCACGCAGAGGCGCTTGTAGTACTGGCTGATCGACCGATTGAATTCGTTCACGAAAATCGTTCGCTCGGGACGGGGCCCGACGAGGCTCATATCACCCTTCAGAACGTTGATCAGCTGGGGGAGCTCATCCAGGTGGCTTTTTCTCAGGAAGCGTCCGATCCAGGTGATGCGAGGATCGTTGTTTTTGGCCCAGACCGGTCCAGTTTGTTCCTCCGCGTTCATCCTCATGGTTCGAAGCTTGACGATGTCAAAGAGTCGTCCGTTCATCCCGACCCGTTGCTGCTTGTAGAAAACCGGGCCTTTGGAGGTGAGTTTGATGATGAAGGCGCAGAAGAAGATCGGAGGAAGGCTTACAATCAGCAGAGCCAAGGCAAAGGTGAAATCCACCAGCCTTTTTGCGTCCACGTAGCTCCTGCGAGCAAGGCTTTGTGGTGAAAACAAAGGCTTGGCCCGAGGCTCGAGGAGGCTCGCTGTCGTCTTCTGCATTAACGCGGGTGGCTTTCCCATTGGGGCGCTAGGTCCACGCTTTCGTTCTGGATTCGAGGAGGATCCTCGGACCGCAAGTGACCGTATCGAAGGTTTCCCGGACCAGATCAAGTGCAAACCATGGACCGAGGCTGGTCTCCGTGAAGGCTTCTTGGCTAAGGTTTTGCCGGGCATCGGCTCAGGCAGATCCGAATTTGACAGGCAAGGTAGGCCGCAATCGGCTCCTGTCGAATTCGGTCGACTTTTGGTGGCCCAAGTCGACATGGCGAGTTTGCTTCAACCTCAGCCTGGGGTCGCCAGGTGCCCCTGACACGTTCAGGTGCACACTTGAGAGCCATTCATGACTCTCATTGGCTTTTGCTGGGTTTTGGCGAATCGCCCCCTTTAAAACCTGCTGCCAGAGAAGGATTTCACCTGAGCAGCGCTTCGAACGAACGGGTCGTCATTCTAGTGGCGTGTTTGGGGCAATGCAAACAAAAAAAACTGGTTTGTCCCCTCCCTCAAAAGAGAGGCTGTTGAGGTTAATTAGTTTGTTAAATTGGGGTTAAGAAAGTTGAGGAAAGGAAAGGTTTGTTTCCGCGAACCGGGAGGTAGGCGGAATCAACCAGGGCTTTTTGAGAAGGGTCGGAGGTAAACATGATGAAGGGACGATGGGCCGCTGGATTCGGGTTTTTGGGTGTCCTACTTCTTTCGGGCTGTCAGAGCTGGGTGCCGGCTCCCTATGTTGATCGTGACTTCGAGAAAACTAGCCTGGATGAGGCCTGGCTTGCCACGTTGACGGTCGTGGATAAAGAGTTTGATATCAGCACGAGCGACAAGAGCGCGGGATCGTTTGAAACTGCCTGGGAAACCAACCTTGGCTCCTTTCGCTACGAGGGAAAAAGGCGGAGGGTGCTTGGCAAGCTCTCGGAGGAAGACGAGGGAACCACGGTTTCTCTTCGGGTGGACGTTGAGACCAACACGGAGATGGATCGGCCTCTCGACATTCGCCGAGCCACATGGAGCACGGAGGCCCCGGACGACTCGGCGGCACGGCGCCTACACCATCTGATCGATCTCAGCCTCAAAGCTCGGAAAGAGCGAGAGGCAAGGCGGGAGTAGTCGATGTCGGTTCTTCGGGGGAAGAAGCTTCTCGTCAAGGTTGTGGTCGGGGTGGCGCTTGCCGTCCTTTTGGTCGAGGCGCCCCTTGAGCTCATGGATAGAAAAGACACCGAGACGATCTTGAATGAAGAGGGGAAGAATCGGGTCACTCATCGTTCGGAGGTCTTGCTTGCTCCGGCAAACGGCTGGGCCTCGCTTCGAGTCCGGTTGCTGGCGGCATTTGCTCGTGAAGACGGGCTTTCTGCCGAACTCTGGACCTTGAACGGAAAGATTGACCTTCAGACAGGAGTTGCCTCCAGGGCCGTCCCGATCGATGAGTCTCCCTGGTATGTTCGAGACGTTCACAACCAGAAGAATCCGGCCTACGATGCAGAGGATGGCTTTCGCATTTCTGCTCCGATCTACGAGGATGAAAAGTACGTCGGGGTCTTGGCATTGAGCCTTCGGAAAGACTCGCTTGGCGAGTTCGCTTCGATCCTATCCCACCCGGCTGTTCGGCTGCCGCTCCTTCGCTGGGGGCTCGTTTCCGTTTGCCTCATCGGGTTTCTCTATCTGGCGGTAATTCGACCGGTGAAGAGGATCATTCTTGCCAACGAAACTGCCGCGGGAGGAGATCTCCGAAACGCCTACATCTCGAGGGATTCCCAGCCTCGCGATGAGATCGGCGAGATCATGGCGTCTCACAACCGGATGTTGCGCAAGTTTCAGAACTCCCGGTTCGTCATCCGGGAGAACAACCGGGTGATTCAATCCATCAACGAATACAAGACCGAGGCGAATCGCCGTCTGACCGAGATGGATCGGCTCAAGTCTCAGTTTCTTGCCAATATGTCTCATGAGCTGCGGACACCGCTCAACGCCATCATCGGGTTTACCGAGCTCACTCTCAAAACTTCGGGAGAAAGCCTCTCCGATCGGGATCGACGAAACCTCGGCCTGGTGGTGAGGCAGGCAGTGAACCTTCTTCAGCTCATCAACGAGATCCTCGACCTCTCCAAGATTGAATCGGGGAAGATGGAGGTGTATGTCGAGGAATTCCAGGTCAGCAAACTGATCGAAAACAGTTTGGCCGCCCTTGAGCCTCTGGCGAGGGAAAAGGCTCTCGTCCTGGAGAGCGAGATTGCTCCGGATACGCCCCTTTTGTCGACGGATCGGACCAAGGTCAATCAGATCCTGTTGAATCTCCTCTCGAATGCGGTGAAGTTCACCCTGGAGGGGAAGGTTTCTGTTCATGTCGGAAAGGTTCAAAAGACTCCGGAAGAGGAGGGGGACGGCTCGGCCTGGATCGACATTTCCGTGACCGATACGGGGATTGGAATCGCCAAGGACATGAGGAATCTTGTTTTTGAGGAATTCCGGCAAGTCGACGGATCGAGTACACGACGCTACTCAGGGACCGGGTTGGGACTCTCGATTGCAAAGAAGCTGGCTCGTATTCTGGGCGGAGACTTGACTCTTGATGGGGAGCTGGATCAGGGCTCAAGGTTTTCTCTCCGGATTCCTGTCTCCTACCGTCCAGCTAGTCCTTCCAACCGTACCTCATGACGGAATAGATCATCTTACTTCCTGCGGCGATGGTCCCTTTGACGGTTCCCGAGATCTTGGATTGACCCACTCGTTTTCTGTAGGGGACCGGGACTTCGATGACTCTCAGACCGTATCGGATCGCTTTGATTTGCATCTCCACGTTCCATCCGTAGTTTTCATCCCTCATCTTGAGTGAATCGTAGGAGGTTTTACGGATGGCCCGAAAAGGTCCCATGTCCTCGAATTTTCTTCCGGTAACGATCTTGATCAGAGTGGTTGTGAGGGCATTTCCGTAGTGAACCTGGGGTGGAAGGGCGGATGCCTCGGCACGCGAGCGGCTCCGAGCTCCCATTACCAGGTCGGCTTCGTTGGCAAGGATCGGCCCGACAATTCTCGAAAGCCCCTGGGGATCATCGGCTCCGTCCGCATCCAGGATGACCAGGATGTCGGGAGAATCGGCTGCCCGGATGCCGGCAAGGCAGGCCGAGCCATATCCCCTTTGATCTTCTCGAACGACGGTGGCACCGTGACTCCTGGCCACCTCGGCGGTTCTGTCGGTGGACCCGTTATCGACCACGATGATCTGGGTTTCGGCGATATTTCGGGGAATCTCATCGAGCACCGGGCCGATGGCTGCTTCCTCGTCAAGTGCGGGCATGATGATGGCCAGCTTCATGATGGTTTCCGTAAGGATGTTATCCGTTGTCGTCAGGTGAAGGGAGGTGGCTCGCATCCTTGAGGAGATGGAAGAGAAGGATGGATGCCCGCTCCCGGCCCCTTGTTTTCAGGAACTCTTTGCGTCGGTCGTCGGCGTAGGTCGGATCGAGCTCAACTACTTTTTGAAAGTGTTTCTTGGCTTCCTCGGAGTTGCCGGCGTCGAGGGAGAGAAGACCGAGGTTGAATGGAGGTCGTGGATCCCACGGGGTTCGGGAAAAATGGGCTTCAAGTTCCTTCCGGGCTTCGTCTGGATGTCCTTTTTGAATCAGCATGACTGCCAGATTGAGCCTTGTTCCCGGATCATCGGGGACGACCTCCAGAATTTTCCGCGAGATTGAAATCGCTTGCTCTGTTTCTGACGGTTGGTTCAGGAGCTGGGACAGGGTACGGAGGTGGTGAACCGCCCGTCGCCCGGCGTTCACATCGACCGGGCGCAAGGAGTAGGCCAGAAGGAGTTCATCTCGAGTCTTTTGAAGAAGCGAGACCCGGGTCGACCCGGATGGGCCATCTGTCGAAACGATGCGGGAGAGTAATGCTTGAGCTTCCTGGGCATGGAGGTCTGAGCGGAGCCGAAAGACAGCTTCATGGAAAAGAGGAAGGGAAACGGAAAATGCAAGGATGACCGTGAACCAGCGTGCTCCACGGGAGAGGGCAATTGTCTTGAGAGGATGGCTTGCCTGAAAAGATAGGCCCAAGAGAATCGTGAAGAACAGGGCTGCCGCCGGGTTTCTCAGAACGGAGCGAAAGAGGCTGATTGCAATGAGCCCACACAGCGCGCAGAAAATTGCGGTCGAGACGCAATGGGACTCCTGTGGGTCGGAAGAAGGGGTGATCGGTTCGTCTTTCCTTCCTCCCATCAGGGAAAACCTGAGGGCAAGGACGAGGAGAAGCAAGAAGGGGATCACCATCAGGATTCCCCCCTCAGCAAAGATCTCGAGCCCCTCATTGTGTGCGGACCGGACTTCACGGTCGTAGCCCGATACCCTGGCCTCGACCGGGGAGCGATGGACCGGATAGACCCGGGAAAATGTCCCCGGGCCGTGTCCCAAGAGGGGGGCTTCCAGGGCCATGTCGAGAGTGGATTTGGCTATGGAGAGCCGGACTCGATTCGTGTTGTGAGCCGAGCTAGAAATGGACTTGACCCGTCGAAGGAGTTCGGGAGTTTCCTCTTGGGCCAGAAGAACAGGGAGAAGGGGGAGAAGAACGCATCCCAGGACAGCCAACCGAGGAAGCAATCGAGAGAGCGGAGGTGCGTTTGACCGGAAGGCAACGCAGAAGAAGGTCGCGGCAACGCTCGCCCCGGTGGCGATCCAGGCCCCGCGGCTCGATGTCTTCAGAAGGAGAAAAAGAAGCAGGTAGAAAAGGATCAACCAGATCGCGCACTGCAGTCGGGATTTTCCAAGAAGGTAGAAGCAGAAAGCAATCGCGGCAGAGGGGACGACGAAAGCTCCGCTCGTGTTGGTGTTCCCGATGCTCGAGACGGCTCTTCGTTCCACGCTGACAAGAGATGAGAACTCCAATCCGAAGGTCTGGAGAACCCCGTAGAGCGCAACCACGCCGGTGATGATTGCCATCCAGGAGAGGATCTTCTTCTGGG
>JAJDCM010000320.1 GCA_029260825.1 Planctomycetota bacterium | reverse complement strand
TCAAAACGGGCGAGGACCGCCTGGCTGTCCATGCCAAGCTTGATGAGTTTCAGTGCCACCTTGCGTCGGACCGGCTTCTCCTGACTGGCTAGATAGACCACGCCCATCCCGCCCTGGCCGAGGGTTTCGAGGATGCGGTAGGGACCGACCCTTTCGGGCCGATCGGCGGGGCGTTCGAAGGCTTTTGTCTCGTCGGATGTCAAAGAGTCCGTAAGCTCCTTGCTGCTTGGATTTTGTTGCCCGAATCAACGTCGAGAGTAATTCTTGGTCGGCTCACTATCGGCGAACTTCGGCCAGCGAGCAAGTGGAATCGGGGGAGGATGACTCCCTTGGCGCCTCCCGAGAAGCGCTAAAGCGTGGACACCGATCCGGTCGATCAGCTGAAGATTGCCGAATCTGTGTCTGTGTCCATGTGCATGTCAGGTTGAGGAGTAGCGATAGCTAGACAAATGAGCGGCGATCCTCTCTATTTTTTGCACCTGGCCAAGACCGCTGGTACGACAGTCTACTCGATTCTTGACCTTCAATACGACAGTCGGGAGATCTTTCCTGCGAATGGGTGGGCCCCCCTGGAATCGATGGGCACCACCGATCTGAGTCAATACCGGCTCTTCCGGGGGCACTATGGATATGATTTCTATCAGGCCCTTGAGAGTCGTCCGGCAACGATCACGATGCTTCGAGACCCATTCGCCACATCCCTCTCCGTCTTCGATCATCGAAAGAGAGACCCCGAACTCACGTTTTGCCCCGGGAAGAACCTCGTTCAATACGTCCGGGAAGATCCGGAGGAGGCGTGTACGGTCCTGGCGTCGATCTACCACCGGCAACTGATCCCGCGTTCTCATTGGGATGCACCGGCTACCGAGCGTGTAGAGCTCGCCATCCGAAACCTGGAGGAGTTTGAATTCGTCGGGATCAGCGAGCGATTTGATGAATCGATGCTTCTCCTGTGCTCGACGTTCGGCTGGAATCCAGTGACCCAGACCCAGGCTCTCAATGTGAGCCCTAGGGTCAAGACCGACCCGGGTCTTCCGGATGACGTGGAACGGCTGCTTCGCGAATTCAATCGGGAGAATGACCGGATCTATCAGCACGGCTGCCAGCTGTTTCAGGAGAGGCTTCTGTCATCGTACCGGGAGTTCGTTCGGGATCAACACCGGAAGAAGCGCAGCACGGAGCCGGCTCAGGGGCAGGTTTGTCTCTCGTTTGATCAGAAGCTTTGCGGGACGGGTTGGCATCGGTACGAGGATCTTGCGGGTTTGGCGGTTGCGCCCTTTCGCTGGACAGGGCCCGGAGTCGAATCAACCCTGGACTTTCGTCTCAAAACGGATCGAGATCTAAGTCTCAGCCTCTATCTCATCAACTACATCACCGAGTCCGTACTGGACAGTCTTGCTCTCCGGGTCAACGATACGATCATCCCCCTCCTGCGCGAGCAACGTCAAGGTTTTACCGTGCTCCGAGGGATGATTCCCAAGACCGTACTCGAGTCGGACACCGAGCTCACTCGACTGGTTCTTCGTACCTCGGAAACTCGATCTCCCCACTCGCTAGATCCATCGAATCCCGACGATCGCCAGCTTGGTATTGCCGTGAGCAAGCTGGAAATATCTCCTGCCGACTAGCCCGGACCAGAACCCTCCGGGCGCATGGTGGTCGCGAAGTGAACGGCATCGTAGCCAAACATTTCCCGCACCGAGTCAACAGCGCCGCAGCGCTCTTCGCTATCCCCATCGAAGAGGACAAGCTGCTCGTCGTAAGAGCAGAGCTTCGAGAGTGCAACCCCGAGAAGGCGAATGGATCGATCCTTTTTTCGCGCCTGTCGATAGAGCGTGCGTACGACGCGGTAGAGCTTCGCCTCGCAATGGGTCGGCGCCATGGTATGAGCGCGGGTGAGGGTGTGAAAGTCGCTATAGCGTAGCTTGAGCGTAACAGTGCGTGCCTTCACGCCCCGTTTGCGCGCTCTCCAGCACACCCGTTCACAAAGAGACGACAACACCGACTCGCTGACTCGAGAACTCCTCTCGCGAAAAGTGCGCTCGTTGGAGATGCTTCCCATGCGTTGTCCCCTTGGGTCATGTTCGCGAAACGCGGGGCGCTCCCGGCCGAGGTCAGCATTGCCGATGCCGCGGGCGCTGAGGTGAATATTGGTCCCGTATGCACCGAAAATGTGGCGGATGAGATCTTCGGGGGCATTGGCTAGCTCGCCAAGGGTGGTGATCCCGGCGCGCACGAGCTTCTCTTCGTGGACGGGGCCGACGCCAGGGAGCTTACGCACCCCCAGCGGCGAAAGAGTCGCGGCTTCGGCGCCCGCTTCGACGAGCAGGACTCCCTCTGGCTTGGCGAGCCCACTGGCGACCTTGGCCATCGACTTGCTGGTGGCGATTCCCGCGCTCGCGGGCAATCCGAGCTCCATGAGAATGGCGCCCGTAAGCTCGCAGACCGTGCGGCGGATCGTCTCGTCGTTGGATCGATCCTGGGGTTCGTGGTACATCCTCTCACAGCCGCGAAAGTCGATATAGGCTTCATCGATGCTCGCGGCCTGCACTCGGGGGCTATACCGTTCAATGATCGACCGTGCCTTCTTCGAGTATTTTGAGTAGACCCCGTGTGAGCCAAGCAGAAAAATTGCTCGAGGAGCGAGGGCCGTTGCTTCGGCAATGGACATGCCCGATCGCACGCCATACTCGCGCACCTCGTAGCTCGCCGCAGTCACGACACCGGACCCCCCTTTCTTCCCCCCCACGATCACGGGCCTTCCGATCAGGCTTGGATCGAGCAATCGCTCGACGGACACAAAGAATGTGTCAAGGTCGAGGCAGCAAATCCTGGGTGCGGACGCAATCATCGTATGCTCAGAGAAGTTCGGAGACGTTCCCAGCCACTGCCGGGAAAACGCGTGTTTTCTCTCAAAGCTTGGCGGTACGAATCACCCTAACAAGATGATAACATCCTGTCAGCGGCACTTCAATCGGGCTTTCCCCGAGGGTCAAAGGGGCAATTTCGGCCTACCTTCAGGATGAATGCGGGCTAGACTCTTTGTCAGAAACGACCTGGGACAATCCATCCGGTGTCCAGGCCGGGCAAAATTGGACTCCCCGTGGGTCTCCACGGGAACGACAGGCCG
>JAJDCM010000319.1 GCA_029260825.1 Planctomycetota bacterium | reverse complement strand
CGTACGACGCTTCCCTTGTCATCATTCATGGTCGTCCCTCCGCTGTCGTTTTGGGCCTTGGACTTTGAGTCCGATGGGCGCCACCCGGCGCAAATTCAACAGGAGGGAAGCATCATACGGCCAAGGGCTTGGCCTTCTCATACCATCTTGGGAAGCTGAAAGCTGCCGTTGGAAGTGCCTGAGGCATTTGACTTTGCAAAACTGAAGTGTACAACTCCCGCAGTCTTGCCGGCAGATCGCGCAACCCCATTCATTCAAATAACTTACGACACAAGGACAGCTCAATTGACTCAAGACCACTTGACATCTTCGCATTTTGCGAAGATACTTGGACTGTCCTAGGGTGAAGGGAGCAACCAGGTGCGAATCATATCCAGGAAGAGGCTGCGCGAATTCTGGTCCAACCACGACGACGCCCGGACACCACTTCAAGCCTGGTATGCAATCGCAAAACACTCGAACTGGAAGAACCTCGGTGAGGTCAGAAGAATCTACCCTCACGCCGACTCAGTGGGAAGTTGCACGGTCTTCAATATCGGAGGCAACAACTACCGCCTCATTGTTTGCATAAGCTACGACACAGGGAAAATCTTCGTTCGACACGTGCTTTCCCATTCCGAGTATGACTGAGGGCGATGGAAGGATGATTGCTGATGGTACCCGAGACTCATGGCACAAATCAGGACGGCGACTTGTACTTCGAGTTGGTCCGCAGTTTCCCTCTTCGACCACTTCGTTCGGAGGATGAGCTGGACCGCGCCATGAAAATCATGGACGAATTGCTCTCACGCGGCGATCTGGATTCGGACCGTCAAGACTACCTCGATGTTCTCAGCGATTTGGTTGAAAGGTATGAAGACAAGGTTCACTCGATTCCGGCAGCAACCGATGCTCAGGTCCTCCAACATCTGATCGAAGCGAGAGGAGTGCGCCAAGTTGAATTGGCACAAGCAACATCCATTGCCGAATCAACGATCTCAGCAGTGCTTTCCGGAGCGCGAAAACTCACCCGCGAACAGATCGAAAGATTAGCAGCACACTTTGGGATCAGCCCCGCTGCCTTCATGGAATCCCCGAGTTGAGCTCGCATGGTTGCAATCCCCTTGATGAAACTATGAGAAGAGCAGGGCCGCACCAGCGCAATTCAGAGCCGAGCTCTCTCCAAGTCCAGGCCCCTGAGAACCCGGGAAATATCTTATTCAGCTTTAGCGAACGATTTGGTGAAATTGACGCTACAAAAGAAGGAAGTTGCTTTCGAAAACCTCCTCCCAGAAAATGAACTCTGGACCAATCCATTGAACAACCATCGGCCCCGACCTTCCTCATGATCGACAACGAACTGCTGAGCCGAGTTCCGAAGATCCAGGGTTATCACGTTCTCGAGCCGTGCGCACTCTTTGCCGAACTCGGCGCCGGCGGAATGGGGGCGGTGTTTCGAGGAGTCCACCTCAACCTCCACATCGAAGTTGCGGTGAAGTGCCTGATCACCACTCCCGGAGAGCACGATCCCGGATCGGTCGATCGGTTCATTCAGGAAGCAAGCGTTGCCGCTCAGCTCACCCACGGAAACTTGATCCGGGTCTACGACGTGCGACAGCGCCATGGCATTCACTACCTGATCATGGAGTTGATACACGGCGAGAATGCCCGGCAAAGAATTCACCGCACCCGTCGCCCCCTCGGAGTCGTCAACGCATCACAAGTCATCCTCGGCGCCGCCGCAGGTCTCTACGCCGCTCACAAAGAAGGCATCATCCACCGAGATATCAAGCCAGACAACATCCTGATTGCCCGATCCGGGGCCGTGAAGGTCGCCGACCTCGGCCTGGCCAAGGCCATGGAGGAAAACGACAACATCACCCGGGCCAACGCCTTCATGGGAACGCCCCAGTTCATGTGTCCGGAACAATTCCACGATGCTAAATCTGTCGGGCCGGAGGGCGACGTCTATGCGATGGGCGTGACTCTTTTCTATCTTCTCACCGGAAGAAGCGCGATCCCGTCGGGAACCCCGGTCGAGGTCATGCGAAGGGTGTGCGACAACCCCTTCCCGGACATCCGGGAGAAACGAAAAGGCATCCCCACAAAGCTTCTTGACATCCTGAATCGCTGCGTGGAAAAAGACCCCTCAAAGCGCTACGCACACGCAGGAGAAGTAGGGATCGCTATCCGCAAGTTTCTCCACGGAGCAAAGAATTCTCTTGCTGACTCCAGTGCAGGAAGCACCATTCCGGGGCTGGAAGAGGCGGTCCCCCCGTCGGAAGACGACCTCGCGGAGATTCGGAGCCGACTTCAAGCCGGGGGCCTTTCCCGAAGCGTGGCTCAAAGAAGGCGAATCCAAAAAAAATCTCTTCTTGGAAGCATTGCCCCCACCCTTGGAGCTATGGCCGGAATCAGCATCGTCTTTCTTGCCTGGTGGATGTTCATTCGAACTCCAGGAAGTAACACACCATCGAACACTGCCATGTCGCCCAACGAGCTCCCGAATCGCCCCATGGTCCGGGACGAAACCAAAAAGGTCGTCCCGCTCAGTCCGGTCGAACTCTCCATCCGAAATAAAATCGACACGGGTGATCTCAACGGAGCCTTCGCCGAAACTCTTGATTCTCTTTCAACTCAGGCTACGCTGGCGCTCCACGATCTTCGGTCAGAAGTTGAAGCAGCGATTCGGGAACGTATCCTTGCCGAACTCGAAATCACCGGGCCCAAGAACGATCAAATCCTCGGGCAGCGAGAGATCGTGCTCACCGGTCGCTGTCAAAGCGAAACGGTCAAGATCCTGGTCAACACCGAGCCTGCCGAGCGAACCTCGAAAGAGACCTTTCGCTGGACGACCCTCGCTCCCTGGGATGGAGACTTTGAGATTCGCGTGAAGGCGGCGGACAAGAACAATCTCTTCGTGGACCTGCCGCTTCACAAGGTGCGCATCGATACCGAGCCACCTCAACTTCGCGTCGAAATGCCCGACAGGAACACCTGGATCAAGGGCAATCCGGTGACGATCCAAGGTCGAGTCGGCGATGGACGCACCCACGTCACCCAGGTCACGGCGAATGGCACTTCAGCCACTCTCGACATGGGAAAGTTCCGCGTGGCTCTTTTTCTTGAGGATGGAACCCACAAGGTAAATGTCGTAGCCATCGACGCGGGTCAAAACACCGACAAGAAAGAAGTCCTGGTCAAGGTCGACTCAACACCACCGACCCTGATGTTATCGCCGGGCGAAAACGGCTTGACTCTCAAGACCGGGACAAATTTCATCGAGGGCAAGATCGAAGACATCTCCCCATGTAAGGTCAAGATCAACGGCATCGTGGCAAACGTGAAAGAAGGTCAGTGGAGCGCCACTCTTGACCTTCTGCCAGGGTTCCAACCCCTCTCTGTTGTCGCCAAGGACGCGGCCGGAAACGAAGCATCCCTGATCCGCAACATCGATGTCACTACCGTTCTCACCTGGGCGAAAGCCAAGGAAGGAACGAGCTTCGATCCCGATACCGGCCATCCAAAACATGCGATTCACGAGAAGACCGGAATCGAGTTCGTGTTGATCCCCGGAGGATCCTACATCCGGGGAGCCGTCGACGGCGATAACCTCGCGAGCCCGAATGAGAGTCAGGTTTCCGTGACCGTGAAGCCGTTTTATCTGGCACGTACTGAAGTGACGATGAAGCAATACCAGACCCTCTTTCGCAGTCACTTGAAGAACCAAAGCTTCTACATGGCGTTTCGCAACCCGGACCAACCCGCAATCATGGTGAGCTGGAACCAGGCTCAGATTTTCTGCAAAAGGACCCGCCTTCGACTCCCGACCGAGAGCGAGTGGGAATACGCCTGCCGGGCCGGAACCACCACTCGTTTCATCTGGGGCGACCAGATCGTACGGGGAGAAGGATTCGGCAACTTCGCGGATCTCAACCTGAAGAAGAAGCACTCCAACTGGACCGTCTTTCCATGGAAGGACGCTTTCACGGAAAGAACCGCTCCCGTGGCAAGCTTTCAGCAGAACGACTTTGGCCTCTACGACATGATCGGAAACGTAGCCGAATGGTGTTCCGATGAGTTTCCCGGCGGAGGGGGCAGACGGTCTCTTCGAGGAGGATCCTGGGCATCCAGTCCCCGAGATTGCAGATCGTCGTCAAGAGACGGGGACCAGCCCGACCACCCCTCCACCATCGTGGGGTTCCGGGTTGCTCACGACCTCTAGCCCTCCCTGCTCAACCAGGAGCAAGAAGGGCCATTTCACACATCGATCCATCGATCGGTGCTCATGAGCCGATGAAAACTCAGTCTCGATGCCACTCCACGCTGTCGATGAGAATCGTGCCGCTCGTGTTCGGGTGGAAAACCAGGTAGATGGTCGCGATGTCTTCCAGATTCAGACCATCTTGATCAAGCTCTTCCACGGGAATCCTGAACGTGGTCATGAAGCTCAAGCCTCGATTCGGATTGATGACGGATGGATCCGGAGCCGGCATCCGGCCCAGGTCAGCAAGCTCGTGCACACTCGTTTTTCCCCCGCCATCCTGGACCACGATCAGGAACGATTGATCCTCTCCAACCGGATTCTCAAAACCCGCGGGTTGGGAGTTTAGCTGGCCCATCCTCAAGGAAAGATGGCTGTAAGTTGCGGCAACGCTCGAGGGGCGAGGAACCTGAAGGGTCACCCATTGCTGGGAGCTGTTCTGAGGCCACCCCACAAAAGCCAGATCCGTTTGATGGCGGACATGGAAGGGAGCATGAGCCGCGACATCGGTCGGATTATGCTCCACCATGACCTGGGGAGTGTGCCCCAACCCGTTCAGTCCTCCCTCGAAGTTATTGATGACTCTCCTTTGCGCCGGACTGATCTGGAAGAATAACTGCATCGGAGTCCCCGCCTGATTGGCAAGAAGATCCGCCTTGAATGAGTCGATCATCTGCAAAGAGAGCGGCCGCCACTCATCGCGAAGAAGCCCCTTGTAAACTCCCTTCCCGAGAAGACGCATGCGAAAGAACCCGGTCGTATAGGCCTTCGTCACACAAAGCTGATCCGCAGCCGAGATGTACTCGGTGTCCTGGACAAGAAGCTGAGATCCGCTATTGGCAATCCCCACCAACCCAGCGTGATCAAAACCGTAGCCATAGATCATGGTCTTTTCAAAAGCCGGTTCGTTCGCAATACAGGGAGGCTCATTGCACGTGGTCGTTCCCTCGGTTCCGGCCTTGTCATAGGCTCCGAATCCTTCGGACACAACTCCCAAGTCTCCACGAAGATCTTCATCCTGGGAACCATAGAGAACAAGATAAGCCGGAGTATCGGTACCGTTCAGGGATTCAATCTCCGCAGAAAAAGGTGAGAGGGACACCACGGCTCGGATGTCGTACCCACGGTCAAGCTCATCGGCAAGAACGGCGGCATCCACCACGACCCTCCCACCCCGACTATGGCCCACAAGACCGATTCTGACCTCCGCCGTCCTGCCCAACGCCAAAGAATCCCGGACCGCTTCGATGGCGTCCAGAACAAACATCGGATCCGTTGCTACCCCACCACCATTGCGAACTCCGATGGCAACGACGAACCCATTCCTTGCGTAGTGCATTCCAAGTTGAGAATAGTCGGACTGGGAGAAACCGTTTCCATTCACGATCACGATCAGGTTGAGCTTTTCAGCCGTGTCATCCAGGACCGATTGAACCGCAAGCACCCGAAGCGAGCTTCCAACATCGGGAATCTGCCAGCTCAGAATCGGACCTGGAGTGAAAACATCGGTACACGGATCCGGTAGTTTCGGGGCAAGTCGAATGTTGTGAATGACGCCGGGCTGGGCCAGTGCGCCCGGAGAAACGGCGAGCGCCCCGAGCAGGACGGCGAGAACCGCTCCCGCCATCGAGTGTTTGCATGACTTCTTCATTTCTTTTGCCTCTTCTTTCTTTCCGGTTTGTGGTGATCGAGTTGCGACTCTTGAAAACGTCTCTGGCCCTCACCACAGACGCCGAAACGGGCCCACGTAACCGCCAACTTTCTAGAAGTTTTCCGGGGGAAACCGCTCCTGCGGTCCGTAGAAAAGCGAGCTGGAATTGGACGAACGATTCCCTCATCGACACGTATAGCCGGATCTTGGCCCTGGTGAGTCATCCGGGCCAGCAGCCCCCTTCCAGAGGATTCCGTCAGCACGGACCGGGGATCGGCCCCTGGGAGGCAACATAAACCATGTCCCCGAGGAGATTTTCCCCATGAAGAAGGGTGTTGTTCCGTGGGTGTTGGCCCTGTCGCTGACCGCTCTTTCCCCGGCGCCTCGTCAGGCGTTGGGAAGTGCTCCGGCGAAGAATCCTGCCCCCCGAGCCGGCGCTGTCATGCCCGCATCGAAAAATGTCATCCCCCATGCGGGAATGCTTCGCTACCCGGATGTCAGCGATTCCTACATCGTATTCGTCTATGCCAACGACCTGTGGTTGGTTCCACGGGAAGGCGGTCTTGCCCTCCCTCTTGCCAGCCCGAAAGGATCCGAGTCTTTCCCCCGGTTCAGTCCCGACGGCCAATCCATCGGGTTCATGGGAGACTATGAAGGAGGACTCGATCTTTACACCATTCCGGTCACCGGCGGACCGGCCCATCGAGTCACCCACCATCCAGGAGGGGAAGTTCTTACCGATTGGACCCAGTCCGGTGACCTCCTCTTCTTCGGACGAGGGCTCTCCCCCCTCCGCAGTCAAACTCAGCTCTTTACCGTTTCTCCCACGGGCGGTCTTCCGGCTCGACTCCCGGTTCCTTACGGCGCCAACGGTTCAATCAGTGCCGATGGACGTTGGCTTGCCTACACTCCCCATAGCAGGGACGCGCGAACCTGGAAACGTTATCGGGGAGGAATGGCCACCGATATCTGGCTCTACAACCTGATCGACAATTCCGCGCGAAAGATCACCGATTGGGAGGGGACCGACTCCCTTCCCATGTGGCACAATCATATTGTTTATTACCTATCGGACGGGGGGCCGGCCCATCGACTCAACCTCTGGTCCTTCGACACGGTCAATGAACGACGACAACAGCTCACGTTCTTCAAAGACTTTGACGTGAAATGGCCATCCATCGGACCTGGCGCCGCTGGCCAGGGGGAAGTCGTTTTCCAGAATGGATCCCAGCTCTATCTCTACAACATCCAGACCCAGCAGTCCGATCCGGTTTCCGTCTCCATCCCCGGTGACCAGCAGTCCATCCGGGAGAAAAAGGTCGACATGAAGAAATTCATTGCCGACTGGAACATTTCTTCGACCGGAAAAAGAGCCGTCGTTGAGGCGCGAGGCGACATCTGGACTCTTCCCGCCGAAAACGGTATTCCCCGAAACCTTACCCGGACAAACGGAATTGCCGAGCGAACTCCGACCTGGAGTCCGGACAAGAGATGGATCGCCTACTTCTCCGACAAGTCGGGAGAGTATGAACTCTATACCACTCAATCCGACGGCAAGGGCGAAACCAAGCAACTCACGAGTGGGGGCGGTCGTTACCGCTACAATCCGACCTGGTCTCCCGACTCCAAGAAAATTGCGTTTACGGACAAATCTGGAGCACTCTTTCTCCACACGATCGAATCCAAAGAAACAAAGCTCGTCGATGTGGATGCCCAGTCCAGCGCACCTTCCTTCAGCTTCAGCCACGACAGCGGCTGGATCGCCTACTCAAAGACCTCGGAAGCCAGTCGCACCAACTCCATCTACCTCTATGAGGTCGAAAAGGGAGAGAGTCATCAGGTCACCAGCGACATGTTCAACGACAACTCTCCCGTCTTTGATCGTAAGGGAGAATACCTCTACTTCCGGAGTAACCGTTCCTTCAATCCTTCTTACGGCGACCTTGACACCTCCTTCATCTACGCTTCAACCGCCGTCCTCCTTGCCGTTCCTCTGAAAGCAGACACCAAATCTCCGTGGGCCCCGGAAAGCGACGAGGAGACCTGGGAAGACGAGAAGAAAGATGAAGATAAAGATGGAGAAGGAGAAGAAGAAGACAAGGACGAGAAAAAGGAAGACAGCGAAGGCAAAGAAGATGAAAACACAGAAGCCAAGGAAGGGGATGAAGAGGAAGGCGACGAGCCGGATGCCGAGCCCACCCCCGACGACGGCATCTCCGGTACGTGGGAAGGTTCCCTCTCCGGTCAGGGGCTTCCCAGCGGCGGCGTGGACTTCTCGGTCGATCTTTCGATCTCCGCCGACAACTCCGCAACCGGTTCGGTCACCGTCCCCATGGGAACTGCGACCATCGACAGTGGCACCTGGAGTCCAGAAACCAAGGAACTGACGGCTCAACTCACGACGGATGACGGATCGAGCATTGAGCTCGCCGGAAAAGTCAGCGGCACAAGCATGAGCGGGACCATTACGTCCGGTGCCATGGGTCTTAACGCCGAGTTCAAGTGCGAGCGCACTTCCGGCGGAGACTCCGAAGACTCCGGAGACAAGTCCGACCCGAAGTCCAAGGACAAAGAGAAGGCCAAAGAAAAGGTCGAAATCGATCTTGATGGGTTCGAGCGGCGAGCCATCCTTCTCCCCACCCGAAGTGGCAACTTCGGAAAACTTGCGGTCAATGACAAGAACCAGCTCATCTACGCTCGCTTCCCCGCTCGAGGTAGCTCCGGCGGAAGCCCTTCCATTCAGCTCTTCGATCTGAAAGACAAGAAGAAGGCCGAAAAGAAGGTAGCAAGCGGCGCATCCTATGAGATCTCCTCTGACGGAAAGAAACTGATCGTCGTCCGGGGAAACTCGGCTGCGATCCAGAATGCCAGTGCTGGCGCCTCCGGAAAGAACGTGGTGACCTCCGGCATGAACTTCACCGTCGATCCACGTACCGAGTGGAAACAGATCTTCACCGACGCCTGGCGGATCATGCGTGACTTTTTCTATGACCCCAACATGCACGGGGTCAACTGGCAACGGGTCCATGACAACTACGGGGCGATGATTGCAGACTGTGTTTCAAGAAGAGACGTGGGCTTCGTCATCGGTGAGATGATCTCCGAGTTGAACGTAGGACATGCCTATGTGCGAGGAGCAGGTGACGTTGAAACCAGCCCATCGCCTGTCTCCGTCGGACTTCTTGGAGTCGACTTTGCTCTGAACAACGGTGCCTACCAGATCAAAGCCATCGTTGAAGGAGCCCCGTGGGACGCTGACGCGCGTGGTCCCCTCAGTCAACCCGGGATTGATGTCAAAGTTGGCGACTATCTCCTCGCGGTCAATGGTGTTCCCCTGACCGCAGACCAGGATCCCTATGCTGCCTTCATCGGAACCTCAAACAAGGTAACGACCCTGACCGTGAGCGAAGAAGCCAAGTCTTCCGACAAAGATCGGGAAGTGCACATCAAACCCATCGCCAACGAAAGCAACCTTCGCTATCGAGCCTGGATCGAGAAGAACCGAGCCCTCGTCGCCGAAAAGACAGGCGGTAAGGTCGGCTACATCTATGTTCCCAACACGGGCATCAATGGTCAAAATGATCTCATCCGACAGTTCTACGGCCAGCTCGACAAGCAGGCTCTGATCATCGATGAGCGATGGAACGGCGGTGGACAGATTCCGACCCGGTTCATCGAACTCCTCAACCGCCCGATCACCAACTACTGGGCAGTGCGGGACGGCAAGGACTGGCCCTGGCCCCCCGACAGTCATCAGGGACCCAAGTGCATGCTCATCAACGGGCTGGCGGGTTCCGGGGGAGACGCATTCCCCGCCTACTTCCGCCAAACAGGACTGGGAAAACTCATCGGAACCCGAACCTGGGGTGGTCTTGTGGGAATCTCGGGCAACCCCACTCTCATCGACGGTGGAGCAATTTCAGCTCCCACGTTCGCCTTCTACGAAAAGGATGGCACCTGGGGAATCGAAGGTCACGGAGTCGATCCCGACATCGAAGTGATCGACGACCCGTCTCTCATGACGAACGGAAAGGACCCTCAACTGGAGGCCGCGATCGAGCTCATGCTCACCGAAATCGAGCGAAGTCCCTATCGGGCTCCCGCCCGGCCAGGCTATCCGAATCGAAGTGGCATGGGACTCCCGGAGACAGACCACTAACCGATTTCATTAACGACCTCACGAACTCTTTTTGCGGGTACGGTGAAGCAGGATCAAAAGCAGCAACACCGCTACGAACCCCAAAAAGGGCATGAGGTCGGTATCCGACTTGCGGGAACCAGAAGTTGTTTCACGATCGGGAGCGCCTCCTTTTTCGGCGCTCCCGGTTTTTTTTTCTTCTTCGTCTCGGACCGACTCTCTCGAAGTGGTGTCTCCTCCCGCCTGAACCGTTTCCCCTCGATTCAAAAGATCGAAGCGAAAGGTACGAGAGCCGTTCAGGTCCACCACATCAAATCCTCCTACCCGATGCCCGGTCATCGGATAAATCCCGCGGATCTCTCGAATCTCCGTCTCTCCGTCGGGCGTCCGCAACATCGCCGTTTCGTACACAGCCGGAATCGAAATCGTATCCCCGGTTCGATGAATCCGAGGGGCCCCAAAGCCCGATCCGGCCCCGAAGCTCCCGAGCATCTGGCTCCAGAAGATCGGATAGGAAGGGAGAGTGGGCCAACTCCCTTTCTCCGGATCAAACGCAAGAACCAAACAAGCGCCCCATCGAACAATCAAAGGCTGAGTTTGTTCCGCGGTTTCCGCGACCATAAGAACCGAAACATCATCAACGCTGGAGAACGTCAATTCCACGGCGAGCGGGATCTCGACCTCAACCCGATTCGAGCCGAAAGTAAGAGCTCCTGCGTCCGGTCCGATTCTTGTTTTCACCGGCCGATAGCCAGCTCCCACTTGAACCCGGATTTGCTCCCCGCCCTTCGTCAAAAAAAAGCTCCGGGAGGAACCGGGAAGGATGATCACCGGAAATTCCCCGTTCACCACCTGCTCCGCTTCGGGCCGGAGGATCCTCAAAGGAGGAGGGAAGACCTCCCCACCCGGCTGCTCAACTCTGACTCCGGGAACAACCTCAAAAGCCCTCTTCAGATGGGCGTACCTGGAAGAAAGTGCGATTCGAAACGGACGCCCCTCACCCGCAAGTCCCACCACCTCGTTGTCCGACGAGAGAGAATCCATGCCATCTCGCGGAAAAACAAGCTGGGCCCGAATCGCCGGATTTCCCGAAAGATCAGGAAACTCGCAAAGCACCCGAGATACGCCGGATTCGAATTCGAGCCCGCGGTCAAGAAGCACTCTCTCTCCCTCCGGCGTTTCCGCAACAACCCGGATGCCTACCGTAGGAGCCGCGGGAACGCCCCGATCGGTAGCTGCGACCGTCAGGAAAATGCCAAGAACATCCGGCTCCACCTCCCGGATCCCGAATTCAACCAATCCAACGTTGGGAAGAGCTCCATCGAGCTCGCGAACACAGGTCCATTCCGACGAGTCGACGAACGAAGACGCACGGACATCGGAAAAGACCAAGGTCCTCGTCGGCCTTTCTTCCCATGACGAGAGAAGAGAGCCAAGCCCCCGCCAATCATCGGGGAGATCCTGTGGAACAATCTCACCGACCGCACCGAGGATTCCTTCCGACGCTCGCCCTCGGAAAAACACTTCTCCGTCCGGTGCTGCGATCAAAAGGAGTTCATCCTCCTCGAGAAGGTTCTTCAATCCCCTCTTCACCCGCTCGCGAATCTCGTCAAAGACAGTCTTGCCTCCGACAACTTGCGCCCTGGTTGACGCCGAACGATCCACGACAATCAGCACAGGGTCCCCTCCATCTTCCTTCTCCGGAAGATGAGGCCCTGCGGCGGCAAGAATCGCCGCTCCGGCAGCAAGACCAAGAAGCAAGGCATCTCCATCAAACCAATTCACCCGGCTCGATCTTTGCTTCTCACTGGATTCGAGGACACGTTGCCACAACGTGATCGATCCCGCAGTCACGACGAGCCGCTTCTTCAGGATCGCCGACAGCCAGTAAACGACCGGAAGAACGAGTAGAAAGAACAGGATATGAGGATAGACGAAGCTCATCTCCCCAATCCTCCCTGACGAAGAAACTCGACCAGGGTCGATTCCATCGGCTCGTGAGAAAGGGCGAGTTGACAGCGCATCCCGTGCCGACCTGCCAGTTGCTGATACCGAGAGACGAGGGCGTCGAGCTCCTTTCGGTAGAGTGAGAGCTCGGCACGGCCCACCGTCAGACGCACGCTCGCCCCCCGTTCAGCATCGATCAGCTGGACCGACCGTCCTTCATAATCAGGATCAACTTCTTCCCGGGCGAGAACTTGAAGAAGGGCAACATCGTGGCGAGACGCCCTTGCATTCTTCAGCTCTTTGGCCAGGGAATCTTGATCGAAGAAATCGGAGATCACAACGATCAAAGAGGGGTGACGCCGATTCGCTAGCTCCCGTTTCAAGGCCAACGAAAGATCGGCCACACCAGAACAACGTTCTCGAGAAAGCTCATCGAGAAGGCCTGGAAACGAAGACACCCTCCGCAGCTCACGAGCCGGACCCACTTCAGCATCCGAAACCAAACGGACCGTTACCGGGTTTTCCCCCAGCAAACCAACGTAGGCGATCGAGGCGGCAAGCTGGAAAGCGTGTTGGATCTTTGCCGGATCTCCGATCGACATGGATGCACTCCTGTCGATGAGAAGAAGAAGAGGAACGTACTCTTCCTTGTCGAACTCTTTCACGAAGAGTTTTTCAAGCCGGCCGTAGACCGACCAATCGACGTAGCGGAAGTCATCCCCGGCAGCATAGCGACGGTGCCCGGCCACCTCGATCAATCCACCTCGCCTGGCCCGGGAAACCGCTGAACCTGCCCCCTCGACCTTGGCCCGAGATAGTAGTTTTTGCAACCGGGAAAGCCGCGCCAAGAAATCCGCGTCAAACTCAACCATGGGCCGGCCACCAATGAGCGCTTTGGTTCGTAGCTACGCGTTTCGATGCAGGATCAGGCGAGCAAAATCTACAAGCAAACCAGACTGCTCAAGATTCGTCACCCCATCACAAGCAGACTCCACCGCCTCTTTGGCCGCTCGCCGTGCGCCCTCAAGGCCGTATGCCGACGGATAGGTCATCTTCTTCAGCTCACGATCACGCCCGGATGTCTTACCGAGCACCTGGGTCGATCCCTCTTCATCAAGAATATCGTCGACGATCTGGAAGGCGAGCCCAACCATCGCACCGTATCGGGACAGACGATTTTCCACCGCCCGAGTTGCTCCTGCCATGATCGCTCCCATGGTGGAAGAGGCCTCGATGAGGCGGCCGGTTTTGAGCCGATGAATCTCGCTGACCTTCTTGCGAGTGATTCTCTTTCCTTCACCCTCGATATCCAGGACCTGCCCACCGACCATTCCCAGAGTACCAATCGCCACAGAAAGAGTGCGGCAAGCAGACATGGCCCGCAGTGGATCCTTGACTCGTGTTGAGATCACCTCAAACGCGAGGGTAAGAAGTGCATCTCCGGCGAGGATCGCCGTCGCCTCACCAAACTTCTTGTGGGACGTCAACTTTCCCCTGCGAAAATCGTCGTCATCCATCGATGGTAGGTCGTCGTGAATCAAGGAATAGGTGTGGACGAACTCAAGCGAACAAGCGGGAGCCATCGCCGTGGCTTCCCTTCCGCCGGCGGCCCGACAAGCCAGGAGACAGAGGATCGGTCGAATCCTCTTTCCCCCGGCAAACACGCTGTACCGCAACGCCTCGTGGAGCCTCTTGGGAGAAGTTTTTGCCGGTGGCAAAAGACCGTCCATTGCTTTGTCGACCCGGCCCCGGCGGGAGTTCATGAAGTTTGTGAGCCGAGGACCCAGCACATCGTTCCGTTTTGCCATCAGGGAGGAACTCATTCTTATCAGTCGCTCACCGAGACGCGGGAAATGGACGAGGCCTTCCCCGTATCCGGATCGACCTGGATCACAACCCCGGAAATGCGAACATCTCCGGTAGCCAGGTCATAGCGCGCCGGCATGCCCGTTACGAACTTGTGAAGAACCCGATCCTTGTCGCGACCAAGAACCGAGTCATGACTTCCCGTCATCCCTACATCGGTGAGATACGCGGTTCCGCGGGGAAGGACTCTTTCGTCCGCGGTCTGGACATGAGTATGAGTTCCTACAACCGCCGAAACCCGACCATCCAAGAACCAGCCCATCGCGATCTTCTCTGACGTTGCTTCGGCATGAATGTCGACAAAAATGACCTTCACTTCGCTCGGAACCGAAGCAAGAAGTTTATCAATCGCGGCAAAGGGACAATCGGCAGGATTCATGAACACCCGTCCGATGACATTTGCCACGGCCACCGGAACTCCAGTCCGGCTTTCAACCACGGTCACTCCTCTTCCCACGGCTCGCCCCGAGAAGTTTTCGGGACGCACGACTCTTGGATCTTTCTCCAGAAGCGAAATGATCTCCCGACGGCGATAGGTGTGGTCGCCGTTGGTAAGAGCTTGAATGGGAAGGTTGAAAAGCTTGGTCGCTACCGCGGGCGTAAGACCGGATCCACCGGATGCGTTTTCAGCATTCGCGATACAGATATCAATCTCGAGCTCCCGGACAACATCCGGAAGTTTTCGCTGCAGGATCTCCCGCCCCGGCCCCCCTACGATATCCCCCAGGAATAAAATCTTCATGCCGTGGCTCTCACACTTCCGGTATTTATTTGGCGTAATCGACGATTCGTGTCTCACGCACCAGAGTCACTCGTACCTCACCAGGATAGGAGAGTTGCTCCTCGATTTCATTGGCGATATCCCGGGCTAGCTTCACCGCGAGTCGGTCATCTACCTTGGAGGAATCAGCCACCACCCGAAGTTCTCTACCTGCCTGGATCGCAAAGCTGCTTTCAATACCAAGGTAGGAATTCGAAACGGCCTCGAGCCTCTCCATCCGCTTGATGTATTTCTCCAGGTTGTCGTCTTCAAGCCCGGGCCTGGATGCAGAGATCGCATTCGCGACCTGGACAACCGCGGCGTACATCGATTCGAGGTTGACCTCATCATGATGGGCGGCAATGGCGTTTTGCACGACCTTCTTTTCTTCACAACGCCTGGCAAACTCGGCTCCTGCCTGAGCATGGCTTCCTTCCACGTCATGATCGAGCGCTTTACCGATGTCGTGAAGAAGCCCGCATCGTTTGGCCAGCGCCACATTGAGTCCGAGCTCCCCCGCAATCAAGCCGGACAGCTGGGCCACCTCGACGCAATGGCGCAAGACGTTCATGTTCCGGCTGACTCGGAACTGAAGGCGTCCGAGGTTCACGAGAATGCGGTTGTTGAGGCCAACGAGATTGAGCTCGTAGCAAACCTTCTTCCCCACGTCTCGTAAGGTCTCATCAAGCTCCCGTTTGGTTTGAT
The DNA here is from genome assembly GCA_029260825.1 of Planctomycetota bacterium. Lineage (GTDB taxonomy): Bacteria > Planctomycetota > JACOTG01 > JACOTG01 > JAJDCM01 > JAJDCM01. The sequence goes on along the minus strand of JAJDCM010000319.1, from coordinate 33,885 downwards.
GAATGACTTCCTCAATCCGTGCGGGATGGATTCTGCCATCTTCAATGAGCCGACTCATTCCGCGCCTTGCGACCTCTCGACGGATCGAATCAAAGCAAGAAACGACCACGACTCCGGGAGTGTCGTCCACGATGACATCAACCCCGGTCGCCTTTTCAAAAGCGCGAATATTTCGGCCTTCACGACCGATGATGCGCCCTTTCATTTCATCGTTGGGGATGTCGACGGCCGCCACCACCGCTTCCGCGGTATGGTCCGATGCAACTCGCTGCATGGCCTGGAGAAGAAGCTCGGTTGCCTTACCTCGCACCTCCTCCCGGACTCTTTGCTGCCGCTTGTTGATGAGGTCGGCTGACTCACGCTCAAGATCTTTCTCGAGCCTGGAAAGCAACATGGACGTGGCCTGGTCCACCGACATTCCCGAGATCTCGAGCAAGGTCTCCTTTTCTTTTTCCACGAGAGCCAGTAGCTCATCCGTCTTTTCCTGGACCTTGGCCAGGCGGGAGGACAGCTTTCGCTCCGAGGTGTCGAGATGGCGCTCCTTGCGCTCGATCATCTCCATCTTCCGGTCGAGGTCGGTCTCGCGCTTGGCAACGCGATGCTCCGTCTGCCGCATCTCTTTCTGGGCTTCCTTCGACTCCTGCTCGAACTCCTCGCGAAGTTTGAGGACTTCTCCCTTGGCGGAAATCTCGGCATCCCGTTGGATCCTCTCGCCCTCTTTTTCGGCGTTTTTGAGGATCTCGTTCTTTCGAACTTCAGCGGTTCCGATGGTCATCCGAGCAAGGAGAATGCGAATGAAGTAACCCACAACCAGAGACGCCACGGCTACGATCAAGTAGACGCCGATTTCTGGCAACGTATCTCCCTTCGTTGCACCTGGATCTACAGCGGACGCGGCAAGAAATGCAGGTTCACCGGGGCACATCGCCCCCTGGAAACTGCCTTTGAGCTCTAGAGAAGTGAGATAAAAGAATGGTGAGATCTATTGATTTACCTCACCCCCCAGTCCACATGGCCAGGGCAATGAGTAGCTTTTCTTCAGAACGGAAAAGTAGTCCATCACAAAAGTTAAGGATTATAGGCAGAAGGGTTGGGATGTCAAGGTTGCGGAGAACCGGGCCGGGGAGGTCCCGCAGCGGAACGGATCGGGGAGAGAACTTTTGACTCGCACCACCGTCCAGGGGGGGCCGATTCCGGCGACGAGACTCAGGGCTCTCGGATCATTTCCGGCGCTACTTCGCGCAGCTTATCGACCGGAAAACCGGGCACCACAAGACGATACTGATCGTTGAAGAACGGAATGGTCAGCCCGGATTCCACAACCTTCCCCCGGGCGAGAAGGATCACCACCTCATTTTTTTCCTCGCCCAAAAAGAGCTGACCTTCTTCGGCGATGAACGTCCTTTGGACCCGCTCGGGATCCTGGACGATCTGCTCAAAGACCACCTTGCGAAGCACGCCCCCCGAAACCTCGGCCAGATCCCGTAGACGAAACCGATTCGCCGAGGTTGCCTCCTGCAAAAGACCGTTCAAAAGCTCGATTCCCGCAGCCCCTTCCATGCTTTTTTCTCGTTGGTTCGTTTGAGGGGCAGGGACCTCGTCTGGCAAGGGGGGCTCTGACTCGATGGATCCCCCCCCGGCACTCGGTTGATCAGGCTCGGCTCGGGTGAGGACAGCCTCTCTCCCGGTCGGGCTCAACTCCGTCGGATCATCCGGCCGAGCCGTTGAATCCCGGGTGGCCTCCGGTAGGGCCTTCCACCGGCGGAGTCCCTGGATGATCGCTCGATACCGCAGCTCCTCCTCGAGGAGGACGTCTCGAAGCGCCATCGTCTCTCGCTCCGCTTCCTCGCGTCGAGCGCCGGCCTCCTCCCGATCCTTCATCAACAAAGACCGTTCTTCCTCAAGAGATTTCACCCTGGAGAGAAGACGGGTCTGATCGCTCGTCAGTTCTGCAATGCGGCTGTTCGACATCCGGAGGGACTCGCTGAGCAACGCTTGATCGGATGAACCGGACGCAAAACCTTGCACCGCATCCGTGGAGGAGGGGTCTTCATCCGCAAGGCGAAGGGCGAGAAAAGACCCGGCTCCGGCGCCAAGGGCGGCCAAGACTCCGATCACGAGGACCGTGGCAATCCCCCCCAATAGCCCGGGTTTTCGCATTACTTGACCTCGACCTCCCTGGCTCTTGAGGGAACGTCATCCCCTGGGCCAGCCAGCCCCTCGATCGCGTCGTGAGCATCGGCCCCCCTCCAGGCTTCGGGGGTGTCCATGGACGGCTTCAGCATGAACTGGGCAAGCTGCTGGCTCTCAACCCGCCGCAAAGTCAGAGGGATCGATTCGCCGTCGCCTCGCACTGAAACATCGACGATGTCCTTTCCCGCGAGTTCGGTCTCCGGGAACGCAACCAGGAGTCGATACCGGTGACCGGCCTCGACCTCGATGTTCTCTTCGGGAGGGACCATCGATCGCACCAGAATCAACGAAGAAAGCGGGAGCCGATCTCCCGCTTCCTTGAGAATGTTATTCACCGAAATGCTCTTGACCTTGGTCCCGTCGGCAGTAGAAAGCGCCACCAAACCGCTCTGGGTGCCGACCGTAACCGGCTCCTTTCCCTCGAAGTGAAGGATATGGAGGAAGAAGTAACGATAATTCTCCCCCGCCTCCAGCAATCGGTTCCACTGCCGACTTGGAAAGCTCGCATCCTCGGATGCAGCTTCATCAACCTCAAAGAGTAGCTTGACCCCCGGCCCGGCCTCGCCCCAGAAACAGCGAACATCTCGTTCCGACGAAGAGAGACTCTTGACGGCATTTGGAGCCAATGGACGAGGTAGGTAGCGTCCCACCAGACACCCACCGATATAGTAGATGTAGAATGCCAGAATCGCTCCAAACATGACGAAGCGAATCACGAGAGGCATCATCCGTTGGCTCGTGATGGGGTCAAACAAACCGGCTCACCATTTCTTCTTCTTGTTATCGTTGAACCACCGCTGCCAGTCCTCTGCATTTCCCGGTGAGGCGCTGGTCAAAGCCTGGAGGGTGTTGTTGAAAGGTCCAGCAATCACGTTGAACTTCTCGATCTGCGCGGTCTTTCTGGCATCCTTACTCGCACTGAAAGAACTGGAGAACACCTTGATCATGTTCTTGACGATTTCCTTGCGGACCACCCCTTTGACATCGTGATAATTACCAAGCGACTCTGCTGCCGTGGCGATCACGTAACTGTCCTTGTCCTGGAGGAACTTGATCAAGACCTTCATACCTCCGATATCTTTGGTGATTCCAAGCCCTTGAATCGCAGCGAGGAAGACTTCTCTTTTCTCATCGGCCTTCAGGCTCCTATCCTTCAGAACACGCTGGAGATCTTTCGCTCCAAGCTTGCCAAATGACCCCAGGGCATAAACGGCCTTCACCTGGACCGCGTTGCGCTTTGTTCCGTACGCCTTGGATAGACGGGAGCAGAACTCCTTATATTCCTTTTCAGGGATTTTTCCGCCGAGCTTGAGGTTCATGAGAGCGTCAATCGCCGCCGGCATCGCCTTTGTGTCCTTGGCCTTCACGAGGGCGTCAAAATGGGTCAGCCAGGCCGCAGATTGATCGGTCTCTTCTTCTTGAAACGGGGGGAGTAGCAGGGAAAACAACAGGGGAATCAGATAGACGATCTTCATGAAATCCTCCTCTCTTCCTCGGGCCGAAGGAACGGTCGTTCCAATCGCCCAGTCAATCGGGGCTCTTCCTTTAAGTTCTACAAACTTTCCCGGATTGATACCTCTTCACCAGTCTCCGGGTGATGGGACCCGGGGCTCCCGCTCGAGGTTTCATCTCATCAACTTCGGATACGGGAAGGATTTCCCGCACAGAACTTGTCATGAAGACCTCGTCAGCCCCCAGAATCGCCACCAGATGTGACCGAACCTCTTGGCAGGGAATACTTTCCTCAGAAGCTGCAAGAAGCACCGCACTTCGGGTAACACCTTCCAGGATACCCATATCGAGCGGTGGAGTGAAAAGGATCCCGTCTTTGACCCAGAACAAATTGAACGACGATCCCTCGGCGAGATGACCCCGTCGGTCGAGCAGGATCGCCTCGTCCGCGCCTTCCCTCTGAACATCTTTCCTTGCAAGGAGATACACGAGTCTCCCCAGAAATTTATGGCTTCCCAGCGGAGGACCCGGATGTTCGCACCTTCGCCAGGTCTTCAGCTTGAGAATCGGAAGCTCGGGGCCGGTCAACTCGGGGGGAATCGGGCTCACCGTCATGAAGACAACCGGACTCTCCTCCCCGCCCTTTGTTTCCACTCCGCGGGTCAGAACAATCCGGAGAGCGGCATCGGAGAGTTCGGTTTCATCCAGAAGTCGCTGGAGGTCATCGCTCACCTGAGGTTCAGAAAGGAGGGTCGGGAAGGGAAGACTCAAGAAATCAGCGCTTTCTTGCAGCCGTTTCAGGTGCTCGGCAAAAAAGAGTGGAACCCGGTTTTCCACCCGCACGGTTTCAAAAAGCCCGTCCCCGTGGAGGAGACCTGGATCGGTTGGAGAAAGGGAAAAGGCCTCGTTCTCGACCTCGATCTTGCCGTTGCGCAGGTAAATCATCCTGAAACATCCTCATAGCCAAGAGCACGCAGGATGCCTCGACCTTTGTCGAGGGTCTCCAGGAACTCAGCCTCCGGGTCAGAATCCGCCACGATACCGCCACCAACTGAATACGAGACTTCGTTCCCTTCGAGCAGAAGAGTTCGAATCGCTATGTTCAGATCCACCGAACCGTCCACGCCGAAGTAGCCGACCGAGCCGGTGTAGACACCTCGCCGACGCGGCTCCAATTCCTCGATCAATTCCATCGCACGAATCTTGGGCGCCCCGGTGATGGAGCCTCCGGGAAACGTTGCCATGAGAAGATCCAGACCGTCTTTCCCTTCCATCAGAGTTCCGCTCACGGTCGCCACCAGATGAACAACGGTTGGATGAAATTCGATTTCCCGATCCCTGTCGACCTGGACGGTTCCAAAGCGACAAACCCGGCCCAGATCATTCCGAATCAGGTCCACGATCATGGTGAGCTCGGCCCCATCTTTTTCACTCTGGAGCAGAGCCTCGGCAACAATCCGATCGTCGGCAGCATCCCTACCACGGGCACACGTACCCTTGATCGGTCGCGACACCACACGCCCGGACCGAAGCTCAAAGAAACGCTCGGGAGAAGCGCTCAAGACCGCGCCTTTCTCCTGTTCAAGAAGCGCCGCAAAGGGCGAAGGGTTCACGGTTCGCAAGCGCTCATAGAGGTCATCCGAGGACCCGTTCCAGGTCGTGGTGAAGCGCTGAGAAAAGTTCACCTGATACACATCTCCGGCCGCAATATGCTTTTTGATCTTCTCCACCGCCTGCAGGTATTCTGACCTGGAGATATCGGAGACCGGGGGAGCTACCGAACGATCTGTCCCGGTCCGCCGCCCTCCCACGATCGGGGAGGATCCACGGACCGCGTCATCCAAAAGCCGCACGGTTTCCGGATCCGCGATCGGCTCTCCCGCGGAAAGCAAGTCCACCCTGTACGATCGCCGCTGATGATGATCGATCGCGATCAAACTCGAGTAAAAACCCACCGCCACATCCGGAAAGGTGATCTGCTTCTGGCCAACCATCGGAATGCGCTCAAAAGTTCGGCCAAGGTCATAGGAAAAAGAGCCGATCCATCCCCCGACAAGAGGAGGGAAATCCGTGCCGGGGAGAGTGACCGCGTGCTCTGCCAGAACCTCCCGGATGACGGAAACAACGTCCCGATCTCTTCGAATCTCACGTCCTCTTCCATCCTTGAGAATCGAGACCCCCTCCCGGGTTTCGAGCCACAGGCCTGGGCGGGTCGTCACGAAGGAAAACTGCCCATCCTCGTGACGAGAATCAGAGCTTTCCAGCAACACCCGATTGGGCCCAGGGAGGGCCCGATATACCCGGAGCGGGTCCAGAAAGTGAGGATACTCCTCAACCCGAACCTCAAGCCCCGTAAGCGTGGAAGGGATCATGGACGTAAGCCTACCAGGGATCATGATATGTTCGAAGCATGTTGGACGCACCAAAGGAACAGCCGGAAAAACCTTCGTCCGGAAAGAAACCCAAGCGGCGCCCACTCACCGTGGCCGCCGACGTGGATAGCTGGATCGATCATTACCTGGGCACCCTGGATTACGGGCGAAATCTATCCGCTCACACCCTTCGATCCTACAGCTCGGACCTCCAGCAGTTCACGAATTTCTTACACCAGGAAAACATCGGAGGCCTCGGAAAAGTCACCCGGCTGACGGTGCGTAAATTCCTCGCTGGCCTTCGCGAGGACGACTACTCTCGCCCCTCCATCGCGCGAAAGCTCTCCTCCATTCGCAGCTTCTTCAAGTATCTCAGCAAGGAAAAGGTTCTCACGACGAATCCACTGCTCCTCGTGCGCACGCCCCGCCGGCAGCGCAAGCTCCCCCATTTCCTGACCGAAGATGAGGCGGCACGCCTACTTCTGGCCCCGGGAAGGACTCAAAAACTGCACCGCGATCAGGCCATCCTCGAGCTCCTCTACGGCTCGGGAGTCCGGGTCTCCGAACTGGTTGGTCTCAACGTCCAGGACATGAGCCTTTCCGATCAGGTGATTCGAGTCCGTGGCAAGGGTCGGAAGGAGAGGCTCCTCCCGGTCGGGGAGGCGGCGACAAAGCGGCTTCTTGAGTACGTCGGTGCGCGGCTAAACTCGGGAAAAGCAGGAGCCCAAGGTGCAGTTTTCCTGAACCACCGGGGGGGGCGCCTCTCCGACCGCAGCGTCCGCCGTCTGCTCAAGCTTCATGCGAGTGCAGCCGGATTGAGTCCGGAGACAACACCCCACACTCTCCGCCACAGCTTCGCCACCCACATCCTGAACCGGGGAGGAGACCTGCGCTTCGTTCAGGAACTACTCGGTCATCAGAGCCTTTCCACGACCCAGATTTACACACATACTTCGAGACAACGTCTTCAGGAGGTGTATGATCGCACCCATCCACGGGCGGCGGTAGACGAGGGGCAGAACACCGGCTCCGGAAAGCCCAAGTGCGAGAAGAACGTCGAGCCCTAAACTTATGTGCAGAACTTTTGATTCACGCCACTAGAATAGCGCTGGTATGGAACCCCATCTCGGGCCAGGGGAAAGGTCGCGAGCGCGCAGAAATCGCCAAGAATATTCTCGAGAAAAGGAACCTTGAGAAGCTCACTTTGTGCGAGACAAAAGCGGCCGGTGATGCCCGCGAGTTTGCCAACAAGGTGGCGCACGACCACGACGTTATTCTTTCACTTGGCGGAGACGGAACCGTCAACGAAGTGGTCACCGGAGTCCACGGCCAAACTCCCGAACATCCACGACAACACACTCCGTTGATTCTCCCTCTTCGCGGAGGAACATCCAACATCCTCGCCATGGAGCTCAAGATCCCGAACCGGGTGGACCAGGCGCTTCGTCTCCTGGATGAAGGAACGGTCATCTCTGCTGATCGAGGGCTCCTGAACGGTTCCCGCTCTTTTGTTCTCTGGGTTGGCATCGGACTCGATGGAGAGATCGTCCGCCGTGTATCGCAAGCGCGCAAGGGCACCATGAGCAAGTTCACCTACTTCCGCCCCATCACTTCGACTCTGTGGAATTACAACCTTCCCGAAATCGAAGTAGAAGCGGATGGCAAGACGCTTCCTGGTCCGTTCGCGCAGGTTCTCGTGGCAAAGGCAACCACGTATGCCTGGCTTCTTCGGATCTCGAAACGAGCGGCCGTAACGAGTGGTCAGTTCGTGGTTGCCGGATTCCGCGCGCCCACGAAAGCTCACCTCTTACTCTTTGCCGGCGCAAGCATGCTCAACGCCCTGGATCGTTTTGGACCGGCCTACGTTTGCGAGGCCACCAACGTCAAAGTTCATGCAAAAACAGGGGTGGCTCCTCTTCAGATCGACGGAGACGCCGCCGGGGTTTCCGATGTTGAGATCAAGATCATTCCCGCATCCGTCCCCCTGATCGTACCCAAGAAAACAGCGGACAAACTCCCATCTCCCAAGCGAGGCTCATCATGACTGATCGAATCGTTCCCGATGTGACACCCGGATGCCCATTTTTTCTCATCGCCGGCCCCTGCGTCATTGAAGGAGAAAAGAGCGCCTTTCAACACGCAAAGGCAATCAAAGAGATCACCGACGATTTCTCGCTCCCGTTTGTTTTCAAGGCGTCCTATGACAAGGCAAACCGGACGGCGATGTCGAGCTACCGAGGCCCCGGCTTGACCGCCGGGCTCCAGATCCTTTCCGGTATTCGTCAGGAACTGGAGGTGCCGGTTCTATCTGACGTGCACCTTCCACAAGAATGCGAACCAGCGGGAGAGGTTCTTGACATCCTTCAAATCCCTGCCTTCTTGTGCCGGCAAACCGACCTGCTCGTCGCCGCAGCTGCAACGGGAAAGCCAGTGAACGTGAAGCGCGGTCAGTTTCTCGCCCCCTGGGACATGAAGAACGTCGCCGGCAAGCTCACCGAGAACAAATCGGGTCCGGTCTTGCTCACCGAGCGCGGAACGACCTTTGGCTACAACCGACTCGTGAACGACATGACAGCCATCGCCGAGATGCAGAAGCTCGGGTTCCCGGTCATCTTCGACGCCACCCATTCGGTCCAGCTTCCGGGAGGGCTCGGTACGGCGACCGGAGGACAAAGGGAGTATGTTCCGCTGCTAGCACGATCGGCGGTCGCGGCGGGATGCGACGCTCTATTTCTTGAGGTACACGAAGATCCGGACAACGCCAAGAGTGACGGACCGAACATGGTTGAACTTTCCGCTCTCCCGAAAGTCCTCACCCAGATTCTGGCCGTACGAAAGGCGTTTGAAGAGACCTGTCAGTAGCCTCCGCCCATCCGGGCTAGGTCGCCATCTCGTTCTGAATGCGCCCGAAACGGCTCTTTGTTCGCAACACCACTCTCGAGAGAATCTGGCAGACCCGAGATTCGGAGATCTCCAGAATCTGGCCGATCTCTTTGAGGGTCAACTCATCGTAGTAGTAGAGGAGAACGATGAGCCGCTCCTGATCGGTGAGGCTCCGATGAATGAGTTTGACCAGCTCTTTTTGGCCGATGCGATCCGACGGCGAGACACCTTTTTTGTCCTCGAGGATGTCGAGCTGAAGAGAGTTGTCCGCAAGCTCTCCGTCCTCCGACCGTCGATCGAAAGGCATCAGGGTCACCGCACTCACCTCGCGGAGAAGATCCGAGAGCCGATCCAAGCTGACATCCAACTCGTTAGCGAGCTCCCAGTTCGTCGGTTCACGCCCCAGGCGCTCTTCCAGAACTTCGTAAGCGGTCTGCATCTTGGCCGCTCGAGCACGAATCAACCGGGGAATCCAGTCCAGATGCCGGAGCTCATCGATGATTGCGCCTCGGATGCGTGCGCCGCAGTAGGTTTCGAATTTGACACCCCGACTCCGATCAAAGCCATTGATCGCATCGATGAGGCCAAAGATGCCCGCGCTGATCAGGTCGTCAAAGTCGACCGTACGAGGGAGCTTGGAGAAGATGCGCTCTGCGATATAGCGGACCGAGGTGAGGTACTTCTCGATGAGGAAGTTACGAGCCGTCTCGTCGCCGCGATCTTTGAAGTCAGCCCAAAGACGATCCGTACCGTCTTTATCCACGACGACTTCTGAAAGAGTCGCAAAGTTTCGCCTTGAGGCAACACGCGAGTTGGTCGCGAGGGCCGCGTCAGGTGTGACGCTGACAGCTCCTCGTTTGCTCCCATTTCGCCGCCGCCGGCTGAGGGTCTTTGTGACAGAGATGAAGGGACCCCTTCTTCATGAGATACGAGTTCTTCATGATGAGATACAAGCCCCGTGCTGAACCGGTCATGCCCATTACCAACTCAACATTCACGAACGAATTCGGGACTCGCTGATCGCCCCGCCCAGTGGCGATATCTGAGATTTTCCGAGCCCAACCGGCTCGAAACAACTCGGCCCTATGCTCGTGATTCCGGTAACCGCAGTGGTTACTCACCCAACCAAAAAAACCACGAGAGCCTTGAAGTTCTCAAATCGAAATATAGGAGTGTTGGAAAGGGTCGTCAACAGGAATCCGCGACCTCTCAAAGTTTTTTTCCACTAGATGTGGTGGACGCGAGGAAAAAAACCCATCTCAATAGCAAACCCAACTCAACTGGATCGCATCAACTTCATCACGATCTTCTCTTCATGCGTCGACTCAATGAAAGAGAACTTGGTTTGATTTTCCCGGCAAGGATGCCTGGCTCCCGATCGTCCAAAAGCGACTGAAACACTGCGATAAGCTCGGTTGGTGACTGTGGACGTTCCATTCGTCTCTTCGCCATCATCAATTGAACAACCCGCGCACAGCCCTCAGAAATCTGCGGACGAACGTTTCGAGGATCCCGAACTCGCTCCGTCACGTGCTTGGCCATGAGCTCTGCGGGACTCTCCCCACTGAAGGGAATTTCTCCCGTCAACATGTGAAAAAAAGTTGCCCCTAATGAGTAAATATCACTGCGGATGTCGATGTCGTCGTCGCCGCGAGCCTGTTCGGGGGAGATGTAGTTGGGTGTTCCGTGCGCCGCGAGTCGATGAGCGGCCTTCGGATCCGCGAGAACATCTTTGGCCAATCCCAGGTCACAGAGCTTGGCCACTCCATCTTCCGTCATGATGATATTGTCCGGCTTGACGTCCCGGTGAATCAGGTTGTTTCGGTGCGCATGCTCAAGGGCTCGCGAAAGTTGAATGCCAATCCGCAGGACCCGCCCCTCATCAAGCGCTCCCCCCCTCTTCAAGATCGTCGCGAGGGTCACTCCGTCGATATATTCCATCGCCAGATACCGATAGCCGCTCGACTCTCCTACCTCGAAGGCCGAGATCACGTTGATATGATTGAGTCGTGCTACCGCTTGAGCTTCACGGATGAACCGGGAGATATAGCCCTCATTGTGAGCCAGTGCCGGAGTCAACACCTTCAATGCAACGATTCGATCCAAGCTCTCCTGCCTTGCCTTGAAAACCGCGCCACCGCTTCCCTGCCCCAACTTTTCCAGAATCTCAAAACCTTCAATTGCGAATCGACCCTGCTTTCTTTTTTGAATCTGCAGAACCCGATCTCGACCGGATGCCTTGAGGTGTCCAAGTTCGTGAAGAATCTCTCCCATCAACTTGGGCTTGATTCCCATTTCCCTCATCTTCTCCTGAACCGAGAGGCCGTTATCAACTTGCTCCTGGGTCACGAGGCCCTCGGCGATCGCAATCTCGCCAAACTTTCGATGCTCTGCGGTTTCCTTCTTCTTCTCCGACATCACTTTCCTCGTTTCCTTCGAGCAAGAGTCACTTGCTCTTCGCTCAAAATTCTTGGATCAATTCCGAGCTCATTGCGCAGGACTTCCGTTTCCACCGCGTGCATCACCAAGAAATCATCCGGGTCGTGATCATCGTGGCCGAGCAAGTGAAGAACACCATGGACCGCATACAAACAGACTTCAACAACAGGATCGATGCCAACCTTTCCGGCCTCTCGAACGGCAGTCTCCGTGGAAATGACGATCTCGCCGTCGAGCGCAACATCGACTCCTTCTTCTCCTTCGCCCAGGCCAGGCTCCGTCAGCTCAGGCTCCTTGTCATAGGGAAAAGTCAGGACGTCGGTTGGCCCCTCGATGGAAAGGAATCGTACATGGAGGTCCGCCATGGCATCGTCCAGGATCAAAGCGACGGACACCGAAAGAGATTGACCAAGCTCCCGACATGCAGCCGTCATCACTCGATGCAAAAGGTCTTCACCGATCTCGAGAATGTTCTGCTCGTTCGTGAGCACGACACGACAAGTGATCACGAAAAGAGCTCTCCTTTTTTCGAGAAGCTTCCGTCCCCCTTCGTTCCGGATGCAACCGGTCCCTTGGGCGCCTCAGCCGGTATGACTTCTTCTTTTTCTTTCTGAACCCGGGGAGGCTCGAAGGAACCTCGTCCGCGCCCCATATTCTCCGGATATTTCGGCCGCTTGTGAAAGACGCCGACCAGCACCTGATTGAAGGCATCCTCAATTGCCGCCAGCTCCCGAAGAGTGAGAGCACAGTCATCCAGCTGATGATCGAGTAGCCGCTTCATGACGAGGCCATGAATCAGGGTCTCGATTCGAGAGGAGTTGGGGTCTTTCAGACCTCGAGATGTAGCCTCGACACAATCCGCAAGCATCACGATTCCAACTTCCTTGGTCTGGGGACGGGGACCGGGATACCGAAACGCCGACTCGTCCATGGGCTCACTCACATTCTTGAGCCGCCGGGCCTTGTCGAAGAAGAACTCAACCAGGGTGTCGCCGTGGTGCTGCTCGACAAAATCCAGGACCGACGGGGGAAGATCATAATAACGGCCAAGCTCCATTCCGTCTTTTGGGTGAGCGCAGATCACGAGTGTCGACATGGCCGGTGTCAAAGAATCGTGCAACTCCCTCGCCACCTCTTCCCCGTTCTCCGCAAAGTACTCGGGTTTATTCATCTTCCCGATGTCGTGATAGAGGGCCCCCACCCGGGCAAGAAGACCATTGCATCCGATCCGTGCAGCCGCTGCCTCCGCCAGGGTCGCCACCATCATGCTGTGATGATGGGTCCCCGGAGCTTCCAGAAGTAGCTTCTTGAGAACCGGTTGTTCGTACTGATCCGACAGCTCAAGCAAGGTGATGTCGGTCGTCACCGAGAACACGTATTCCAGAACCGGAAGAGTCCCCAGAACCACGACTCCCATTCCAACCCCATGGGCAAACGCACAACCGATTCCATAGAGTAGGTAGGTTAATTCACCCCATTCGCCCGAGAAACGGAGCACACACACCATGGCCACCAGAGTCGCGACCTGAGTGAGCCCGGTGATGAATCCGATCCTCATCAAGGTGGAACGGCGCCGAATCGATCGGGCGGCAAGGAGAGCGGTGAGCGCTCCAAGATAAGGAACGAGTACGTGGACAAAAAGCTCGGAACCATCGAAACGCTGGCGAAGAATCAAGCCGACAAACGGCATCACGTAGCACGTCGCCTCGAACGCAAATCGCTGGTTGACGGCGGCAGCAAGAACCACGGCGAGGAACGAAATCGGAATGAGGAAGGGAGGCCAACTCGGATTGAATACAGAAGCACGAGCACACCCGACCACAACCAACGTCAGCAAGAAGAAGAGGAGAAGCTTGCCAAAAGATGCTGCAACCTCTCGTTGAAACGTGGAGATGTACTTGGCAAACAACATATTCAAGAGAACAACGAGGATGGAAAGCCCCATGAACGAGGAGACCTCGGCCGGGCTCCCGAATGAGAATCCCTTCCCATCGACCGCCACAACAAGGAGCAAGGCCAGCGAAAACAGGAAGCCGAGAAAGACCTTCTCCGATCTTCTTTTGACCGGAATGCGATGAGGAAGGGGCGCTCGCTTGGGAGGAAGAGACTTCTCCCGAGCCATCCGTTTCGTCTTGCGGCGCAAGGTCGCAAGCTCACTGATCCGTCTCATGAGGCTTGCCATTGACGTCAACCTCGAGAAGAATTTCCTGTTGAGCCCTCTTCGCGCGCATAGGCACTCACAATGGCTTGCACGACCTTGTGCCGGACGATGTCTGCCTGACCAAGCTCCACGATGCCAATCCCCTTGACGTTGTTGAGGACGGAAAGAGCATGATTCAGGCCAGATTGCTGGTTCGCCGGAAGGTCCATCTGGGTGACATCTCCTGTCACCACAACTTTGGAGTGCAAACCCATTCTCGTCAGGAACATTTTCATCTGGGCAGGAGTCGTATTTTGAGCCTCGTCCAGGATGATAAAAGCCTGATCAAGGGTACGCCCCCGCATATAGGCAAGAGGCGCCACTTCGATGATGTCCCGCTCCACGTATCGTCGAATCTGACCGAATTCCAGCATGTCGTTCAGAGCATCGTACAGGGGACGAACATAGGGGTTGACCTTATCCCGGTAGTCGCCGGGAAGGAAACCAAGCTTCTCCCCGGCCTCGACCGCCGGCCGCACGAGCACCAAGCGCTTGACCACACCTTTCTTCAGATGCTGGATCGCCTTGGCGACAGCCAGGTACGTCTTGCCTGAGCCCGCCGGTCCGACGCAAAAAACAACGTCGTACTGATCCACACTCCGGGAGTACGCCTCCTGACCTGAAGTCTTGGGACGGACCGATCCCACCAGAGGCTGGGAAAGATTGCGATTGACCTCGCGCTCTCCTTTGGCGCCCCCCCGGGACTCAACGATGCGCATGGCGTCATCGACCGAAAGACTCCCCCGGGATCTGAGGTGACGCAGAAGCTGGTTGACCACATCGCAGGCCGTCTCGACGGGCTCCTGGGTGCCTTCCACTTTGATGTGGCCGTTGCGCGACACCATGACGACGCCAAACTCCTCTCGGATCCGCTTGGCCACCTTGTCGCCCCGTCCAAAGAGGGCCCTTTCCTCGTCAGTGTTTTCGAACTTGATCAGCTTTTCCAAGGAGGAGATCCCGAGTTGACCCTAAAAACCCTGCCAGTCATTCCGCCGCGACGTCGCAAGCGATTCAATCCAACTATCATAGTATGGCAAGGGGAAAACGTCCGCCCCGAAAGTCCCGAAAGCCGCCAAACAGGCTGGACGGAGTCGGACTCCGTCAGGCCCGGTCCATGACCTTTGGTTTGAGCTCCCCGATCTCCCGGAGCCCGCCAAATGTCCTCGTTCGATCCGCATAGCCGTCGAGAGCCTTGATCAGGTCTCCCTCCCGAAATTCGGGCCAGCAAACCGGAGTGACGTAGATTTCGGTGTACGAGCATTCCCACAAAAGAAAATTGGAGAGCCTCATCTCCCCCGCTGTGCGGATCAGTAGATCAGGCTCTGGCATGTTGGGTTGATAGAGAAACCGATGAATCATTGTTTCATCGATTTCCTCGACCTGAACCCGGCCGTCTTTCACCTCCGTGGCAATCCGGCGGCAGGCGTCCGCAATCTCGGACCGCCCACCGTAGTTGAGGGCGAGACACAGGTTCATTCCCGTATTGTCCTGGCTCAGTCGCTTGGTGATCGCCAGTTCGTTTTGAACCGAATCGGGCAGCTCTTCCGTCCGCCCGATGCTGGTGAGACGAACGTTATTTTCCTCGATCTCACCCCGCTCGTTGACCAGGAACTTCTCGAGCAAGTTCATCAGAAAACGGACCTCCCGCTGGGGTCGCTTCCAGTTTTCAGCTGAAAAAGCATAGAGGGTTAGCTGCTCAAGTCCTCGACGAGTGCAGGTTCGGACACAGGATCGGACCGACTCCACACCGGCCTCATGGCCACGAATCCGAGCAAGGCCCTGGCCTCGAGCCCAGCGGCCATTTCCATCCATGATGATGGCAACGTGTTGAAGCGGCTTGGCTGCCTCTTTCTTCATCGAAAGATCACCTGGTCCCGTTCTGGCCCTACCGACACGATACTGATCTTCACACCGATCGTTTCCTCGAGAAACGAGATATATCCCACCGCATTGGGCGGCAAATCTTCAAACTTGGTCACAGCGTCAATCTTCTCGGACCATCCCGGGAAGGTCTGGTAGACCGGCTCAAATCCCTTGTGGGTATCAATGACCGAGGGATACCACGATAGCCGCTCCTCGCCTCTTTGATACGCAACGGCGACTTTGATTTCCTGAAATCCGCTCAAAACATCAAGTTTTGTCAGAGCAAGAGCGTCCAGCCCCCCGACAGCCACCGCATAACGAATTGCGACTGCATCGAGCCAGCCGCATCGCCGCGGACGGCCGGTCGTGGCGCCAAACTCGTTGCCGGCGACCTGAATCCGCTCCCCGACCTCCCCCAGTTCTTCGGTGGGAAAGGGTCCCTCACCAACTCGAGTCGTGTAAGCCTTCGTGACTCCGATGACTCGGTCCAGCGCCTTGGGCGGGAGTCCGGTGCCGGTAATGGCCCCTCCGGTGAACGTATTCGATGAAGTGACAAAAGGATAGGTTCCAAAATCGAGATCGAGAAGGGCGCCCTGAGCTCCCTCGAGCAGAACGCGGGCACCGCTTCGAGCCGCCTCGTGAATGACCGCAACGCTATCGCAAGCATACGGAGCTAGCCTCTTGGCGTAACCCAGGAATCGCTCGTAAAGCTCCTCAAATTTGAAGGTCTGGGCGTCAGGAAGCTTCTCGAGGAGAGCGTTTTTCTCGTCCAGGTGCATCCTGAGGGTGGCGGCGAACATGTCCTCGTCGTAGAGATCACCCAGCCGAACTCCCCAGCGCTTGGCCTTGTCAGCGTAAGCCGGGCCAATCCCTCGCTTGGTCGTTCCGATGGATCGGACTCCCCGATCCGACTCCATGATCCGGTCTATTTCCCGATGAAAGGGGAAAATCAGATGGGCCCGGTCGCTCAAGAACAGCCGTCCCTCCGTGGAGACACCCCCTTGATTGAGGAAATCGATCTCCTCGAAAAACACCTCCGGATCGACAACAACCCCATTCCCGACAACGCAGCGGGTTGTAGGGTGCAAAATTCCGGAGGGGACAAGATGGAGGACGATCTGGTCATTTCCGACCCGAATCGTATGACCGGCATTGTTTCCGCCCTGGAAGCGGACAACGTAGTCGGCGTCCCGGGAGAGCAGATCGATGATCTTGCCTTTTCCCTCATCTCCCCACTGCGCACCGACGACGCATTCAACGGGCATGATCAATATCCTATGAACAAGGTGATGTTGGAGCCCAAAGCTCTCGGGAGGTTATCGGCCACCACCACCCCTGTCAAGGTTTGGGGAAACCACGATGGAGCTCCCCATCCCGCCGGGAGATTCGGTCAGCGTCCGCCCATCTGGCTGTTTTGGATCAGGGATTGGAACCGGACAAAATGATGCAAGGCGTCGTGAGGCCCCGGGCAGGCTTCCGGATGATACTGGACGGAAAACACGGGGTGGTCCTTCCCGAGGAGCCCCTCGACGGTCCCGTCATTGAGATTCAGATGGGTGATCTCGATGGTTTCGGGATCAAGCGAGTCCGGATCGACAGCAAACCCATGGTTCTGGGACGTGATTTCGATCTTACCCGTCCGTTTGTCCTGGACCGGATGATTGGCTCCATGATGGCCGAACTTCATTTTATAGGTGCTTCCACCCAGGGCCAGAGCCAGGATCTGATGCCCTAGACAGATTCCAAAGATCGGTTTTCGGGGGACGAGCTCCCGGACGGTCTTGATCGCGTAGTCGACCGCTGCCGGGTCCCCGGGGCCGTTTGAAAGAAAGATCCCCGCCGGATTCACGGCCAGAATTTCCTCGGTCGAGGCGTGGGCCGGAAATACACGCACCCCGAATCCACTGGCCAGAAGACATCGAAGAATGTTGAGCTTGATCCCGAAGTCGAGCACCGCAATCAGGGGCTTTTCCTCCCCGTTCGCCTCCGGTCCGCCTGCAGGAGCGGTGAAGAATTGCGAGGTATCCAGGTTCTCCACAAGCCGAGATTCCTTGCAGGTGACCTGCTTGACAAGATCTGTCCCCTCCATCGATGGCAGCGATGCCGCCTCCTTCCGTAGGTCATCCAGACTTCGGCCCGACCTTGCCACGATCCCCATCATGGCGCCCTGATCCCGAATATGGCGGGTCAGAGCCCGGGTATCGATGCCGTCGATCCCCGGGATACCCTCACGCACCAGAAAATCGGGAAGGCTCTCATTCGCGCGAAAGTTGCTGTAGACCTCGCTCAAGTCCCGCACCACCAGGCCGCGGATGGCCGGCTTTTCGGCCTCATGATCCTCGGTATTGATTCCCACATTCCCCATGAGGGGGTAGGTCATCGTGACGATCTGACCCGCGTAGGAAGCGTCGGTCAAGACCTCTTGATAGCCGGTCATGGAAGTGTTGAAAACAACTTCCCCCGGAGCGTCAACTTCGGCGCCGAAACCGCGTCCGCGAAACGCGCGTCCATCCTTCAGCACCAGCCAGGCGTTAAAATGAGAACTCATGAGGGCACACGATAACGCCCTCGGGTGAGTTTGTCGACCTCACCCCGCTAGCGGGCGGTAGGAAAGGCATCCAGAGTGAGAGGGTCCACCCGTCCTGCCTCGAGCAATTTGGCGCCCAGTCCGGCAATCATCGCGGCGTTGTCGGCGCAGAGTGGAGGCGATGGAAAGAAGACGGAATAACCCTTTGCCTTTCCCTCGATTTGTAGCCTTTCTCGCAGGTGAGAGTTGCAGGCCACCCCGCCGCCCACGCAGGCCCGGGAAACCCCGGTGAAAGCGACCGCCCGAGAAACTTTTTCAACCAGCACATCGACCACCGCCGTCTGAAAGCTTGCGGCAACGTCCCCGATGTTCAAGTCGGACAGCAACGGGGACGATACCCGGGCATTCATCCCCTTACAGGCGTAGAGGACCGAGGTCTTGAGGCCGCTGAAGCTGAAGTCGAGGGAATTGCGTCCCAGGAGAGCCCGGGGAAAATCGTACTTCTTTGGATTTCCGTCTCGCGCCAATCGATCAATGATCGGTCCTCCCGGATACGAGAGCTCCAGGATCTTCGCGACCTTGTCAAAGGCCTCGCCGGCTGCATCGTCAACCGTGCTGCCAAGAAGATCGAACAGGATCGCTTCGTCACTACGATAGAGAGATGTGTGGCCTCCTGAAGCCACAAGGCCGACCAAAGGGCCGGTCCGAGCCTCTTCATGTTCCATCCGCACCGCGTTGACATGAGCCTCGACATGGTTGACACCGATCAGGTCGAGCTCCCGGCCAAACGCAAGAGACTTTGCCACCGAAACCCCCACAAGAATCGCCCCGATCAAACCCGGGCGATTGGCAACCGCCACTGCCGTCAGGTCGGAAAGAGAAACCCCAGCATCGTCGAGCGCCTTGCGAATCACGGGAATCACCAGTTCAACGTGAGCTCGACTGGCAATCTCCGGCACAACCCCAAAGTAGGGCGAATGAAGATCCTCCTGGGAACGCACCACGTTTGAGCGGACTTTGATCCCGTCCTCAACGACGGATGCGGCTGTCTCGTCACAGGTGGTCTCGATACCAAGAACAAGGCTCATGAACCTTCCTCTTTTTCATCCTTCTTCTGCTCCACTTCCGTGGCTGGCAACCCGGTCGGAGCTGAAGCGGCCGATGCTGTCTTTGACTCCTCGACCCCGGCAGGAATCCGGGAGTGGACTTCCTTTCCCAGAAGAATATCGAGGGCAAGAGCGATCTGGGGATCGATGAATCCTTCGACTTCTTTCCGGATCGATGAAACTCCTCCGTCGATGTCTTCGGGAGCAAAGATCTCTCTCCCTCCGGCATGGCTCTCCATGCGAGTGAGGAATCGAACCTTCTCGGTGAGCAGGAACTCTTCAGAAGTCAACTCGACATAGAAATCGGGAGAGATCCCGCCTGTCTCCTGGATCGGCCTACCCTTTTCATCCATCTGGCTCTGAATACATCTCCCACCCGGAGTGAAATAGCGCCCGGATGTCACCTTGAGGATGGCATCCCCTGACCCGAGTGGAAGAACACTCTGCACGAGTCCCTTGCCGAAAGTTCGGGTGCCGATGAGAAGCCCTCGACGGTGATCTTTGATCGCGCCCGAAACGATCTCCGAAGCACTTGCACTCCGGGAATCGACCAGAAGCACCACCGGAATGTCCGCCGAGATCGAAGCCGGTTCTCTTGACCGGAACTGTCGATCCGATCCAGCCGTCCGGCCCTTGGTCTCGGTGATGAGAAGGTTTTCATCCAGGAAACGGTCGGCAAGATCCACCGCCACCCGCAAGACGCCCCCCGTGTTCTGACGAAGATCAAGAATAAGAGCTTTCATCCCGAGTGAGGTGAGCTTCTCGATCGCCTCGTCAAAGTCCTCGGTGCTGTTGTTCTGAAAGGACTCGAGCCAGATGTAGCCTGCCAAAGAATCCTCCGAAAGAAGACGCACACCATGGACACTTGTGGTGTCCACCCCCACACGATCCACTTCCAGCTCTTTTTTCTCACCCGTGGCCCGGGTCTCGATCCCCACGGTGACACGGGTCCCCTCCGGCCCCCGGATCTGCTCCACAACATCCTGCATGGCGCCTTCGGAAGCGAGGGGAAAAATGGACTCTCCGTTCACCGAGATGATCCGGTCTCCTCCCTCGACCGACGATCCAAGGAGTGGCGACTCATCAAAGAGATACTGGACGGTGAGCGCGTCCTCGTAGCGGATGATCCCGACGCCAAGACCGCCGTAGGCACCTTCCGTTTCTTCGGTAAACCGAGTGGCTTCACGAGTATCGTAAAAGGTGCTGTAGAGGTCGAGGCGGTTCATCATGCCCCGGATCGCGTCGTAGACGAGTTCCTCATCGTCAGGAACCGTGACGTAGTTGTCACGGATCGCCTGGAAGGCTTCCTCCAGAAGATCCAGATGCTCACTGCGACTCGGCGCTGTTCCCGCCCAGGCACCCGGATGCAAGAGCGAAAGCAGGCAGAGGAAGCCGGAGAACGCAAAGGCCATGGCACCAAAAAGGACCATTTTCCGTTCAGGAGAGGTCAGGAGTTTCATGGGCCGTCCTAACTGCGGGTTATGGATTCGGGGGGTCATGGATTCGGCGATCTTCCCGGGTAGGAAGCCAACAGGCTAAGATTCTACCATCGAGCAAGTTATTGAGCTCTGGAAAGAAGGGAGGATAGGGAGTGATACTGGAGGAAAAAGAATGGCAAGGACCGGCGGCAAAAGCAACAAAGAGAAGTGGGCGGAACCAGAGTTGAACTGGTGACACCAGGATTTTCAATCCTGTGCTCTACCAACTGAGCTACCCGCCCGAACTGCTCTTCATCTTGCATCCGACCCTATCGGCCGGAATTGGAGGCAGGATTATAGATTGCGGGCCCCGGATGTCAAATTCTTTTGATCCGGGGCCTTCTGGCCACCTAGAGCCGCAAGAAACATCTCCCGGTCACGATGAATCTGTGCAATCAACTCCTCGACCCCGTCAAACTTCTTCTCGCTCCGAAGCCTCATGAGAATCTGCACTTCGATGTCTTGTCCGTACAGGTCACCCACGAAATCAAGAATGTGCACCTCGACGAAGAGGACCATCTGAGGATCATCCGACGAACCGGAAGCAAACGTCGGCCGGACCCCGATGTTCATGAGACCACGGTGAGTCTGTCCATTGGCCAGGGAAACGTTCACCCCGTAGACGCCTCGGGGTGGGTGCACCTCCTGATGAAGGTCCAGGTTCGCGGTCGGAATCCCGATCTTGCGGCCCCGTCCATCCCCGCTCACGACGGTTCCAAGCAACCCGATCGGCCGCCCCAGCATGGCAAAGGCGTCATCAAGCTCCCCCGAACGGATCGCGTGCCGAACCCGGGTTGAAGAAACCGGCTTTCCCTCATGGATGACCGGCCCCTCGGCTCGTACGGTGAGATCGCTCCCGCCCAGCTCGCAAAAGGTCTGGACCGTACCTCGCCCCTTGTTTCCAAAGCGTGAGCCATGTCCAAGAACGACTGCTTTGGCCTTCATCCCCTCCAGGAAAAGCTGCTGGACGAAGTCTTCCGCCGTCATGTCCCGAAGACGCTCATCAAACGGCAGGACAACCACGCAATCCATCCCCCGGTCCTCGAAAATCCGCAGGCGATGACGGAGCGACGTGATGAGTTGGGGCGCCCGCCCCTGCAAGAGTCCGTCTGGATGATTGGAAAAGGTGACCACAACCGCTTCAGCCGATCGACTCCGAGCGAGGCTGACCACCGCATCGATCACCTTGAGGTGACCCCGATGTACACCGTCAAAGACCCCCAACGTGACAACCGGATCCCGAAAGGTCGCCTGCCGCGCCACATCAAAACCATGAAGCTCTCTCATGATGAGGGAACTCCCGTGCTCTCGTCTTGCGCTTCTTTGTAGTCCTCATCCATCGCGATGAGCTGCTTTTTCATCCTCATCCGATCTGCCGGAGTCACCTTGGTGATGAAGAGGATCCCGTCAAGATGATCGAGTTCGTGCTGGATCACCGTGGCTTCAAGATCGACGGCAGCCCGTTCGACAACCTCGCCGTCGAGGTTTGTGTAGCGAACTTGAAGCTTTCCCGGACGGGTGACCTGGCCGTAGATTCGAGGGAGGCTCAAACAACCCTCCTCCTGAGAAACAGGACTCTTCGCCGAGAGAATCTCCGGGTTGATCAACACCTCGTGCTTTCCCGGATCACCGGAGGGATTGATGAGACAGATCCGCTGCAACCAGCCCACCTGATTTCCGGCAAGACCAATCCCTTTGGCCTTGTAGAGGATAGCCGCCATGGCCTCGACTCGAGCCCGAAGCTCGTCGTCAACCTCCTTGATCGGGGTCGCCACGGCGCGCAGGCGAGGGTCAGGGTAGAGGACAAGCTCGAGTTCTTCTGGAGATGGAGGGGTATAGCTCATGAGGTCTTCCGGCTGGGTTCTCTATCGACGGAAATCTGAGTGGGTTGCAACCCCCACTGGTGGGTCCGAGGACACTTTCTGATCATACATCCCAACTGCCGGGGCGCAAGGCATTTCCGTGCGTTGACGGAAGCCCCGAAGGTTGGTAGGATTCGCCCTCTCCGCGACCCCAAACCGAAAACTCCAACGGGATTCCATCATGGATATTGACCGCCATATCTCGAAGGCCGAAGAGGCCATCCAGCGCAAGAACCCGGACTATGCCATCGGGATCTGTCGCCAGATTCTGGGTATCGATCTTGGGAACGCAAATGCCAGGAGGTGTCTACGCTCGGCGAGCCTTCTCAAGAACAAGAATTCGGGAGGCCTGGCCACCCAGGTGAAAATCCTGCCAGCCCTCCTGCAGCTAGGCATCCTGACCAAGCTCAAGAAGCGCGAGGCCATCCTCAAAACCTGCGACAAAATCTTGACCGCCGCGCCGAATCACACCAAGACCAACATTCTTGCCGGCCAGACAGCTCTCTCCCTGGGCCTCGATGATGCGGCCATCCAGATCTACGAAGGCCTCGGAAAGGACGGTGGAGGGGATGCGAGTGCTCTCAAGGCTCTCGGGCATCTCTACCGGCAAAAGGGCGATATCCAGAAAGCCCTGGAAAGCTATGAAGGGGCACTCAAGCTTGATCCCCGGGATCACGAGGCGCAGCGGGCGCGAAAGAACCTGGCGGCCGAGGAGGCCCTCACCCACAAAGGCTACGAGTCGGCGAAATCATCCCGCGACCTCATGAAGGATAAGGAGGGCGCCAGGGCGCTGGAGCAAAAAGCCCGGATCGCCCGGACTCCCGAGGAGATCGCAGCATCCATCGAACAGCTCGAATCCAAGGCCGGGGATGGCTCCAGCAGCCCCCGTTCCGTCCTCGAGCTTGCGGACCTCCACGTCAAACGGGATGACTATGCAAAGGCGGTCGAGATCGTCGAAGAAGGAGCCAAGAAGCACCCGAATGATCCCGAACTCCTCAATCGCCTTGGCGACCTGACCGTGCTCGAGATGGATCACGAGATCGGCAAGATCAAGGGCGAAGCCGATGGAGATCCGGGCAAGAAAGAGAAACTACTCCGGCTTCAGAGCCGAAAAGCGAGCTACGAAGTGAGCGAGTACGGACGCCGGGTGAAGCTCTACCCGACAGACCTGGGACTGCGCCATCGCCATGCAAGGGCGCTCCAAACCACCGGACAGGTGGATGAGGCCATCGCCGAATACCAGAAGGCCATCAACGACCCCAAAAGCCGGATCGAAGCCCTGACCGGCCTCGGAACCTGTTTTGCCCGCAAAAAAATGTTCGATCTGGCGGCGAAACAATTCGGGCTTGCGATCGAAGGCTCCAGCGAAACCGACCGAAGGACATTAGGGCTTCGTTATCGCCTGGGCCTCGTCTTTGAGGAACAGGAGGACTATAAGTCCGCCCTGTCCGAGTACGGGAAGATCTTTGAGCGCGACATCAACTTCCGGGATGTCGCGGGAAAGGTCGAAGCCATGAAGAAGTTATGCTCCTGATCTCCTCGGAGTGACGGATTTTTCTCGGCAGACCGTTGATTCGGCCGGCCGGATTCGTAAGACTACTCGCTTTTCCGCCCGGAGCGAATCTCAAGGAACCACAGAAATGCCGCATTCACCGCAGGCGAAGAAACGCCAACGACAGAACGAAAAAGCCCGACTGCACAATAAGAGCCAGCGCTCTGCCTTGAGAACTCAAATCAAGAAGTTCGAAACCGCACTCGAGAGCGGCAACGTGGAACAGGCTGAGACCGAGCTCCGGCTGGTCACCAAGGGGCTGGATAAGGCCGCCAAGGTCAACCTGATCCACAAGAACATGTGCTCCAGGAAGAAGGCCCAGCTGGCCCACAACTTCAACGCCCTGAAAGCCGCCCCGCCCAAAGCCTGAGTTCTCGCAGGGCGCACCTGATCGACGAAAAGTAATGATGACCCCCTTCTTACCTGGAGGGGGTTTTTTCGTGGGTTGCGAGCCCTTTGAAGTTGCTAGCCCTCTGAAATAGAAAAAACCCTGAGAGCCGGTTGAGCCCTCAGGGTTTCTTGATCGATCGGGTCAGACAGTTTTTGGGGTCTGGTGACTACTTACGGCCGGTTCCGAGAACCTTGTCGTAGCGGTAGTAGACCTCAAGGCACATGGTGAGGAGAGCCGTAGCACAGACGCGACCGCCCTCTTCTCCCCAGGCACCGATGGGCTCCCAGGAACCCTTGGCAACCCCTTCCTTTTCCTGGTGATCGATGATGGCCTTCTGCATGGCACCATTCCACTTGTTCCAGCGCTCGCCACCGACCTGGAACATGGCCAGGGTGCCGTAGTACCAGTAGTACATGTCGATCTTCGGCTTATCCCAGGTGGGAAGTAGCTGAGCCAGTAGCTCGGAGCCCTTCTGAATGGGCTCACTCTTTGCGGGATCCTCGGACATGAACACCCGGCTGGTCATACCAACTGCCGTCAAGGCCTGAGAATACTGGGGGGGATACTCTTCGAGCATGTGCTCGAGTCGTACCGAACCGCTTCCGCGCTGGGTGTAGCCAACCGCTCCATACTCATCCGTCACGCTATCGATGAAGTCCCGGGCTCCCTTGAAGGTGTCGGGGCTCACGTTGAGGCCGGCAAGTTTGGCCGACTTGAGCGCCATGACCATCCATCCGGTCACCGAAGAATCATTCTCACCGGTTTGCACGCCATAGCGCCAAGCAGCGTAAGGATTCCGGGACTGATGAATGAAGTCGATTCCCTTTTGAGCCGTTCGTTTGAAGAGCGGGAAACCGGTCAATCCGTATGCTTCGGCCATCGCAAGAGCACAAACCGAGTGGCCGTAGGTGAAGTTGTGGGCCAGGCGATCGCCAAAACAACCTTCCGGGTCCTGGATTTCCTTCAGGTACTTGAGGCCATTCTTCACCGTGTCTTTGTATTTACCTTCGTTGTGCGTGTAGCCAGCACCCAGGAAGGCAAGAAGAGCGAGACCCGTTTGGCCCGGGTCGTAGAGAGGATGTCCCTTTCCGGGGCAGGGGCCTTCCAGGTTCGCTTCGTAGCCGTCTGAATCCCAGCGACCATCCGGGCTTTGGGCGTTGGCGAGCCACTCAAGGCCCCATTCCACCGCTCGGTTCGCGCGCTTTCCACCGCGTCCACCCTTGCGTCCCTTTCCACGTCCGCGGAAAGCGGAGCCAGCGCCGGTTCCGACACCAAGGATGTCGAGCGCGCCTTTGTTGTCGAAGGGCTGATCGGTAAGAGAGTCGTCCTCGGTAAGAGAATCATCAACGTCTTCTGTCACGTTGTCGATTTCCTCGAGCTCGGGCTCCTCGATCTCCTCTTCCTCGATTTCTTCCTCTTCCAGTTCCTCTTCGAGCTCCTCGAGCTCTTCAATCACCTTCTCCTCGAGAGAAGCATTGATGTCCTTCTCTTCCTGCACGACACGTTTCGAAAACTCCATGTTCCAGAAGATTCCGAAGACGGCAGCATGGAAAAGAAGCGAGATCATGAGCCAGGGGGCTTTTTTCAGCTGTTCGACCAACACATCATTAAAGGATTCATCATGATGCTCGCTCGCCTGGAGCTGGATGTTCATGAACGCTCTCCTGTCCGAATCCGACACGATCTTTACGTACTATATGAGGCCGGAAACACACGATCCGGCCGGACGATGATCATCCCTGAAACGGGACGAAAATCAAAAGGTTCACCGAAAGAATTAAAAAACTTGCCGGGTCCGGCAACGACGAAGGAAGCAGGGAGAAGCTGCCGGCGAATCGGCCGGGCAAGAGTCCCCTCAAAGCGCTGGCCAATCACACCTTACAACGCTCGACCTATCGAGACCTGTCCAGATGGAAAAGGAGAAGCATTTTCACTTCAGGAGGGTCGATGTACGATTCTTCGATGAGCTCCCGGCGAATCGAAAGCAGAATTTCCCCGGCCTTCTGATCCCAGAGCCTGGCCCGAATCTCGTCCTGAACGAGGGCGAATGGCCGGAGCGTCCCCGGCTCCGAGGACTCCAGATAGAGGATGAAGTATCCCCTCCCTACCTTCTTGATGCCTGAAATCTCTCCGACCTTCGCCGAGAAGGCGAAATCCACGATGGATTGAAGGTGGCTCTTGTCCTCCTTCTCGATCCAGCCCAGATCGCCGCCGGTCTCCCTGTATTTCCCGTGGGAGCGCTGTTTGGCCATCTCTTCGAAGGAGCCTCCACTTCGGCATTCATTGAGGATCTTCCGGGCCTCTTCCCGTCCCTGATCATCTCCCCCCAGCTTCTTACTCGAGATATAGATGCGTCGCACCCGAGATCGGGGCTTGACCCGGTATTGTTCGAGGTTCTCTTCGTAGAAGCTGCGAATCTCGTCCGGACTGACTTCCAGGTCGTATCTTGTCCGCTGGTTCACTTTCCGGGCCGCACGAAGCCCCAACTGCGTGCGGAGGAAATGGACCCGGGCGAGCTCCTTTTCCAGGTTTTCCTCGAATTCGTCGAGAGTCACTCCACGCTCTGCAAGAGCACTCCGAAAAGCGTCCTCGGACCCTGCCTCCTTCATCCGCTCCTCGATCTGGGTCTCCACATCGCGCTGGCGAACAACGAAGTTGTAGCGAGTGACTGCACCGTCCTCGATCTTTTCCCCCACGATGCGAAGGAGTTCCCGCATCTTCAGGTCCAGAATTGCATCGGGGCTCGGGTTCCCCATGGTTTTCAAGGCGGGTCGGAGGGCTTCCTCGATCTCCTGACGGGTGATCAGATCTCGATTCACCTTGGCGACGATTTCATTTCGAAAGAGATCCTCGACCGAGAAGTTCTCCAGAAACTTCGGGACTTCGCCCCCCCGCCCCTCCTGAAACGCGAGGCCGATCCCGGAGAAAACCGCCAAGCTTGCAAGCAACAAGCTGGCCCGGCACAGAGTTAATTCGCAGCGATTCATGGAGTTCCGCCCGTAGTCGTTAAGAGCGTTTCCGCCCCGGCCCATGGTCCATCCCGTCCAGACTGTGAGGGACATCCTAGACTACTACCCTTTTCGACTCCAGGTAGCAAAACACGTGAACGGAATGGCTCAAGCCCTACCACTGACGCCAAGCAGCTCCTGCAGAACCTCACAGACCCGGATCGGATGAGCCTCTTTTCGCCCCCGAAGATGGAGATGAACCGTGATGGCATCGACCGACATCATCCGATCGGCGCCTCGAGGAACAGGAAGCGCGGCGAGTGCTTCAGCCCTCTCCCGAACACGGATGACCACCAACCCCAGGTCGGTTGAGGAGATCCTTTGGATACCCGTCCCGCGGCAAACTTCCCGCAACCGACTCAGGGCCACGAGCTCAACAACCTGAGGTGGCGGAGTGCCGTAGCGATCGGCAAGCTCGTCTGATACCTCGGTCAGCTCCTTTTCGCTCCGGGCCAGGCTGAGCTTTCGATACGCCTCCATCCTTCCCTTCATGTCCGGGACATAGTCATCGGGAAGGAATCTGGATCCTGGAAGGTCGATCTCCACGTCGTCTTCCATGTCTTTGTCGGGAACCAGTGATTTTGCCGACCTCTTGGGGACACTCCGCCCATCTCCCTGGTCTTTCTTTTCGCTTGCACGGGGTATCACCTCCCCCGACTGAATGCGCTCGACCGCCCGGGCGAGGATCCGGGTATAGAGGTCATAACCGACCGCGGCAATTTCACCACTTTGCTCCGCACCCAGGATGTTCCCGGCGCCCCGGATTTCGAGATCTCGCATGGCGATCCGAAAACCCGCCCCGAGGTCATTGTATTCCTGGATGGCGCGCAATCGCCGCATCGCAATATCTGAAAGAGCCTTATCCTTCGGTACGATGAGGTAGGCAAATGCCTGGCGATTGTACCGACCGACCCGCCCCCGCAGCTGATGCAGCTCGGAGAGGCCAAACCGCTGGGCGTCGTCGATGAAAATGGTATTCACGTTGGGAATGTCGAGCCCCGACTCGATGATGGTGGTGCAGACCAGGACATCGAGCCGACCATCGATGAATTCCAGCATCCTATCCTCCAGCATGTGCTCCTGCATCTGTCCGTGCACGATGGCGAGCCTTGCTTCCGGAACGAGTGCTGAAATCATTCGAGCGGTCTTGTCGATGGTCTTCACCCGGTTGTGAAGAAAGAACACCTGGCCGTCCCGATCCAGTTCACGACGGATCGCGTCTCGAATCATCTCCGGCTCAGGAGGCACGATCGTGGTGTGGACTGACTGTCGCCCCCGTGGAGGAGTCGCGAGGGTAGAAATGTCCCTCAGACCGACGAGGGCCATGTGAAGAGTTCTTGGAATCGGAGTCGCCGAAAGAGTCAGTACGTCGACGGTCGCTTTGATCTCCTTGAATCGTTGCTTGTGGCCGACTCCGAAACGCTGCTCCTCATCGATGATCACAAGCCCCAGGCTCGGTAGCTTCACGTCGGGCGAAACGATGCGGTGGGTGCCGATCAAGATGTCCACTTTGCCTTCGGAGGCACGCCCGATGATGTCACGTTGCTCCCGCCCGGTCCGAAACCGGGACAGCATCTCGATCACCACGGGAAAATCGGCCATTCGCTCCCGAAACGTATCGTGATGCTGCTGAGCCAGGACCGTCGTCGGCACCAGCACGGCAACCTGGCAGCCGGCCTCCACCGCCTTGAACGCGGCCCGCATGGCGAGTTCGGTCTTACCGTAACCAACGTCTCCGCAGAGAAGCCGGTCCATCGGACGATCCGATTCCTGGTTCTCCTTGATGCTCGCCGCCGCATCAAGCTGATCATCGGTCTCCTCGTACGGGAAAGCCGCCTCGAACTCATGTTGAAAAAAGGAGTCCGGAGGAAACGCAGTTCCCCGCCTGGCCGCTCGCATCGCCTGAACCTCAAGGAGTTCGGCGGCAAAATCCGCGATGGCCTCGGCGACCTTCTGTTTCTTTCGGGTGAAGCCCTTTCCACCCAGCTTGGAAAGCTGAGGACGATGCCCCTTCACCCCGACGTACTTCTGGATGAGATCGGTCTTCGTCACCGGAACATACAGGAGCACCCCATCCTTGAATGTGAGCTTGTGGAACTCAGACGTGCTCCCGTCCTTTTCGATCTTGTCCATCCCGGTGTACTTGGCGATTCCATGCACGAGGTGAACCACCAGGTCTCCGAGCTCAAGCTCGAGGAAGTTCTCGATCGGCCGTGAGTTTCGTCTCTTCTTGTTGGGCCGGCCCCGGGGCCGGGTCTTTGCCTTTCCACCGAAAAGCTCGGTGTGAGAAACCGCAGTCAGTGAGAGTTCGGGGAACACGAACCCATGCATGAGTTCTCCCACCTCGACCTGAACCCTCCCTCCGCTGAACGGTTCATCCTCGAAGGGAATCAGAGTGGAGAACCGGTCCCTCACCGCCTCGTTCTGGCAAAGAACGTGCACTTCGCTTGGAATGGCCGCCAGGGTTGCAATGCGTTCGACGACCGCCAGGACCTCCCGCGACTTGGGAGGGTCAATTTCTCGAGTGTGGAAATTGACCGAACCACTTCCGGTGGCAATGGGAAGGCGATGAACGGAAATCAGGGAAAGTCGATCCCGCCGAACCTTGCAGAACTCTCGATACTTATTTTCGGCATCCGGAGGGTCGTTCGTTTCTTCCATCCGATCGACCCGACCTTGAATGGAAGGAGGATCCACTTCGACGACAAGCGGCTCCTGCTCGGCCTCCCGAAGGAAAGACTGAAGAGAGGTCTTCTTCATGCCCCCCGTCACCAGCTCAGATCGACGTAAAACATGTAGATCAAGCTTTTCCAACCGATCAATGGACCTTTGACTTGCCGGATCGAATGTTCTGATGGATTCAATCGTTTCGCCAAAAAGCTCCACTCGAATCGGAACTTCAACACCCAGCGGAAAAACGTCGATGATCTCACCGCGCATGCTGAACTCTCCTGAGGCCTCCACCATGGAAACCCTCTCGAGTTCACGCTCGACGAAGAGTCTTGCGAGAGACTCTCGATCCACCTCATCTCCCGCTCGCAGGGCGAGGATCGAGCTGCGAAAAGAATCGACCGAAGGCATTTCCTCGATCAGGGCCTGGGCCGGCGCAACCAGGATCTTCTTGTCGTTTGAAAGGGTTGACTCGGCCAGGTCGCGCAACACGGAGAATCGAGCCGCGAGAACTCTCTGGTCCAGCCCACCGCCCCGGGCCAGAACTCCCGGTCCGAGGTTTCCCCAGGCAGGGAAAAAGTGGACGGGAATCGATTCGTGCCTCAAAAAGAAAGAGAGATCCCTCGCAAGATTTTCGGCCTCATCCGTCGCTGACGTCACGACCAGGATGAATCGTGGCCCCAGACAGCCCAAAGCCGCAAGCCACATGGACGTGGCCGACCCCACGAGGCCCCCCACTTCCACGACCCCACCCGGCTTTTCGGCCGCCTCGAGAACCCGGCCCCAGGTCCGGCTCTCGCGCAACTTCTCGAAGCCGCGAGCGAGCGAGCTTTCTCGAGTAGCTTCCATCAGTCGGGTTCGCCTGATTCGAGATCCGAGTCCACCGTGGTGCGATCCTGGGAAGTTCCTGATTCCACGGCACGCTCTGATTTGAGCAAGCTGAGCGTCTCACGGGCCGCCTTCTGTTCGGCCTCCTTTTTGTTGTCTCCCCATGAAGTCCCGCGGGTTGTGCCCTCGATAATCGCCGCCACCCGGAAAGACTTGTTGTGATCCGGTCCGGATTCATCCAGAACCTGGTACGTAGGAACCGAACCATAGACCCGCTGAACGTGGTGCTGCAGGAGAGACTTGTAGTTCTTGACGTGCTTGTTCGAAAGAACCTTGTCGATCTCGTCTTTGAGGTTTGACACGGAGAACTTCCTAGCCGCCTCGACGCCCCCATCCAGATAAATTGCCGCAACCAAGGCCTCGAATACATTGCCAAGGAGCGACTGGGGAAAGTCCTTTTTCGCCGCAATTCCTTTTCCCACGACGATGTGCTCATCCAGCCCGAGTCGCTTTGTGCAGTAACCAAGAGTCTTCGAGCTCACGACAACGGATTTGATCCGGGTCAGATAACCCTCCGACGCCCCCCGAAACCGGTGATAGAGCGCATCCGAGATGATCATCCCCAGCACCGCATCTCCAAGAAACTCAAGCCGTTCATTGCTCGGGTGCTCGGAGGACTTCGCCGAGGAATGAGTCAAAGCGAGGGACAGCAAGCCGGGATCCGTAAAACGATATCCGAGCTTCTTCTGACAGGTTTCGAGTTCTTCTGAATGCATGGAGTCAAATACGTTCGAACGGATGAAACATCTTCTTGTACGAGTCCTGGGCATACCGGTCCGTCATGCCGGCCATATAGTCGCAGATCCCACGGTGAAGTCCCCCTTCATTCTCCGTCAACCGGTATTCCGGGGGTAGCTGTCGTGGATCATCCAGATAGGCACTGAACATTCGCCGGATGAACCGCTCCGCTTTCACCTGCATCCGAATCACACGATGATTGGCGTAGAGGTTTTTTTCGAGGAAGCGGGCCAGCTCCTTTTGCTTCTTCCACATTTCCCGGGAAAACCCGATCAACCGACCGGGAGACCGTCTTGCCTCGGAGGGAGATCCGATCGACGCCGCCTGAAGGAGTTCCAAGCTCGACAGGACCAGATCCGACACCGAGCGATGGATCAAGGTCGTGACGACCCGGCGCCATCGCAGTTTCGGGTCAAGACCCGGCCATTCCCGATCCACCTGCGCCCCGGCTTCCTGAACCAGAGAAAGTGAAGCGAAATCCCCTTCATCCAGAAGACCGGAATAGAGCCCATCATCGATGTCATGGTTGTTGTAGGCGATCATATCGGCAATATCGACGACCTGAGCCTCCAGAAGTGGAGCGAGATCCCCCCCCGGATCACCGGCTTCATCGGTTCTGGCATGCTTGAGAATCGACTCTCGAACCTCGTGGGTGAGATTGAGTCCTTGTCGATCCGGATAGCGGCGCTCGATCACATCGACCACCCGAAGGGCCTGCTTATTGTGCTCAAACCCACCGCTCTCCTTCATGCAGGCCTGCAGGGCTCGTTCCCCGGAATGCCCGAAGGGAGGATGACCCACGTCATGCACGAGCGCCACGGTTTCCGCCAGATCCTCGTTGAGGCAAAGAGTCCGCGAGACAGCCCGGGCAATCTGGGCAACCTCCATGGTGTGAGTCAATCGGGTCCTGTAGTGATCCCCGACGTGATTGACAAACACCTGGGTCTTGTACTCGAGACGCCGAAAGGCAGCGCTGTGAACGATCCTGTCCCGATCCCTCTGGAATGCGGTTCGAAAGTCGTCCTGTTTTTCAGGGTGGCAACGTCCTCTGGAATCCCCAGCCTTGGCGGCAAATGGAGCAAGCGTGCATCGCTCTCGCTCCTCCAGGACTTCGCGAGTGGCAAGGCCCAACGTCGATTTTGAGGGTGTTCCGGGAGTCATGGCAGTCATTGTACCTCTCTTGGGGCCCTTCCCAAGCCCCGGCTGGGAGACTACAATGAAGGGCGTCTGATCTTTGTCTGAATCGAGATTCTTGGGCCGCCTAACCAGAAAAGAGTCAATATGCTTAGTATGAAGGCGGTTGTTAGGTCGGAAGTTTGGATTCGCCAGCTTCAAAAAGCACTGGCACTCACCATCCTCGTCCTCTTATTTGTCGGCCCTCTTTCCCCATCTGTGCAAGCGCAATGCGTTTTTAGCGAGACACAGAAGATCACGGCTCCCGGAGCTGCTCCCGCGGAGTTCTTCGGGGAGGTGGTCTCCGTCTCCGGAGGTTCTGCCCTGATCGGGGCCTACGGGAACAACCATGCCGGGAGTACCTCGGGAATTGCTCACACCTTCGTCTTTGACGGAACGACGTGGGGACATCAGCAAGCTTTGACGGCCAGCGACTCCCAACCCGCAGATCGATACGGATTCTCCGTCTCTCTCTCTGGCAACGTGGCCGCGGTGGGAGCTCCCCTGGAAGACACCGGCGGAGACGATGCTGGGGCGGTCTACATCTACCGATATGACGGCTCCGTTTGGATCGAGGAGCAAAAGCTCATCGCCCCGGACGGAGCTCGGGGTGACCTCTTTGGCCGGAGCTTGAGCGTAGATGGCGACATCATCGTCATCGGTGCCCATCTCGACGACGATCTGAACACAAGTTCAGGGGGGGCGTATGTCTTCCGATACGACGAGACAACCTGGAATTTCGACCAGAAGTTGCTGGCGTCAGACGGAGAGCCGGGTGACTTCTTCGGCATCTCGGTGGCCATTTCCGGGGAAACCATCGTGATCGGGTCCAGCAACGACACAAGAGAGCTCAATGCAACCGGGGCTGCCTATGTGTTCCGATCGGAGGATGGAGGCCCCTGGTCAGAGACTCAAAAGCTCGTCGCATCCGATGCGAATACGAACGATCGTCTCGGCTCCGCAGTGGCAATTGACCGGGATGTCATCGCCTTGGCCGCCGGCGGGCGATGCTGCGCTCCCCGCATGGAAGCCGTCTACGTGTTCCGGTTTGAACTGGGCGGCTATGTTCAGGCACAAATTCTGGAGGCCA
>JAJDCM010000318.1 GCA_029260825.1 Planctomycetota bacterium | reverse complement strand
GTTCAAGGGCCAAAGAGCAGGGTGTGGCTTTTGAAGTCTGGGTTGCCTTTGACTTGCCTCTTCTTGATCCGCCAAGGGAAGTCTTTGACGAGGTGAAAAATGTCGGCCTGGAAATGGAGATCATTCTTCCGGATGTCGGTCAAGTAAGAGTTACTCTTCTTGATTCGGAGGGAGAGGCCGTCGAGGCAGACTCTTTGGTCTCTCTTTCGTTTTGTCCTCAAGGTGACGAAGAAGCGCGCCTCCAGCGTACCCAAAGCCACACTCGACGCTTCGTCAACGGAGCAGCCAGTTTTCATCACGTCGGTCTCGGCCTGAGCCTCGACCTTGAGGGGAGACGAGGTGACTATTCTTCTCGAGCCGCTCGAATCAGAGTGGACGGACCCACCGTGGCGGGTGAAGAGGTCGAAGTCGAATTGATTCTGGGGGACGGATGGCCGGTGATCTCTGCCAAGGTCATTGACGGCGAGGGGAATCCGGTATCAAAGACAACTCTGCAAGGGACCTGGGTCGTTGATAAACCCCAAGATGCGGGAGGTCTGAATCCTGCATCGACGCATTCGGTCACCCTCAAGACCGACGAGCAGGGCCGATTCAGGGACGAGGTCCGGATTCCGTTTGAAGCTGGCGGGCGCCGCGTTTTGGAGCTAACCCTGGGTGAAGATCGAGGCCCCTCGGTTGGAGCTGGCTTCTTCGGACGGATGGATGTTTCCTACGAGCTTCCTTCGGACGAAAAAGATCTTGGCGCGATTTCTCTGAGGCCGATTCCTCTGCTCATGGCGGGAGTTGTGAGAGACGAGGCGGGAAACCCAGCTTCTCAGGCATCGTTGACGGTTCGTTATCCCGTTGTCGATCAGGATGGGAAGCGATTCTTGAACCTGAGAACAAAGGGAAGAATCCAGGCGGATGATGAGGGGGCTTTTGCGATTTATGCAATTCCCCGTGCCGCCAGCTATCAGATCTCGGCCCGGATCAAGGGCGTGGGGCACTGCTTGGTGAAGGATGTTTCCCCCGGAACTGAGGGGTTGGATCTGGTGCTGAAGAACTAGGGGTGATTCAGGCGCGTCTGCTCACTTCTTCTTGCCCTTCCTTCTCTCCCGATGAGAATCCAGTCTCTTCTTCAATCCGGCGCAAACCGTCTTCAGGATCTGGACTCGTGCCCACCGCTTGTCGTTCGCCGAAACGAGAGTCCACGGGGCATGACGCCGACTTGTCTTTGCCACCATGTCGTTAACAGCTCGGGTGTAGTCCTGCCATTTCCCCCGATTCCGGTAGTCTTCTTCGGTGATCTTGTACTTCTTGTAGGGTGTATTTTCCCGCTCCTGGAAGCGTCTGAGTTGCTCCTCGGGATCGATGTGCAGCCAGAATTTTGCGATGAAGATTCCCGAGCTAACAAGTTGATCCTCGAAGTCGTTGATTTCCGAAAAAGCCCGCATCCATGCTGATGGTGGGGCAAATCCCTCCACTCTTTCAACAAGAACACGGCCATACCAGCTTCGGTCAAAGATCGTGATGTGCCCGGGGCGAGGAACCTGTTTCCAGAACCGCCAGAGATAGTGATGAGCGAGCTCTTCTTGAGTTGGCGCACCGATGGGAATCACGTTGAAGAGGTCACCCTCAATCGGGGCGGTCAGCCGGCGAATTGCACCTCCTTTTCCGGCCGCATCCCAGCCCTGAAAAACGATCATGCTGCTGATCCCGGCCTTCCTCGCCTTCTCGGTGAGGTCGAAGAGTTTTGCCTGATATCGGTGGAGCTTCTTTTCGTAGTCTTCCCTCTTCAGGGCTGCGGTGAGATCAACGGTGTCGAGAACGGGTTTTTCTCGGGGGGGCGGAGCGATGGAGGAAATCTCACCTTGTTTGGTCTGGATCCGTCGTTCGTTAAATGCGGCAAGAATCGTCTCACCGGCGGTCAAAGAACAGGATCGATGATCCGAGCTTTCAATGATGGTCCAGGGAGCTCTGGTACTCGTTGTTCTTTCAACGACTCGAGCCGCCATGGAGATCCTCTCCTCGTAGTCCCTGTGGAATGTTCGATCTTCCTTGGTGATCTTGAAATGCTTCTTGGGGCGCTTTTTCGCCCCTTGAATGCGTTTCTTCAGGGTCTTTCTCGGGACATGAAGCCAGAGCTTGATGAGGAGTGTTCCGTCCCGAACAAGGGCATCTTCAAATCGACGAAGGTAAACGAGGAGCCTCTCGAATTCCTTCTGGCTCAGGTCTCCGCGAAAAAGGGCTTCGAGGGTGTCCTGTGCCCAACCGTGGACGAATGCGCCGATGGACCCTCGTCGCGGCAGCGACCGCCAGTACCTGTATAGAAAGGGTTTACCGATGTCGGTTGGCCGAGGAGCGGAGAGAACATGAGTGTTGATGTAGCGACCGTCCATCCACTCTTGCATCTGTTTGATGAGATGTTCACGAGCGAGTCGATCGTCGCCATCAATGACGATGAGAATGGGGTATTTCTCTTCACTCAGCTCGAGTTGAGCGTTGAGAAGGTTCAAGCGGAGTCCGCGTACTCTTTTTTCGTACTCCGCTTTTTGTACCACCTGACCCGGTTGCGCGGATTTGAACATTTATTCCTTTTCGGGCTCCAAGGCCTTCTTGATTGATTGGAGGTTCACATCTGTGCTGGCGGCAAGGATTCTTCCTTCTCGATCGATGAGGAATCGGTCGGGCAGGGAGTAGACTTCATAGATCGAGAACGTTGATCCGGCACCACCTCGAGTCGGATCCGGGTCGTCGATCATGACCGGATAAGTGATGCCTT
Source organism: Planctomycetota bacterium (assembly GCA_029260825.1). Lineage (GTDB taxonomy): Bacteria > Planctomycetota > JACOTG01 > JACOTG01 > JAJDCM01 > JAJDCM01. The sequence continues at coordinate 11,193 of JAJDCM010000318.1, read as the reverse complement.
CGGCGAGCAGGAACTTGCGGACTTCCTGGGTTTCTTTGTCGGGGGGGTGGATCCCCAGGATCGCGATTCCATTTTCTTGGGCGAATTGTGTCAGCTCAATGCTCTCTTGTTTCATTTGCTGCCATTCGGGTGAACTTCGAGAGAGGAACTCGATCAGAATCAAATTGCCTCTCAGCTCTTTCAGCGAATCGGGCCCGATCCCGAGCCATTGCCCTTTTGCGAGAGGAGGGGGGTACACGGGCTTCAGGCGAGAGCTGATTTCCTGCTCTTTAGGAGGAGCAACTTCCATCTGAACTCCGTTTGGAATCTTCAGATGGAACGTATTGTCTGGAAGCGGAGTGGCGCCGAGGGACACGTCCAGAATCCTGCGCTCTTCTTGATACGCGGTGTAGGATCTCTTCCTCCAGGAGATCGAGAAGATCTTGAACGTGGATTGATAGGGCAGTTCAATGAGGGACCCGAGCAAGCGATAGTCGTCGTAGGTCACTTCTTCGATCGGGTACTTCTTGTCGCCAAAGAGAGCCACCCGCCGAATATGGTTTTCGGGTGTCTTGTCCACCCAGACCAGCCCGTAGCCCGCGTCTTCTCGCATGGGCTCATGGTCGACTCGAATCTCGACGAGTTCTTCCCCTTCATCCATGACCGTTCTTGTGACCGAGAAGCTTGTATTTTGATTGGTAAGGGGAAAGCGATTGGAGAAGGTAGGGAAAGCTCGCTCCAGCTGAAACCGTGCCCGGTTGTACGGAGTCGGATCGTAGCTGACGATGGCCCGGATCTTGTCCTCCCGAAAATCTGTTACAAGAGACAGGGAGCGGCTGCCGTCGAGTACCCCCTTCCAGGATTGGTTAGCGGTCACCTCGGAAAAGAAGGCCTGGGCGTCGCGAGAAGCGTAGTGACCTTTGATCCGCCTTGAGGTTTTCGGAGGAAGTTGATTGCTGTGTACTTCTGGTGGCGACTGGTAAACGACATTACTTTCGTATCTGGCAAGGAAGTTGTTCGAGACCTTGTAAACCCCGTGCTCTCGAACGAGCTTGTTCCGGAAGTTGGCAAGGATGATGGTGAGGTCTTGAGGGGCAGTTCCTTCCCCGACAGGAAGATCGGGATCTTCCTGAGCTCCTGCGGAAAAGACGAGCAGGAGAACCAACATGAAAGAACCTGCGACCTTTGGGGGCGTCAGGTCGAGATTGTTGTCTAGAATCTTGCGTCTCAATGGATCGTGCCTCATGGATCACCTCGCTCCGGGAGGAGATCAGTTCGAGGAGGTCGATGGCTCAACGATCAACTCACCGTTGCCGAGCGACCAGGTGCCCTCCTGAAAGTAGATCCCGTCGTCTGTTTCTTGCTTGGCCTTCGTGCTGCCTACTTCGTGATCTTTTGGATTGCGTATGGAAAACCGGATGATTCCCATCTCTTCGCTGAAGGCAATGGTGCCGGTATTATCTACGATGTAGACCGAAAGCATGTAATCGCTTTCCAGCAACTGGAGATCGTGCCACCGCAAGATGGCGCGACCGGTTCCCCGAAGGTTGAACCCTTCGTGCATGACACTTGATCCGGTTACCAGGAAGTTGTCCAGGTGATCGATGCGAATTCCTACGCTGAACGGGATGGTCTCATCGGGAGCCGAGTAGTCGACGACCACATCGATGGTCTCTCCCGAGTCGAAGGCCTCGCAGGCCGCCGTTTCGCCGGGGCGGGAAAGTCGAACCGAAGTGAGCTGAGGGAGCTGGCTGGCATCCTTCCCCGTGTTCTGAGCGATCGTGTTGGTGGTTTCCTCTCGCTGCCGCTTGCGCTCGAATTCCTCGTAGGCCTTGGTCACATCGAAGGGGTCGCCGTATCCCATCACGTGTCCGCCATCAATCCAAAGAACTCGATCACAGAGCTTTCGGATGTGGAACATCTCGTGGGCGCAGATGAGAAGGGTCCCACCGCTCTTCTGGAACTTTCCCAGGGCTTCATGACATCGACGCTGAAAATGTTGGTCGCCGACAGCCAGCACTTCATCGATGAAGTAGATTTCGGGTCGAGTTGAAATGCCGAGACTGAAGCCAAGTCGCATGACCATGCCGGTGGAATACGTTTTGATCGGATCGTTGACTCTTTCTCCGAGTTCGGAGAATTCGATGATCTGCTCGACCCTCTTCAATCTCTCGGCCCGGGGAAGCGCGGCGAGTCCGGGATCGAAAAGAAGGTTTTCACGCCCCGTGAATTCGGGCAAAAAACCAACGCCAAGATCAAGGAGGCCATAGCACGTACCATAGGTCGTGATGGCGCCGGTGGTCGGACGGGTAATCCCGGAGAGGATACGAAGAAGGGTGCTCTTTCCCACGCCATTGGAGCCGATGATTCCGACGGACTCTCCGGGCTCGACGGTGAAGTTGATGTCTTTCAAGGCCCAGATTTCGTGATGGCGTCGAAATTTTTGAAGTGTCAATCCCTCGGCGAGACGGTGCCACGCCTTGGAAAAGACCTTGTACTTCTTACCCACGTTTTCAACGACGATTCGACCTGTTTCCATGACTTCCGTTCAGAAGGGACTTGCTGGTTAGCGTTATCGAGGTTTGAGCCCGGGGCTCTTGAGATGGCGAGATCTCGATATGCGTCCGATTGAGCCGACTCCAATGCCTTTCGGAGGGATCTCGGCGGCGGCTTGAGTGACGCGTAAAAGACCTCCCATTAAGTCATTGGTACCGCACGATTTCAAGTCGGAAGGATGCCTTCTCTCATCTTGAAAGATATGGCTGCCGGATGTAGCCTTCCTAGCATGGAAAACCGAGTGAAACCGACTCTTGCGGTGAGCATGGGCGATCCTGCCGGAATCGGACCGGAGATCATCCTCAAAGCCCTTCGAAAACCGAACTTTCGTGACCGCGGCAATCTCGTGGTTGTGGGGGTGCCAGAGGTTTTTGAGGAATGTGCCCGGCGAATCGGCTGGAAAGGGAAGATCCGAGGCGTCAAGAGTCTGGTGGAGGCGGACTTCACCCGCAAGGAGATCCAGATTCTGGAGGCGGGCGTAGATCGGCCCATCGAGTTCGAGCCGGGAAAAGTTTCGGCCTCGGCAGGTGCCGTTGCCCTCAAATCGATCGAAAAGGGCGCTGAGCTGTGCCTGGATGGAAGCTGCGAGGGGCTCGTCACTGCCCCGATTCACAAGGTAGCCATCCGGGCCGCGGGGTCCAAAGTTCCTGGACACACGGAGATTCTCCAGCAGATTGCGGGGGGAGAAGATCCCCTCACCCTCTTTATTGCCGGGCCGCTGAGAATCTTCTTCTTCAGTCGCCACCTATCTCTTGCGAATGCGGTGCGAGCCATCAAAACGGAGCCCCTTCTTGTCTTTCTTCGGCGGGTTCACGAAGCGATGGGGCAGCTCGGAAAAAGTAAGGCCCGTATCGGTGTGGCGGCACTGAATCCCCATGGCGGGGATGATGGGCTGATGGGGAGTGAGGAACCGGACGAGATCATCCCCGCGATCGAGCTCGCCCGGAAGGAAGGGATCGATGCGGTGGGGCCGATTCCCGCGGATTCGATCTTTGGCATGGTCGTCACGGGTGATGCGGAGGTGCCCCTGGATTGTCAGGTTGCCCTGTATCACGATCAAGGGCACATTGCCGCCAAGACGTATGATTTTCACGGAACGGTTTCCGCGACGTTGGGGCTTCCTTTCACGAGAACCTCCGTCGATCACGGAACGGCGTTCGATATTGCATGGCAGGGTAAGGCATCGGAAAAAAGCATGGCTGGGGCCATCGAAGCCGCGTTCGATTTGATCGAGGCCAGACGGAAAAGTGAAGCTGATCCTCATCGCGCCCACGCCAGCGAAAAATAAGGGTAGCCAGATGAACAGAACAGAACTCGCAAGGCAGATCTTTGATCGATCTCACATCACCGGGGAGTTTCAACTCCGTTCCGGTGTCATGGCCACGGAGTACTTTGACAAGTACCGATTCGAATCCACTCCCGCGCTTCTGAAAGAGATCGCGACGGCCATGGCTGACCATGTGCCGTCAGATATCGATTTCCTTGCCGGTCTGGAGCTGGGCGGTGTACCGATAGCGACCATGCTTTCTCAGATCACCGGGATTCCCGCTTTGTTCGTGCGTAAAGTGGCCAAAGAATACGGGACGTGTCAGCTCGCCGAGGGCGATGATGTCTCCGGAAAGAGGCTGCTCATCGTCGAAGATGTGGTGACGTCCGGAGGCCAGGTCATCCTTTCCACGAAGGATCTGCGCGGTCTGAATGCCAGGGTCGAAAAAGCAGTTTGTGTCATTGATCGGGAGGCCGGCGGTAAGGAAAAACTCGCCGAGTCGGGAATCGAACTCACTGCGCTGTTCACCATGAGTGAGCTGAAAGAAGCGGCTCCGACCGCGTAGTTTCAACGGGTACCGGTTTTTTCGATGAGTTCATCATAGAGTTCTCGGTGAGCTCGCGCCGCCGAGGCGATGGAAAAGCGTTGAAGTAGAGGGAGGTTCGGTTCGGCGAACGGTTTCTTATCAACGGCTTCCAGCGTTCTCACAAGACCCCGAGTCAGCTCTTGCTCGTCTCCTTCAGGTGCCAGATACCCGTTTTCTTCGTGCTGGATGAGATCCCCGACCCCGCCAACCTCGGTCGCCACCACCGGTCGCGAAGAGGCAAGTGCTTCGATGATGGCCACCGGAAGCCCTTCGCTCCGGGACGTTAAAAGGAGGGCATCGGCCCCGGCGAGGATGCGATGGGGATCTTCCCGGAAGCCGAGAAACTGGACGGAAGTCTCGGAGAGGCCAAGGGACTTTCTTTCCCGGATATGCTGGTTCATGAGGGGGCCGTCCCCGGCGATCCAGCAGCACAGTTGGGGAATCTTCTTCCTGGCCCCGGCGATCACCCGAAGAGCGAGGGAGATGTTCTTGACCGGAGCGAGCCTCCCGAGAATCGCCACCACCGGGGAGCCAGGTGGAGTTTCAAGTTCCCGCCGGATGGACTCCCGATGCGTGCGGGGGTGGGAGAATCTTTCCAGGTCGAAACCGGGGGGGATGACTCGAATCTTGGATGAAGGTGCGATTCGATGAGCTGTCAGATGCTCCGCCTGAGAAGGGCTCAAGACGACCAATACGTCGGTGAAGCGAGCGAGCCGTCTTTCCAGGAAGATGGCGATTCTTGACGAGAAGGGCCCGAAGTGTCCCTGGAAGACGGTGCCGTGAAGGGTGTGCACTCGAGGCCTGACGCCGGTGAGGATGCTGGCGAGACGGCCAAGGGCTCCAGCTTTGAACAAGTGGGTGTGAACCAGCTCGGGTTGAACTTTTCGAATGAGGCGGATGAGCCGCAAGAGAGAGATCAGGTCTTTCCAGGGATGAATCGGCCGCACCAGGCTTGGAATGGGGTGAATTCGGACGTCGGTCCCGCTCAGAAGAGGAGAAAGGTCGCCTTCTCGATCTCCAGTCTTGCCGTAAGAAAGGGTCTGGTCGATCCCGAGGCCTGGTAGCTCGCGACAGTGATTTGCCACCTGAAGGGAAGGGCCACCGACGTTGAGGCGGGTGATGATCCGAAGAATTCGGAGGCGTTGGCTGCCATTTCGGCTGTTTTTCACGCAAATCACCCGAAAACGACGTGAGATTCCGCACGTTTTCGCGCCGAGACGAATAAGTCGGGTCAGAAAAAACGGATGTCATTCCGTAACCCTTATGATCCGGAGGTCGTATAGGTCTTTGGATCGATAAAAAGCTAGGATGGAGCCGTCGGTTCTGCCGGCTTTCAAACGATGTCAGCGCAAAGCCCCTCAAAACCCACTTTGGGTCGGGGCGAAAAGGAGGGTAGTTTCTATGCGAGGTCGTGTGCAAGTTATTTTTTTGGTTGGGTTTAGTCTTGTTGCCCACCTTTTTGCCTCCCCGGCGGCAGGCCAGTCAAGCTTCGTGAATTATGAAGCGTCCCTGGTGAAACCGCTCGTTGTCTCCGGCAATCAGCTCCTGGCGATCCACAATGAAGAGGATCGGCTTGTGGTGTATGACCTCGACAACGGCAACGCGATCCTCGATGAGATTCCCCTCGGTCTGGAACCGGTGAGCCTTCGAGTTCGGCCGGGCCACGAAGATGAGGTCTGGGTGGTGAATTCTCTCTCCGACAACGTCAACGTGGTTGATCTCACCCTCGGCATGGTTGTGGCTACGATCCATGTTGGCGATGAGCCTGCAGACATCGAGTTCACGGCAGACGGTAGCAAGGCATACGTCAGCATCGGAGAAGAGGACAAGATCGTAGTCCTCGACGCCACGACTCGAGCGATCACCCGGACGATTCCCCTTTTCGGGGCAAGCCCTCGGAGCATTTCACGAACTCCGAACGGGAAGTTCATGATCGTCAGCATCTTCAAGAGCTCGAATGACACCACGGTAATTCCCTTCGATCATCCTGAAGCTCCTCAAACGACCCCCAGGGTGGGCCATATCGTTGCGGGCGACGACTCGAGAGCACCTGTTCAACTTGCCGACAATGACGTTTTCGCCATCAGGACATCGAACGACACCGTGTTGCCTCGCACCCTTCAAGGTCTTGGAACGATTCTCTTCAGTCATGCAATTCACCCGGGAAACGGGAAGCTTTACGTCACGAACACCGAGGCTCTCAACCTGGTTCAGTATGAGCCTGAACTTCGAGGCCATTTTGTCGATAACCGGGTTTCGATCGTCGAGAAGAACGGCCCGAGCCTCGCGACGAATCTCGTCGATCTCAACCTTCATGTGGACTATGACGTGATGCCGAGCCCGGCAGCGATTCCGCTGAGCTTGGCCCAACCAACGGATATTGCCATCGATCGCAAGAGTGGCAAGGTATACGTAGCAGCCTACGGATCGGGGCTGGTTGGTGTTCTTGACGAGGACGGCTCGGTCGTTTCGCGAATCGCCGTGGGCGGAGGACCTCGCGGACTTGCGTTGCGTCGAAAGACCAATCGACTCTATTGTCTGAATCGATTCGACCATTCCATTTCAGAGATCGACACCCAATCAGGAGCCGTTGTTTCGACGTTTGACCTTGGAAGCTACGACCCGACTCCGGATGTGATTCGGCAGGGTCGGGAAGTTCTTTACGACGCAACTCTCTCCGGTAACGGCACGAACTCCTGCGCCACCTGTCACGTAGACGGCGATACAGACATGCTTTCCTGGGATCTAGGCGACCCCAACGGAGGCATTGTTCAGGGTCCTCCCGGTCAACCAGGGATCGAGTTCGCCTCCGCCAAGGGACCGATGACGACCCAGACTCTTCGTGGCCTGAAGGGGACAGGTGCTCTTCACTGGCGGGGGGATCGTCCCACGTTCGTTGACTTTAACCCGGCATTTGATGGGTTGATGGGTAGAGGGTCGGAGATTCCGGAAAACGACATGAAGGCGTTCAGTGATTTTGTCGACACAATCAATTTCATGCCCAACCCGAATCAGAATCCCAACCGAACTCTCAGTGACGATGGCCAGAGTGGTTTCAATAGTTTCCGGAGCACCGCACCGTTCTTTGGTGTCACTTCGTGCATGACCTGCCACACCCTTCCCTTTGGCTCGAACCCGGACATCATTCCGCAGGAATTACTTGCTCCGATCAGCCAGGACTTCAAGGCGGGAAAACTCACCGCCACCTATCACAAGGAGGGTCGATTCGACAAGGTTGGGTTCGGGGTGAGTCACGATGGGGCGATCGAGGATCTCTTTGGGTTCTTCTCTTTCACCCCTCCTTTCCCCCGGTTCTCTCGCACGTTGAAGGAGCGATTCGTCCAGTTCGTGGTCGAGTTTGACACGGGAACCGCCCCGGCGGTGGGTCGAGAGTTCGTGGTGAATCAAGCCAATGCAACCGATGCGGAGACTCGAGTGGCGATCACGGATCTCATGACCGAGGTGGCTCGGGTGCACTGTGACCTCATCGTTCACGGGACCTTCCGCTCCCAGCGACATGGTCTTTTCTACAATGTTCGATCCGGTTTCTTCGTCGCCGACGATAGTCGCATGGGCAAGATTTCTCTGGATAATCTTCTGGACGAGGCCGCCGCCGGGAACGCTTTCTTCGTTGTGAAGGGAGTTCCGGTTGGATCGGGGAGCCGCATGGCGATCGATCGAGATAACGATTGTCTTCCGGATCTCGATGAACTTCGCCTGGGCACGTCGCCGACGGATCCTGATAGTGACCAGGACAACTGGCTGGATGGATGGGAAGTTCTCGAGGGATCGGTGCCGAGTGACGGAACTTCCGTTCCTCAATCCCTGACGGCGCCGGTCATTCAAGGGGCCTTCACCGCCAACTATCGTCCTTATGGTGCAGTCCTGGCTCGCATCAAGCTGAGCGCAACCGGTGTTCTTCCTGGAGCCGAGCTCGAGGCGACCGCTCCCAACGGGGACACCTTTACCTACAATATTTTCCCGACCGGCCCCGATGAGTGGTCGATCTATGATCCGGTTCAAAAGACCGAAGTCCAGAACGATGCTTCGGGATGGACGTTTGTCATTCGAAACAAGACAGGCGCCTCCTCTCCGGCTTTTGAAGCTCCTTGAAGCTCATTGAAGCTCGACCCAAACGGAAAATGAAAGTACTCCTTCAGGGCCCGATGACCTGGTCATCGGGCCCTGCTTCATGTCTCTTTCCTCCTAGCTCCTCCCCGTTCTTGACACTCTCCGCTGCTGCTGGGACACTTTCTTCATGAGAAGTCCTTATGAGCGAAAAAGACCCTTCTATGTGATTCTTCTATCCGTTTTGGTCACGGGATTTGTATTCCTTGCCGTGACTCGAGAAGACTCTCGTTCCGTTTCTCTTCCAAGCCTGATCGCTGCTCAACCGGATTCCACCCGGTCTCCCGACACAGCTTCCGACCCGGAGGTGACACGAGGAGAGATCCTCAAGCACATCAAGTTTTTTTCTGCTGATGCGATGAAGGGGAGGGAAGCGGGGAGCGAGGGAGCCCGCAAGGCGGCCGACTACATCGCAGATCATTTCGAGAAGCTTGGCCTGATTCCTGCCGGGGACAAGAACACCTACTTCCAGAACTTCGAGATTCCTCGAGGGTTCAAGGTTCTCAAGACTTCGTCTTTCAAAGTGGTGAAGGGAAAAAGAACATCGAGGTTTCCCCTGGGAAAGGACTTCAGCCTCTTCTCCACATCCGCCCCCGGATCTGTGGACGCCGAGGCGATTTTTCTTGGGTACGGAATCGCGGCAGCGGATCTCAATTATGACGACTACGAGGATGTAGACGTCACCGGGAAAGTCGTGGTTGTCTTGAGGGGGGCTCCCCGCCAACATGACTCGAAGAGCCCGTTCGGGAACGCGGATGCGATGAGACGGTATGGGTCTCTTGAAGCGAAGCTCGAGACGGCCACGGGAGCGGGGGCGGCGGCTCTTGTTGTCATGAATGACCCTGCGTCGGTCAAGAAGACGCGAAAGGACAAGCTCGACGGGGACCCGGGAAAAACTTCGGGAAAGATTCCCTTCGTTCATCTTACCGCCAAGTCCGGCTCGAGACTTCTGTCGATGGGAAAGATGCGACTCTCAAGTGCTCAATCCATCATCGACAAGACGATGAAACCACTCGTTCGTCCCATCAAGGATGTGAAGATCCGGATCAACGCCGATCTGGAAAAGAAGGTGCTCAAGGTCCGGAATGTTGCCGGTCTGCTCCTTGCCACCGGTGAAGAGAAGACGGATGAGGTCCTTGTGGTCGGGGCCCATTTTGATCATGTCGGTCTCGGGGAATTCGGGTCGCGCGGCGGTTCGAAGGCGCTCGGGAAAGTCCACAACGGCGCCGACGACAATGCGTCCGGCACCGCCGGGCTTCTGGAGATCGCGGCATTCTTGCCCCCTCACGCCTGGGAGCTGCGCCGAGATGTGCTTTTTCTTTCCTTTGCCGCCGAAGAGATGGGGCTTCTTGGCTCCAAGCACTACGTCAAGGAACCCCTTGTGCCTCTCTCACGGACGGCTGCGATGGTGAACCTTGACATGGTCGGACGCCTCAAGCGGCAGGAGTTGTTCGTGGGTGGAGTGGGAACTTCACCCGTGTTCCCGAAGATCCTTACCGAGCAGAATCGAAAGGTGCGGGTTCCTCTCCAGTTCGGTGAGGGAGGCATTGCGCCGACGGACAGCGCTACTTTCTATCGAAAAAGAATTCCCGTTCTTTTCTTCTTTACCGGACTGCACAAGGACTATCACCTTCCCGGGGACGATTGGAACAAGATCGACGCCGGTGGCGAAGAGAAGATCGTGCGCCTTGCCGCGGAGGTCTCTCTTGAGCTTGGTCGGCGAAAGAGCCGACCTCCCTTCAAAGAGGCGGAAACGGGTGGCTTTGACACGGGAGGTCCTTCCCTTGGGCTGGGAATCGAGCAAAAGGACGAAGGAGTGTTCGTCGCTACCGTGGCCAGGAAGAGCGTCGCCGGAAAGGCCGGCGTGCGAGCCGGAGACAAGGTCGTGGAGCTCAAAGGCTCCCAGGTCTTCACGGCATCCGATTTCATGTCGATTCAATCTTCCCTGAAAGCGGGAGAAAAAGTCGAGATGGCGGTTCGCAGAAAAGGGCGTTTGCGAACCGTCCGGTTCCTGGTGAAGTAGTGTCCGATCAAATCGAAGGTCCGAGCGATCCGATTCCTGACCCACTCCATGTGGGCGACGAGCTGGGTTTACTCGGAAAAAAATACCGAGTCCTCACCATTCTGAAGGAGGACGCGTATGCCCTCACCGTTCTTCTCACCGGAAATGACGGCAAGGTTGTGTTCAAGCGTAGTCGATTCCTCTGGTACTTCGGCTACCGGCCTCCCCGGTTCCTGGAAAGGTTCCTGGCTCGGAAGGAGATCGCCAATTATCTTCGAGTGGACGGGATCGAAGGAGTGCCCCGGTTTCTCGGAAAGATCGGCAAAGATAGCCATCTTCATGAGTGGGCCGAAGGGACCACGCTCAACCTTTTTGATGGACGAGTGAACGACTCGTTCTTCGTGAAGCTTCGCCGAATTCTGGAGGAGGTTCATCGCCGTGGTCTCGCCTATGTCGACTTCGCCAAGGACGAGAACATCGTGGTGGGAGAGGATGGGGATCCCTATCTGATCGATTTTCAGATCTGCTTCGACTTCGGTGAGAAAAGAGGTCTGGTCGCTCCCCTCTACCGATGGATTGGACGAAGGCTTGTCCGGGAGGATCGAGTCCACCTCCTCAAGCATATCCGGCGCTATAGGCCTGATTTATTGACGGTAGAGGAAGAAAAGGAGATCC
>JAJDCM010000317.1 GCA_029260825.1 Planctomycetota bacterium | reverse complement strand
TTTTCCAGCTTGGACGCCATCCGCTCCATCTTTTCACGGAGCTTGCGCACTTGCTGACGGACCCGCTCTTGCTCTCGAACCAGGCTATCTCTCTGGCCGGCGTCTTGTGCCCTTGCGGCGACAGGGGCCATCAAGCCGGTGAGGAGAAGAAGAAGGATGATGCGGAAACCGAGGTCTCTCGCACCGAATCTCAAGGAAGTTGCCATGGCTCGTTTCCTCTGGGCTCTTATTTCATGTCCATCCATAGGGACGAAGAACGCGGTCGACTATTAGTCATTATAGCTAGTAATTGGGCGTCAAAACTTCTTCGCCCAAATTATCGGGGCCACTTTGTGCCCGGTCTAACGACGGTCAGGCTTCTTTTCGGGGAGAATTTCTCCCCGGGTGCGGGTTCGGATTCCTTCCTGAGACTCGATGACATCGCGAGTCATCTGAACCAGGCTCTGGAAATCTTCCCATTCTTCCATCTTGTTCAGCAGCAGCTCAAGGTCTTCAAGAACCCGTCTCTGGGCCTCAGCCGACTGACCGAGAAGTTCTCGACGAGATTCCTTCTCGACCGTGGAGCGAGCTTGTTTGAGGAGCTTGCTGGCTTCTGGAATTCGTTCGAAGGAGGCTCGGAAGAGGACCCGTAGCATCGTGACCATCTTGCCGATCTGGTCCGAATCACCAGCTGACCCGCGAGCGTGGTCCGCGATGATTTTTCGGTAGGCGGACAGGGGATCGTCAGATGGTTCCCGGAAGGACTCGAACAGGGAAGCGATGACGTTCTCGGTGAGGCTGCTCTCTTCCAGTCGATTGAAGAGGTGAACATCGAAGATGCGGGCGAGATCCGTGGAGAGTCTCTTCCCGTCGGAGAAGAGACGATTCTCGGTCACTTCCGCGTCGAGGATTGCCTCCCGCTCGGCAGGATCAAAGGCGGACGAGGAAAGCTCCTCGCTTCCGTCGTGAGAGGCGGCGGCGAGTGCGAGGACCTTCTCCTGAACGTTCAGCTGCTTCTTCTGGAGCTTGCGTACGTCTTCTCGCAGCCGTCGCCTCAGTTCCTCGAGTCGACGTTCGAGTTCGATCCGGGTCACGATACTGATCCGGTTCTCCGAAGTTGTACCGAAGTTCGGGGTTGGCTCACCGGAAAGGTTGGCATTGCCGTCTTTTGAAACCGCGAGGTATCGAATCCTATCTCCGATCTCGACCTTTCTTCCGGCCCCATCCGGCGGGGAAGGAAGCTGCAAGGTTTCAAAATCAAGGAGAAGGAAACCCACGAGCTCGTCCCCGGAATCGGCGCGCTCGACGGCGACCAGGTCCGAAGTCTTGAACGGGATTTTCAGCTCTTCGAGATCTTGGCCAAGCTTCAGGCTGAGCCAGGCTTCCTCGACACCGTAGTCATCGTTGACCTGTACTTTGATGGGGACAACTGCTTTTTCGGTTGCGTCCAGGTCGCTCACACCGGGAAGGGAAAGGTGAATCCGAGGATCCGTGTCCGGGATCGCGGTCAGCGAGTAACGCAGGGGATCCCGATTGCGAAGCTTATTGGCTCCCAGGAGCTCAAACGAATAGGTGAGGGACTCCTCCAGGACGAGGGATGCAACGAAAGAAGTGTTCCCTCCCTGGGATGCAAGCTTGAGGGGTTTTTGATCCCCCAGGGTAAGGATCGCTTCGGATACCGGCATGCTGGTTTCGATTTCGAGACGAATCAGACTGCCTTCGGGCGCTTCGATGTTGCCGTGATGAATTTCAGTCGGTTCGATCCGGGTGTACACCGGAGGCGTGAGGAGAGCTTTGACTTCTTTCACCCGTGGGGTGGGCTGCACATCCACCCAGAAGAGAGGATCGCTGTCGTCATCGTCTCCTCCTTCCACATGAAAGTAGAAGGACTGGGTGAGGGCAAGGAACTGATAGGTAAAGTCACGGTCCCCGATCCGGTTCATGGCCCGGCGATCTTCAATGGATCGGTCCTGGTTCTCGTAGCACAACTCAACGTTGGTTGGAACCTGACCGTTTGCCTTCACGTTGATTTTCAGGTCGGTGCCTCGAGCCAGGCGAATCTTGTTCATGGATCCCGAAACGGAGATCTGAATGTTCTCGCCCTCTTGAACCATCACTTCAAGAAATGTCTTTTGCGGCCACGGAATATCCTGGAGGCCGATGTTTCGTTGAACGTAAATGCTCGTCACTGCCGGATAGAGACCCGCAAAGACGAGGACGCTGGCTGCGCCAAGAGCGGCGAGCAAGGTGGATCGGAGAATTCTCCTGCGGTCCGCAAGTCGACCGAACCGGGCGTTCGCCAGTTCCTTGGTTGCCTTCTCAACCATGGCTGAAACCAGCGGCTTTGAATCCGAGAAATCTGGTTGCTGCGCCTGGCGAGAGAGTTGAAGAGCACTGATGATCTGATCCCGGAACTCGGGATTCTTGCTTTCAACCAGGATCGCCAGTTCTTCGTCCTCAAGCTTTCGCGTGAGTGGGAAGAGAAGGAACCGGTGAAAGGTGATGGCGCCGACGACGATGGCGAGTGATGCGTGAAAGGCGCGCACCCATCGAGGAAGGTCGAGAAACCAGTCCATCAGAAATGTGAGCATGATTCCGGCGATCGTCAGCTGCAGGAGCCGGACGGTACCATAGCCCAGGTAAAGGGCTTTTAGCTTCTGGCGGAGGTTTCCGAGCTTCCGGCGAAGTGGCTTCACTGCGGATGAATCAACAGTCATGTTGTCCTTCTTAGCGCTACTCACAGGTTGTTCTTCTTTCATATCGTTTCGGCGACTCGCCGATTTCATCTCGTGACCATGAAGGAGCTATCTCTGGAAGATGGGCAGGAAACGAAGGGGAATCTGCAAGATGATCGCGGCCATTGCAGTGGAGAATGTCTCATCCACATTGGAGTCCCAGCTCCCGTCCGGTTTCTGATACGAGATCAATTGATCCCGCACGACAGGGTAGTATCGATCCCAGTAGGGCGACCCTGCGATATACATGGCTTGAGTCGCGTAGTAGTGTCCATAGAAGTAGAAGTAGTGATCGCTGTAGTGGACCATCTGAGGGAGTTTTCCCTCAAGATAGGTCAGGCCATCCTGGATGTCTTGATCCGTGTAGACGGCGGCGTTGTTCAGGGTGGCGATTCCCGCGGCTGTCAGGGCAAAGCTTGTCCGGGTCTGGAACGTGGGGCGATCCTGATAGGTGAATCCACCCTTATTGTTTCCGCTGGCGATCTTACTTTTCTTGACGTAGTCAATGGCGGACTCGATCGTACTCTTGGGGACGCGAATCCCCGTGTTCTGGGCGGCTCGAAGCGCCATGACCTGACAGACGGTCACGGACATATCCGAGTCAGGGGCAAACGGGAGATATCTCCAGGATCCCTTCTTATTCTGGCTGCGCACCACGAGATCAATGCTCATCTGGAGCTTTTCCCGAACATCGCTGCGTCGGGTCATTCCGTAGACCTCGGCGAGAAACAATGTCGCAAATGCATGGCTATACATCCGGGACCCGTTGTCGGTGATGTAGCCGTCTTCCTTCACCTGACTCAGGACGTAATCGATGGCCCGTTCCACGTGGCGTCCGAACTGTCCCCGCCCGGGGAAATGCCCCCCGGCGATGAAGGCGATGCCGGCAAGGCCGGTGACACCGACATGTCCTCCTCCGGTTCGTTGCTGATCGGCAACGCTGGAGGTGACCATATAATCTTCATTGAGCTTGAAACCGATGTCGCAGGGCCAGGATCCGTCCGAGTTCTGGGTCGCGGCAAGATAAGCAAGGCCACGTTGAATCGACATGCGGGCGGCAGGTGTGACCTCCCAGAGTTTGTCTGCGTCTTCGCTTTGCCGAACCTGTGCTGATACCGGTCCGGAAAGACCGGCAACGAGCAGGGTGGCAATCAAAACCAGCGGCTGCATTTTCATGAGCGCTCCTTGTATTCTCCCGATCCCCGAGGACTCCTGATGGGGTGAATCAAAAGTTCTTCACACAACTCTTGAATCACTCTCCTAGCGGCCATAGGCCTCGACTTGGTTGGCCAGAGCGATGAGCAGAATGTCGCCAACAAGGGCGATTTCCGACGTGTAGTTGCCCCGGTGTTCCCAATCCCAATCGACTTCTCCCGTCCTCTTGTTGTAAACGAGAATCACGTTCTTCAGTTCCGTATCATCGAGGTAGTTCCGTTCCACGACGACGTGATCTCGTGTCTCCAATACCTGACGAGGGAGGTTTCTCCCTTCGTATGGTGGTGTTTCCCAGGCAATGCTTCCGTCTCGATTGGAGACGGCCAACAGGCAGTAGTTCAGGTCATCATTCCTCCGGTTCAGGAGGATCAAATCTCCTTTTGCGTGGGCCAAAGGCCGAGCCGGGAGAATGTAGCCCGAAGGTAATTCGGTATCCCATTCGGTCTTTCCCGTCGCAGCGTTATGCATGGCGAGTCGGAAGTCTCGATTCTTTTCCGCCGTAAGAACGGCCACTCGTTTCCCGAATCCGATGGATCCCTTGACGCTTGTCTTCGATTGAGCCGTGCCAACAGTCTTTTCCCAGGAGATCTCTTTCTTCATGAGATCGAGAACCCGGAGTTGATTCTGCTTGTAGATGAAGATCCGGTTCTCGTCGAGTTCGGTGGGATGCATGTAGTGGGGGCCCACTTCGTATTCGAACTGCTTTCGATTGTCGAATGGATCGATCGAAATCATGGTGACCGGTTTCGTCGAGTACGCAGAGACAAAGGACTCGGTCAAGATGAGCTGGCCATAGACTCGCCCCTTGAAGTTGCGCTCCCAGAGCAGGCGGCCGGTCAGAGCCTCAAGAGCTTGAAGGCTGAAGATTCCGGATTGATCTCGGTTTTCAATGACAAGAAGAACGGTACCCGGGATGATCTTGGAATCTCGGATCATGCCCTGAGGGCTGGCTTTCCAGGCGACCTTCCCGTCCGTTTTGGAAAGAGCGAAAACCGCACGGGACGAGGTGACATAAAGGAGCTCGTCGATGAGCGTCGCCTGTGGTGTCAGCCGATCCTCCAGGTCGTTGCTCCATTGAACATCGCCTGTTGCGGTATCGGCACAGGAGAGAACCCGATTGCTCTGGAAGAAGAATCTGTCCGACTTCGGAGTCAGGCTTCGGTCGGTGACTCGAATCAGATGAAGCCCGATGCTTCGGGAATAGGACTTCCGCCACAGGCTGGCCGGAGGAACGGACAGGTTCGAGAGGCTCTGGTCGGACGAGCTGGTATCGATCCGGTCGTAGTTGAGCCGACGGGTGGCGCTTCGTGCGGATGCGGGATGGTCGAGCTTCTGGTAGCTTTCTCCCAGTTTTTGCAGCACGAGTGCGGAGAGTTCGGAGTTGGGAAAGGAGATCAGGAATCGACGCAAGACACTGACCGCTTCGTGGAATTCAAGCTTCTCCAGGAGCAAGTCCGCAAGTCGAACGAGAGCCCTTTGTACGACCGAAGAGTTTGGATACTCCTGGACGATGGATCGAAGGCTTATTGCATCGCTCGTCGCTTGAGCCCGGTCAAAGATCGTCTGCGCCAACCGTTCGAAGGGTTCGTAGACCTGGGTGCCGTGCTGCTGAATCAGCTCGGTGATCTTATCTCTGGCGAAAGCGTGAGCCGATCCGTCCCGATAGGTCTCATCCGGATACTTCTCGATGATGCGTTGCAGAGTGCTGACGGACTTTTCAGGCTGACCGATCGTCAAGAAATGTTCGGCAAGAGAAAGAAGGGAGAACAAGCCGGCAGGTAGCGGCTCGGTATCCGTGCCGAACACATATTGAAAACGAGGAAGATCGGTGATGATGCGCTCGTAGGCAGCGATGAGCTTCTTGCTGTCTCCGCTGACTCGATAGTAGCGAACAAAATCGAGATGAGATTCCAGCCGGGTGGAATCGTCATATGCCTCCACTGCTGCAAGTTCGTACCACCGGACCGCATCCCGAAGTCGCCGATCTTTCCAGGATAGATCCCCCATGGATTTGTAGGACGAATAGAGTCCTGCCGTCGCTCGTCGGATGATTTCAGGAGCCGGAGGGTCTTGCTTTGCGAGCTCCCTCGCCTTTTTGTAGTTCTTGGAAGCTTCGGTGTATTCTTTTCCTTGTCGGTAGATGTTTCCGACTTCAAGAAACACGTATGGATCATGAGGACGTGCGCTGATGCGATCTTGAAGAGCTTGGAAAACCTCGCTCCATCGGTAACAAACCGACATGCTTCGGGCCCCAGCCTGAATCATGAAACGGTCCGTGATGATCAAGTTTCCGGCACCCAGGTCCTTGAGTCCCATGGAGTCGCCAATGTTCCGGCCTGACGCGAGAGCAAGCGCAGCCACATTTTCCTTGGTCGGACAAAGTGCCATTCCGCTGGCCACACCGCCGAGGCCGGCGGCCTTGTTGCGGGGGCCGAGGGGGTATCCCCACTCGATGGATCCGGTTTCCAGATCGACTGCGGTGACGGAACTGCCGCCCAGAAGAACCAACCCGTCTTTTTCCCCAAGGACCGTATTGAATCCGCCTCGAGTGTCTCGGCTGTTCTTGAACCAGTTCACCTTTCCCGAGGATGTGTCGAGGCAGTAGACCGATTCGGAGTCGAGGGGAGCAATCACAAGAGACTTCTTGGTCACGAAGGGGGGGCAGTTATGGAAGACAAACTTCCTCACCATGAAATGGAAGCCCTGGTTGAGCGGCATGTCGATGGAATCGTATTCGGTGATCCAGCGGATGGTTCCGAGGCGAGCATCAACGGCGGCGATCAGTCCGAGGTTCGTGGAAAAATAGAGACTACCCTGATCTTCGGCAATGGTCGAGGCCACATGTTCAAGAAGGGGTCTTCCGAACATGTTGAGCTCTTGCTGGCCGGTACAGATGAGAGTTCGCCAGAGAAGTCGGCCATCCTTGGCGTTGAATGCACACGCGTAGGAGTGGATCTTTCCTTCGAACATGGAACCGATGGCGTAGACCGTGTTTCGGGTGACGAGAGGAGGAGAAGAAATCGAGAGCTTCTGCATGAAGCGCTGTTCTTCCATCGTCTCGCCCTCGTAGTTTCGATGACTCCAGATCTCCGTGCCGGTTTCGGCGTTGAGGGCGTAGAGCTTGCGCATGGGAATCGGAACGAGCACTGGACCGTGCATCCAATCCCAGGACGATTCTTCGGGAGCGGATTCGAGATTGACGTAATAAACTCCCTCGGCGAGAACTCCCGAAAAGATCT
Source organism: Planctomycetota bacterium (assembly GCA_029260825.1). GTDB lineage: Bacteria > Planctomycetota > JACOTG01 > JACOTG01 > JAJDCM01 > JAJDCM01. The sequence goes on along the minus strand of JAJDCM010000317.1, from coordinate 11,007 downwards.
GTCTCGTGTCGGTCCGTTCGGCGAGGTCATCCTCGTCAGGCGAAGTAAACGTCCACTTCAAGCGACCCACGTAGAGATCCAGGGATTGCACTTCATATCCGTTGTGGATGATGACCGAGTCGGGTCCCACGACCGGGTGAACCGGATAGACCGTATCGCTGTGGTGAGTAACATCCCGGTAGTTCTGATAGGACCTCTGCTGGTTCCTCCCGTAATCGATCTGAGGAAGGGGGAAAGTCCATTGGAGAGGACTGTCTGTCTTGGGAACGGTAAGGGCACGGTTGCGACCCGGATCCCCTCCCATCATCGTCCAGGAGTAGTCTTCTTTATTGATATCTTCTTCGCTGGTGACTTCGATCCAGCGATTGATCTGCTGGGAGAGGTCAACCGTGGAGCCCCGAAAGTTTACCTTTCCCGCGGAGGGAGCGACATCTCGAGCCCGTTCTGAGATCTCCAGCAAACGGTCGAGCTTGCCGGCTACAAAGCAGCAGTACGCCGCGTTGAGGAGGGTTTCAGCACTGTCGGACGTGCTTCCCTGATGTTCAAAGAGGATCCGGTGAAAGTAGTAGAGAGCCTCAAGAACGTCACCTTTTTCGAGGTAGATCTCTCCGAGGGACTTCATGGCTTGATCAGCGGAGCTGGTGAGAGAGAATCGCCGGACGAGTTCTTTCAGGACATCCGGGTTTCTACTCTGTCGACCTTGCTCGAGGAGCTTGGCTGCCTTCTTGTCATATTGCTGGCGATAGGCGGCAAGGCCTGATTCGGGAAGGAGACGAAGCTGATCGAGGCATCGTTCACGATACGATCGGTAGACAATTTGACGCTCATCCACGAGGTGGACCTTGTTGGCGTATCGGTCCATGATCTCCTGGATGTGACTGACACCGCCGACCCAGTCTCGCTTGCTGATCATGAGCTGGGCGTTTTCAAAGAGCTCCTCGACGTGGCGGCTCTCGCTGACCGCGAAGTTCTTGAATTGACGCTCTTCTTCCTTCTTGGGCGCCTTTTCAACGACTTCAGGTTTCTTGGGGGCAACCGGCATGATGTTCTTCAGCCGCTCTCTTGGCTGGGCGGTCGCCGCTGCGGAAAGAAGCAGGAACGTCATCGTCATCAATGAGAAAACCAGCCGTCCTGAAAAACACCTCGGGAACCGGGGGGGCAAGCTCATTTTGTTCATGGCAATTCTCGTCGGTTAAAGCAAGCGGTTACGTTTTCGCAGAGTCCATTCCGTCACCAGGAGTCCCCCAAGGAGGAGGAGCACGCTCCATTTATCCCAGAGCTCTTCTTGGATGATGACGGAAGGCACGATGATCGGGTCGCACCTGGGAATCTCGGGCAATCGCTCGAGATCGTTCAGTGCCAGAAACTCGCCGTGGCTCGTTGTCGCCAGGGCGGAGAGAGTTGGTTTATCCAGGACGGGGTTCTCGAGCTCGATGGATGGGATCACCACATCGAATCCGATGGACTCGACTTCACCATCGCTCGAGGTGCTGTCTCCTTCGATGGAAACACGGTGGGTTCCGATCTCACGAACGGTGAACGATTGTGTGTAGGTTCCCGGCTTCGTCTGGGTCGGACGAAGCTCAATGGGCTTGGGGTCGCGTTCGGTCGGAGTTCTCAGCTTGGCGTTCTGAGAAGCTTTTTCCGCCGGGCGAAAATCCTGGTCGCGAACGGTCGCGGTAATCGTGACCTTCTCCCCCACGTGATACTCCGACTTGTCGAGAAAGAGCTCGACTCGTTTATCTTTGGAGGAGAGTCGACTCTTTGCCAGGAAACGAATCACCTGACTCCAGAACCGATAAAAATGCCGGTCGCCCTGGCCCATTCGCCAGCGCCAGGTCGAGTCTATCCCGGAAAAGAAGGTTCGTCCCGAGGCATAGAACTGGGCGGCGAAAACCGGGAGATAGCCGTACTTGTTTCGGCGCTCCGGATGCACGGCCAGAACCTGAGCCCCCGCCTTGGCCTTTTTTACCGGGCAGAACCAGTAGTGACCGGGGAGGTAGCCCTCGTCGAAGAGAGCCATTGCTTCTTCCGGATCGCTTTCCAGAAGTGTGATTTCATGGGCGCGGCCGAGCTCGGTCAGTTTTACCTGGTGGAGTTGTTCCCGATCGAGGCTGTAGGGGATGTCGTCATCGGATACGTCGATGACCACGGGAAGCAGTCGTTCAATCGGGGTGCCGCGGAAGTGATGAGGGCTATCCCTTTCACCCGCGATCATGCCGAACCCGCCGCCGAGTTCTTCGACGAGGGTCACCACGTCATCCATGAACTCGGTTCGTTCTGTTTCCGAGGCGCCAAGATCGTAAGGGTCGACGTCGCCAAAGAGCACAACGTCGTACTCGAAGAGTTCTTTTCCACGGGGAAGATGCATGTGACTGAGAGGCTTTTGACCCGCAGTTGCTTCCTGGGCGAACATGGCGTCAGCAGAGAGAAGCTGGCAGCTCGCCTCCATGGTTTCCGTGTCACGAACGAGGGCGTTCTTCAGATACCGGTACTCCCAGCGGGGATAGCCTTCAACATACAGGAGCTTGATCTTCTTCTGGATCACGGTGAGGGTTCGGACCCTCTCGTTGTTCTCCAGAATCGATTCCCCTTCAAGAGGAGGAATGCGAACGGTGAATCGATGGGTTCCAGGATCGCTTGCGCGATAGTAGAGAAGGACCTTCTGTTGTCTTCCCGCGCCTTCGAGGAGGAGGGGGCGACTCGAGATGGGGTGGTCAACCCCGTCCTTCATGAGCTCCACATTGATTTCGCGGTTCTCAAACCCCACACTCTGGACCGAAACCTGGAAGATGACTTCATCATCTTTCAGAACGGATTGGGGGGCAGCCACGGCCTGGATGCTGACATCTTCTGGAGTGTCTGGATCACCGACGCCAACCACGACCACCGGGATCGACTCGGAAGCCAGGTCTTCGGCGACATCGGGAGGAAGCTCACCTTCATTCGAGCGTCCGTCCGTGAAGACAACAATGGAGGCCAGGCGTCGGCCGCGAAATTCATTCTGAACCGTTCGGAGTGCGTCGCCGAGTCTTGTCACCGATCCGTGTCCACTCAGACGATCGAGGTTGGCTTCCGGAGTGACTTGACTGGCGAACGAAAAAAGCTTCACCTCGGCCCGGCTCTTCAGGCGTGCGAGTATGTTTGTACTCTCGCTGTCATTTCCCAGGATCCGCTTGACGAGGTCGATCCGGTTATATTGGGATAGCTCATCCCCGGGAGGAAGAAGTGCGAGCTTCTTGATGATGTCTCGTTTTTCTTCGTCGACGTATTTGTCCTTGCTGGACATGCTCGCTGAATCATCAAACAGAAGTGCAACGTATGGCTTCTCGGTGCGGGATCGTGTGTGCACGATCACCGGTTGCAGGAGAATTGCTAGCACGAGCAAGATGATGGAGGTTCGAATACCGATGAGAAAGGTTCGAAGCCCTCGCTTGTTGACGCTTTCTCCCTTGTAAATCCACCAGACCAGTGCCGTCGTCCACGGAACGATCACCAACACGATCACCCAAAGTGGTGGGTGTTGGGTCAGCCGGACCGCCCAATCAAGGACGTCAGCTCCGCCGGCTTGGCCGAGAAATACGGTTGGATTGAAAAGCATTGGGCCCCTCATGATCTCTTGTAATCGCCAAAGAACCTGGCGAGGATACTCTCACTCAATAGAAGTAGGCATAAAACGATGATCAACGTCTTCCAGATCTCGCCTTCCTCCTGCTTGCTTGTCGCCTGTTCCTGGCTCTCCTGGGAGAAGTGGAAGGCGATCTCAGGATAGGCTTGCCGGAGTTCTTCCTTGGAAACTCGGTCCAGTGCCCCCTCATCGTCGGGAACGTTCACGGCAAAGATGTCTTCGCCCGGAGTTTCCGGGGGAGCGAACTTGTCGAAAGGAGTATCCGCCGTCATCCGGTAGAGGCCGGGGCGTTGGGTCTCAGGATAAGATGCCCGGAACCAACCCTCCCGACCCGCCAGCGCTCTTAGCGAAACCGGAGTGCCGGTTTGCATGGTTGAGCCCGGTTCAGACGGGGGGAAGATCTTGATGTTTGGAATGAAGGCATCCATGTCCCGCTGGATCGGTTGGCCCACGAGGGGGTTCTTTCGGCGACGATCTTTGGAAGTCAGGAACTTTGCCGTTTCCTGAATTACCGGGAGATAGGAGGGAAGAATGGGCCAGTCCGTCCAATCTCCGTCGGCGCTGGTGGTGAAGAGCATCACCCGGCCAAAGCCATATCGATTTTCGACGATTGCCGGGGGGCCATTTGGACCGTCGTAGCGGGCAATGACCCGGGCGAACGGGGCTTCCGGTGCCATTCGAACCTGAATGTACTGTCGAATCGGAACCTCGGTGAGAAGCGGGCGTCGATCTTGCGAGACAAAGACCTTGAAGATCGGATGCTCGAACTCGGGATCCAGCCTGGATCCGGTCGCTGCTGAAGGAGCCGATTTCGTCGACACGAGACGACAGGGGAGAATATCTTCACCCGAGGATTGATAAAATCTTTTACTGTAGAGCGTCGGGTCGACCCGGTCGCCCAGGAACATCATGAGGCCGCCGCCATCCCGGACGAAATCTTTGATCTTCGCCATCCGATCTTCGGGCACCCGAGACAGGTCCAGGTTTGCCAGGACAAGAAGGTCATATTGCTGGAGCCCTTCGTCGATCCGGCTGGCAAAAGTCGTGTCAAGGGTCTCGTGCACGGAGAAGACCGAACCGACTTCGTCTCCGATTGGATTCGGAGAGAGAGCAACCTCGAGGAAGCCGGTCTCTTTTTCCAGGGGAGAATCTCCGCTGGGGTCTCCGTCGACGACCAGGACCTTCACGCTGTCCAGGATGTTGATGGCAAGGAACCGTTCATCATCGGCTCGAAGCTTATCGGAAACGATGCGCACCGAGACGCTTTTGGGCCCGGGTCGTCGAAAGACATGTCTGAATTCGACAACCGTTGATTCTCCGGGGCCGATCGATTCAGCTGCCGGATGGAGAGTGGGGTTGCCGTCCACCACAAACGTGGCCTCGAAGTTGGCCAGTCGCTCGCCTCGGTTCACGATCTCCGCCAGGAATTCGGTCTCTTCTCCGACGACGGATGTGGAGTCACGGGTGACGAGATCGACCACCGCAACGTTCGAAAGCTCATCACTTCCGATGTCCACGATGTGGATCCCCTTTGCCGTGTCGGAGATCTGTTTCAAGAGTGCCCCGACCGCTCCACGGTCACTGGGTTCCTTGCCGGAAAGCGAACTCGCAGCGAGCCAGTCCTGGCGCCGGAGATCCGAGACGATGTAGACCTCCGGGTTTGTCTTGACCACGGAGAGAAGTCGAATGATTTCGGAGAGAGCTGCCGGAAGACGGGTGCCGCCGAATCCTGGGGAAAGCTCCCCGACGCTCGTCCGGGCTTCTTCCAGAAGAAGTGATTTTTCGGGGCTCGTCACGGCAGTGTCTGCGAAGGTGACAACGGAGACCGTGTCGCCCCTGTCTTCTTTCAGTCGGCCGATGAGTCGATCACAAAAGCTCTTCGCTCGATCGAACGGGGTGGAGAATTGATCCCGATAGGTCATGCTATAGGATTGATCGAGCCCCACGATGACATTCTTGGTGGTTTCCTGGGCGATCAGGGATGCCGCGCTTCCTCCGGAAAAGAAGGGGCGAGCCAGGGCCATCACCAGAAGGATCATGATGGCTGTTCGAAGAAGAAGCAGAATCAGGTTCTCGAGACGAACCCGTCGATTGGTCCTCTTGTAGGCGGCGAGGATGAAGTGCATCGCGGCCCAGGGAACGTTTCTGTACCGCCGGCGATTCAGCAGGTGGATGATAATGGGAGCCAGAGCCAGAGGGATCAGCCACCACAGAAGTGCCGGATTGACGAATTGATTCACTTCGCTTTCCTTGGGAGCGTTTCCCTCTATCTAGACCCTTGGGATAAGCTGGCTCGCGAAGCCAGGTACGTGGAGAGAGCAACATCCAGCCGTTGATTGGTATGGATGAGCTCATAATCGACTCGATTGCTGAGGCAGGCTTTCTTCACCTCATGGGTGAATTTCTTGAATTCCTCAAGATAGGTCTGTCTGAGCGCTCTTGGGTTTGCCATGAGTGTCGGTTGATCTTCCAGGCCGACGAACTTCGTCATCTTTTCGAAGGGGAAGGTCATTTCGGCCTCGTCAACGATGTGCAGGACGACGATGTCGTGCTTTCTATGACGGAGGTGGCGAAGACCGGAAAGAATGGCCCTTGGATCATCAAAAAGATCGGAGATCAGGATGATCATTCCACGTTTGGTGACCCGTTCGGCCAGATTGTGGAGCACTGACCCGATGCTGGTCTTCTTCTCTCCCTTGCAGGTCGACATCTCATTCAAGAGTAGCTTCAAATGGGAGCCATGCCCCGAAGGCGGAATGACCTTCTGAAGCTCATTGTCAAAGAGAGCAAGACCTACGGCATCTTGTTGCTGCAGGATCAAGAACGCCAGAGACGCCGCGACGTAACGGGCGTACTCGAGCTTTGAAACCTCGCCGTGGGCATATTCCATTGACTCGCTACAGTCCAGGGCGATCGTGCAGTTGAGGTTGGTTTCTTCCTCGTACTGCTTGATGTAGTAACGATCGGACTTGCCAAAGACCTTCCAATCAACGTGTCGTATGTCGTCACCGGGGACGTACTCCCGGTGTTCGGCGAATTCGATGCTGAAACCATGGTAGGGGCTCTTATGGGAGCCGGTTACCATTCCCTCAATGATGAGGCGGGCCTTGAGATCAAGCCCCTTGATTTTGCTCAGCGTTTTCGGATCCAAGTATTTTAGATAGTCTTCCATCTTCGAGTGCCTTGCTTGTGAGTGGCTCGATTTCTTCCAGCATCCGATCGATGATCTTGTCCGAAGTGATGCCTTCGGCTTCGGCGCTGAAGTTCGTAATGATTCGGTGTCGCAGGACTGGGTGCGCAACTGCTTTGATGTCTTCGGTCGAAACGTAGAAGTTTCCGCGGAGCAGTGCCCGAGCTTTGCCGCCGAGGATCAGATACTGGGTGGCACGAGGCCCGGCGCCCCAGGAGACCGTCTCCTTGATGAAGTCAGGAGCTTCCTCGGTATTGGGACGGCTTGCCCGAGAAAGACGCATTGCGTAGCGCATGACCTCGTCAGCGACGGGGACGGAGCGAACGAGCTGCTGAAGTCGAAGGATTTCCTCTCCGGAGAGAATTTCCGTCACTTTGTTGGCGATCGTGGCCGTGGTGAGCTTCATGATCTCGAGTTCTTCGGACTCGGATGGATACTCGACCAAGATGTTGAACATGAACCGGTCAAGCTGAGCTTCGGGAAGAGGATAGGTTCCTTCCTGCTCGATCGGGTTCTGGGTGGCGAGGACGAAGAACGGCTCTTGCAGCGAGTGCTTTTTTCCGCCGGCGGTTACCTGGAACTCCTGCATCGCTTCGAGAAGCGCTGCCTGGGTCTTTGGCGGGGTTCGATTGATCTCGTCTGCCAGAATCACGTTGGCAAAGATCGGCCCTTCGAGGAACTTGAAAGTTCGCTCGCCGGTGTTCTTGTTTTCCTGGATCACCTCGGTTCCCGTGATGTCCGCCGGCATCAGGTCCGGAGTGAACTGAATGCGCGAGAACTTCAGGTTGAGGGTGCTGGCCAGGGTCCGAATCAACAGGGTCTTGGCGAGACCCGGGACACCAATCAGAATGCAATGGCCTTTGGCAAAGATGCAGGTGAGAAGGTCATCGATCACCGATTCCTGACCGACTACGATCTTTCCGAGCTCTGTCTTGAGAGACGAGTAAGCCAGGTTCAGCTTACGGACTGCCTCCATGTCCTCGCCAGTCACACCGGTCGCGACTGCGGCACCTTCCTCAGGATTGACCATTCCGACACTCCTCCGTTGCTTATGAACCCCGTTCCCGAGACGATTCGTGAGGGTGAATCCCCCGGATTACGGGACTTGTTTCAAGAAATCCAGTTGATTGGGTGAAGCCGAGATCAGGGTTCCCGGAGCCGGAATGATGTTTCCGGCGGGTAAGAGCTCCCTTGAACCCCTGACGACGCGAGAAATGATCCCCGCGACCTTGCCCGTCTTCTTTTCCAATGTGTATATCGCTTTGGTGGTCGGTACGTAGACCACATGCTCTCCCAGGAGTCCCCGTCCGTGAAGACGATCCTTTGCCTCGCTTCGCTCCGGCGGAGGGTTGGGGATGATGAACTCCCACTGCAGCGCGGAGGCTTTGGCGTCGGGTGAGACAGCCGTCACCATCTGCTGCTTGCCATCCCGGCTCCTGCCGGCGAGATAGATCCATCCGTCGTCCACGCCGATCACGTAGTCGAGGCTCTCTTTTTCCACCTGATCGTTGCGGATTGCTCCGGTTCCTTTTTCCGGACTCAGAAAAAGGATGTGGAGTCGGTTCGAATCCGGTGGCGTGGAATACAGACGATCCCCCACCACGAAGAGGGGATCGTCCCTCCATGGATTGCGATAGCTGAGAGTTGTCGCTCCCTGCTTTCCTCGAGACGGAAATCGGCTGTACCGAAATATCCAACGCACCTCGCCTGTTTCGCAGCTCAGGGCCGCCAGAACTCCTAACCCGGTCGAGCAGTACAGAACACCACCGGCCTCGGAGAGAGTTGGTGTCTCCGGGTCGAGCTGATCCGACGGATAGAGGTTTGGCCCCGAGCATAAAAAGGTTCTGAAAATGAGTTTGCCGGTCATGAGATCGAGACTCAGGACGAGCGCTTTTCTTTCATTACTCTGTTCGGCGATTCGTCTTGCACCGACAAAAACCCTGTTTCCCCGGACGACGGGCACGGCAGTAAACTCCACGCCCTTGAGGAGAGGGTCGTCAGTCCGTTCGGCACCAGCCGACCAAATCACCTTTCCTCCGTTGTATCGATCCAGGGCCAACAGGACCTTGACCGGTCTTCCAGAAGAAGTTGGCGATGGGGTGAGCATTTCTACGGTGGCAAGAAGAAAGCGTCCGGACAGAGTCAGGTAGCGGGGGCGGTGCTCTTTTCGTCTCCCCGAAAGGTCGCGAAGATCTGCGAGAGAAAAGGGCCGAACCCCCCGTCTACCGGGAGTGGTACCGGGGATCTTTTCGGGCGGAGACTCGTTTTCTTGCCCGCCGTTCATCTCGGCCGAAATCTCATCTAAGCTCTTTTGCCACAAGGTTGATCCGTCGGCGATTCGAAGTGCTGTAATGGCGTTTTCGGTGTGGGAATAGACCACACCCTCATCCGCATCGATCACGGGATAAGTGGCAACGAGGGGAGACTTCCACGTCAACAGTTCGGACAGCGGAGCCGTCCGTCGGAAGAAGCGTTCGGGGGTCTGGGGGTATGGGCTTTTGTGGCTCGTCGCCGCCCGGAGGGGCCCTTCGAGGTCCGGGGCTTGCTCGGTTCGGGAGTTGCTGCCACAAAACGTTGACCACGAGGAGTTTGAGGGGGTTGTTGAGTCCTTTGCCGGGCCGCTTTCGGTCATTCCCGACAAATTCTCGGTGAAATCCCGATAGGACACCTTTTTCCCGGCAATCAGGAGGGTCTCGTCTCCCAGGTGATCGACGGTTTCCCGGATCGTGCCCTCGACTTCTCGGGGGGCGCTCCGGGCCGACTTCGCGATCAGCAGCCGGGCGGTGATATTCGCTTTTTGGGAGGAATCAAGGGCGCCGTCGCAATCGATCAAGATGTCCCGAAGGTGGGTTTCAGCCAGAAGGGCGTCACCTGCCTCCAGGGCGAAATCGGCGAGGACGAGTCGCGCTCTGTAGGCCGCCCGGGTTATTGGGTAGGTCTGGGCTATGTCCAGAAGTCGTTTTGGATCGTGGGGAAAAGCTTCACGAAAAGCAACCGCGGCAAGCTTTTCATGTCGCTTCTGGTAGATCTCGATGGCTTCCGGAGGCAGGGTCGAGAGAAGACGTCGGATGTAGGCCCTGCTTCCCAAAGCGATCCGGTAGGGAGGCCCGTCTCCGTAAGGATGAACAGAATCATGAACCTTGCCGCTTCCGACGAGGCGGGAGATATCGTTCAGAAGACCCTGGAGGATGTCGATTGCCGCTCCAAATTCTCCTGCGGTCAAGAACTTCTCCACCTCCTTCAGCTCCAGGTTCACTTTTTCGTCCTGGTCACGGATCGTGATGGTGGGGGAGAGTGCGGGCAAATCATTCTCTTGCCCCAGAGCCTGAACTCCGAGGAATGGCATGAGCCAAAGCGCGGCAAGAATGGTGAATCTCTGTGTCATTTTCGCAGCAAACCGTTGGGAAGCGGGAAATTGCCGGAGGGACTCCAACCGAGAGTATAACAAGGACGTCGGTGGGGACGATCGACGTCTTGACACCGATTGGTCACCACTTCTGATCCCGTACACTGGTACGAGCGGAATGGCCCAGGGTTTGTATCGGTGAGAACGAAATGAACCCTGACGGATCTTGGGGGTAAGAAACTCAGCGAACAATGACGTCGTGTTTGTCCGGAGTATAGCCCTGCTGGAGGAGGGCCTCTCTTTGAATGGCGATGGGGTCGCTTAAGAGCGCGTCTCTCTTGGACTTAACCTCTGATAGCTCACATTCAAGCTGGTCGCGCTCCTCGAGCATCGACTCGAGTTGCTGCCGCAACACCCGATTTTTTTTTTGAGCCGGAACCGTCCCTCGCATGAGGATCCACGAAGAGATCAGCAGCATGCCCAGGCACACCAAGATGGTTGTTCGCAACGACTCGGGATTTTTTTGCCGCAAGGCCGGACCTCCGGCATGGGGACATTGAAGCCAAAGAAAGTGTTTATTTCCACCGCCAGCGGCCAAGCATAGCATTGGAATTGCCCTCTTTCTTGACCGCCCCGGTGGGATGTCGCCAAGTTCCCGAGCCATGGCTGTTAAAGGAGTCGAAGTCGATTCGTTCCGAGCCGTGCCGCGTCGTCTAGATCCTCGTGAATGCGCAGGAGCCGGTTGTATTTGCAGACCCGCTCGGAGCGGGAAAGAGATCCGGTCTTGATCTGGCCGCACCCGCTCGCCACCGCGAGATCGGCGATGGTCGTGTCCTCGGTCTC
>JAJDCM010000316.1 GCA_029260825.1 Planctomycetota bacterium | reverse complement strand
GCCGGCTTCAAGCAAGAGATCACAGGGGATCTTCCGGCCGCAAGCAAGGGGGTGTCTCATGGTCGTCTAGGAAGAGTGCTTTACTCGTTGGGCAGAATCGATGAGGCGATCCTGCATTTTGAGGAGTCTCTCAAGGTCGACCCTTCGAGCGTTTTCGTGCTGAACAACCTGGGAGGGGCGCTCCACGATCAGAGAAAGTTTGCAGAAGCGGCAGCTTGCTTTGAGAAAGCTCTGGCGCAAGATCCTTCCAACGCGGCGATCATTCACTTCAATCTGGGACGCTCACGGCGCTCGGCGGGAAGGAAGGATGAGGCGGTGAAGGAGTTTCGAGCAGCGATTGCTCTACGTCCGGATCTGGATGAGGCTCACAATAATCTGGGGAATATCCTGAAGAGCAATGGAGAGGTAAGAGAGGCGGTGAAGCATTTCGAGACCGCGCTGTCCCTCAACCCGAAGAGCCCCATCATTCATCTCAATCTCGGAGTGAGTCTGGAACTCCTGGGTGAGCTGGACGAAGCGATTCGTCATTATCGAGCCGCGCTTGCGGCGAATTCCGGTTTCGAGCCGGCACAAAAGAAGCTGGCAAAAGCCCTTCGCAGGAAGAGATCCGGATCCTGATCAACATGTATCCGGATTCAGGGAAGCCGGATCCGAATACCGTCTCCGGGCAATTTCCATTGGTAGCCTTTGAGGGAGTTGACCGGTGTCAGGTAGTAGTCAACGCCTCTGGCCATCTTGTGGAGCTCTTCGTCCCTGAGGAACAAGAGGACGTTTCGCACGTCTCCGCTGACCACGCTGCCGATTCCTGCGCTGATTCTGATGGGCTCGAGTCCGCTTGAAAGAAGAAGGAAGTTTCGATCCACTCGCTGAGTGAAGGTCGTTAGCTGCTCGAACCCGAGTTCTTCGAACCACTCGGAAACCTCGGCAAGAACGTTCTTTCCGCCCTGGTCAAGAAGCTTGATCTTGGAAGGGGCTTCATCGGAGTCTGCAAAGTAGGCCCGGGTGATCGTCAAATGACGGTGGACTCTGGTTTCATCGGTAGAGGACTCTTCTCCATTCTTCTGGCTTCCAGATCCCTCAGGAGTTGTTTGGGGGCCGGGCTCTTCTTGCGGCCGGCGAAGGGTCACGTCGCCATCGGTTAACCATCGATAGTTCGAACTCTCGTTTCGGGGCCGAAGTGTGTAGTCGACGTCCCTTGCCATTTGTTCGAGCTCGTATTTTGCGATGTGAAGGTAGAACTCCCGGTTATCTCCCCTTGTCCAGTAGCCTCGTTGCGCGGTGACGTTGATGGTCTTGTGGCCTTCTGCTTCCAGAAGAAATCTCTTGTCCACCTCGTCATAGAAGCTCTTGTATTGCTTCACACCGCCATTGTGTTTGCCTTCATTGACATGGGCGAGAAGATGGCCGTTGCCGTCTCGTTTTGCTTCCCCATCCCCGATCGAGGAGGGGCGGTCCGAGGAATGAAACCAGTAAACCTTGCTGATGGTAAGAAACGTGTGCTCCTCGGGAAGGGAGGTGACTGGATTGGGGATGTTGCTGTGTTTTCCGAAGAGGTCAGAAACGGTGAGTGCCGTGTAGGGATTGCTATTTCGAAACACGGTGTTGCGAACCCGTGAGCCCCAGGTCGGGGCAAGATTGGCTTCGCTGAGATCGTTGAAGGTGTTTACGTGAGTCAAAAGACCAAACGTCCCTTCGTCAAGGATGTTCTGGCCAAGCCGACTGTAGTTGAGTCGTCTCCAGCGATGGCCCACGAAAACTTCGTTGTAGATGTGAGCAGCGAAAGAGTTCGTAAGAACGGAGAGTCCTGCGAATACGGTCTTGCGTACTTGATGGTGAGAAAGCCGGGTCTTGATCAGGTCAAGCTCTCTTTGGCTTGAGGCATCCACCGCCGGGATCGCAATGATCATGCGGGTAGGAATCCCCACCGCTCGCAGGATGGTGGTGAGGAGAGTTGCGGAGGAGGTGCAAGTGCCACGACTTCGATTGTAGAACATTTCACGGCCGAAAAGATCGTGTTGCAGCTGTTCTTCGGTCGTCCAGCTCGGGTCGCCTTTGTTGGTTTCAAAATGAGCCTCCCGTCCGGGATAGATGGCGGGGACTCCATCGGGGAAATGAACATCGTAGGTCGTGAACATGTTCTTTCCCGGAACGTTGTCAAGAACCCACTTCGATACCTGGGTCACCACTTCCAGGTCGGTGAGGGTGGGAATGTCGATTCCATCCCGGCTGAGTTTCGTGAGCAAATGATCTTTCATTTCCTCATCCCAGTTGGTGGTGATTCCCGGCGAGAGATATTCCTTCATCATGGCCGCGTCAGCGATCCAGTTTGGATTCGCTTCGATGGCTTCATGAACGGTATTGAGCGGGTAGTGAATGATCTCCAGCTCGACGTATTCTTTCCGCTCATCCAGAACCCGAACATCTTGAAAGTCGTCGTTCAGGGCCGAGAGGTTGTAGGGAGGCATGACCTGAATAATGGTTCGAATGGTGTAAGTGAACTCTCTTCTTTCTGGCCAGGCGCTATCGGAAGCGCCGTCGCCATCCGAGTCGGCGCGATAGGGATCGGTTTTGTATTTGTGGATCTCCGAGAAATCGGAGAGACCATCGAAGTCCGAGTCCTGGTCGTCCGATCCTGCCTGAGAGCTGACAGTGGTCGATGGCGGGATCGGGTCTTCATGGGGAGAGATGAACGTGGCGGCAATGACCATTTGTCCGGTCCAGATTCCGCAAAAAAGGAGAAGAAGAGTGATCCCTCGAAACATGCGGGTGGTTCTGGGAAGAGGCTTCCATCCGTGTTCGAGCATGCGGATTCTCCTTTGAAGCTGAGAGGTGGATCGGGACCAGTGAAGAAAGGTCGTTGCAGCTACGGTTCTTTGCTGGGACCGGGAATGCCTTGTGGAGAGAAGCTGAGTGGCGAACTCCATCAACGCCAGGGCGTAGCTCTTGGCTCTGCCCGTGTTTCTCACGACCATGTGGTCGCAGGAAGTTTCCCTGTGCCGGTCAACTTCTCTGGAAAGCCACCAGGCAACGGGGTGAAACCAGAAGAGAGTCGTCGCTACGATCTGCAGGAAGACAACGATGCTATCGCGGCGTTCCAGATGAACGAGCTCGTGGCGAAGCGCCCACGCAAGGCTCGTGTTTCTTCCCTCGAGGCAGCTTGTGGGGACGATGACTTTGGGACGAGCAAGGCCCCAGCAACCTGGGGTGGCGACCTCGCTGGAGGAAAGGAGCTCGATCCGGTTGCGAAGCCTGGAGGGCCCTACGATTTTCTTCCAGAGATCTCTAATTTCTCTTGCTTGAACAGGACAGCTTCGAGAAATGATCCTCTCGGTTCGGAGCCACCGAACAGAATGAAGTGCGAGAAAGAACAACGCTCCAAATGCATAGAGAACGAGCCATCCGGTCATTCCCCAGAGATTACTCCAGTCCCATCCCGTCCAGTTTTGAAGGGGCTGGCGGCTTGGTTCCTGGACCGGGTCGTGGGAAGGATTGAGCCCGAGCATGATGGTTGAGTGAGAGATGGACGCGAGAGGTTCGGGGGAAGAAGGAGTGAGCTCGTCGTTTCGACTCACGGAGTTTTGTTCGGACCGCTGACTCATCGTGCCTGGAATCAGCTCCGACGTGCCAACCCAGTCCTTGATAGAAGGGATGGCCTTTCCCTGAAACTGGAACTGGATGAAAGGTAGAAGTAGCACCGAGAGCAAGAGAACGGTGGTGGTTCGGTAGAGGAGTACTGGATCCCGCTTCATGAGTTTTCGGATCAACAGGGCGGCGAGGCCCAGGGCGAAGAGGCCGATGGTTTGCACGGCAAGGTGACCGATCCACTGATTCATCACTCTTCCTCCGCGCGGTCCTGGAGACGTTGGTCGATCCACTGGCGAAGATCATGGAGCTCATCTTTTCCGAGGGATTCGCTTTCCATCAGCTGCATGAGCAGGGCCTGGGGGCGACCCTCAAACAACCGATCCACGAGATCAGTCACCATGTTGTTCGACACCTGGCTCTGGGAAAGCCGCGCCTGATAAAGATGTGCTCGTCCAGGCCCGGGCTTGACCGTGACCACCCCTTTATCCTTGAGGATGGTCATCATGGTTTGGACCGTGTTGTAGGCGAGTTCCTTTTTGCTGTCCCGATTGAATCGCTCGACGATTTCGCGCACGGTGAGCGCTTCCGGATGGCTCCCCCAGACGATTTGAGCCAGGGAAAGCTCGAGCTTGGTGAGCAGGATGTTCCGATTTGTCATCGGGAGGTATCTCCGTGGTTGTGTTACTCCCAAGATCTTAGGAGATAGGAGACGGTACCTCAAGAAGTTTCTCCTAATTTTTTAGGAGATGTGAGTCTTTGCCAGGCCCTGGCTTATTCCTTCTGGGGCTTCCGACTTTCGTGTGGGCAGAA
>JAJDCM010000315.1 GCA_029260825.1 Planctomycetota bacterium | reverse complement strand
AAAACTCAGCTTGTTGCGGAGTGAGTGTTCCCTGGAGCAGGAAACCATCGGCAAGAACCGAGGCACCCCCCTTCTCCACGCTCACATCGAGGATTGTGGGAAGAGTGAGTCGGTTCAGTTCCCTCTGCTGAGAGAGGCTTTTTGTCTGAGCCCGGTGAATGGTTAACAGGCTCGCGTGAACGTGAGGGTACTTCGGGCGGGGAAACTCCTTTTCGATGGTGCCAACCAGCCTGTCGATGTGCTGCTCTGTTTTCGAAACGGCCCCTACATCCTCTCCCTGCAAGCGGCGGTCGAGGCGTCGGCAACTGGCAGCCTTGGACTCGCGAGAGGTCAAAGTATCGTCAAGCGTGTTGTCCGTGTACGGATACAGAAGGCTGTAGGCAAAGAGAGAGGGAGACGTTTCTACGGGTAGGTCGGCGAGAAGCTGCATGGATCCTCCGATCCACACGTTGCGAAGTGCCTGGTACACGTCCTCAACCAGAAGGTTCTGATCGAAATTGCGAGCCCGAGAAACAAACGTGATGAGCATATCGAAAAAGGGGTCAGAAAGAAGGAGTCGACGATAAGGCATCGGAAAGCCGGCCCCCTCTCGTGCAAATCGCCGAACCCGTTCCCTCATCTGGTGCTGCTAGGTTTCTCGGGCCTCTTTTCCTGAGGGGGCCGAGAGGATCCCTGCCTCAAGATCGTTCAGAAGTCGTTCCGCTCCCCGTTCGTTTCTTTTGCGGTCCTTGAAGGTGAAGACCTCCGGGAGATCGGGGAAACTGGAGGAAGCTGCCAGAAACATCTCCTTGTAATGCGCCTTGTATCTGTCCACGTCTTCGCTCAAAAGCGTCGTGGGAGCAGATTCCTTTTCAATTCTCACCTGTTCGATGCGCATCGACACGATGGATACTTCCTCCGCAAAGTCGTTTGTTGCCCTGGATTTGGCTTGTCTATACGCCCTCTTGGTACCTGGGTTCAAGTGTATTCCAGAGGGGAGACAAGAAAAGACGGGTCCGTGAAACAAAAAGGGGTGCTTCCCACAAAAAGAGACAAAAGAGAGAGGATTTTCGGGGGGATCATGTATTATGCGCATATGCGTATAAAAAGGACAAAGCAATGAACCGAGATCGCTCCGCGGCTCGTCGCCTGGTTCTGCGCCGCCTGCTCCAGAAGCGCAAGGTGGCGGGTCAGGAAGAGCTGGTGGACCTGTTGAGAAAAGCTGGACACGAAGTCACTCAGGCCACCGTTTCCCGAGACCTGACCGCCATCGGGGCAAAGAAGATGTCGTCGCCGGGCGGCAAGGCCCGGTACCACCTCGGTGATTTGGAGCCGGGGGCGGGAACCGGAGAGCTTGGTCGGCGAATGAAGGAATTTGCCCGGGAAATTGAGCGTTCTTTGAACTTGATCGTGGTGAAAACGTCTCCTGGAAGTGCATCTCCGGTTGCATCTGCAGTCGATAGCTCCCCCCCATCCGGGGTGCTGGGAACCGTAGCGGGTGACGACACCGTCCTCATCATTACTCGATCTGCTCGCGCTGGAGCGGAAGTCCATCGATGTCTCGAGAGTTTGTTGGAGAGCTAGAATGAAGGTTGTGCTTGCCTATTCGGGTGGTCTTGACACGTCGGTCATCCTCCACTGGATCAAAGAAAAATACTCGGCTGAAGTCATTGCCTATACCTCGGACGTGGGGCAAGGAGAAGAGCTTGAACATGTCAGGGAGGCGGCTCTTGCCACCGGAGCTAGTGACGTCATCATCGAAGACCTGCGGAAGGAATTCGTGAGTGACTGCATTTTTCCCTCGATTCGATCCAATGCCATCTATGAGGGCTCCTACTTGATGGGAACCGCACTTGCCCGCCCCATCATCGCTCGAGGCCTGGTACGCGCCGCCGAGAAGGTCGGTGCCCAAGCACTTGCCCACGGTGCAACCGGAAAAGGAAACGATCAAATTCGATTCGAGCTCGCTGCCTATGCTCTGAAGCCAGACGTTCGAATCATTGCTCCCTGGAGGGAGTGGGACTTCAAGGGGCGAGCCGATCTCCTTGCCTATGCCGAGGCCCACGACATTCCCCTTCCGGCCGCTCCCAGGCCCGAGTATTCAATGGATGCCAATCTGATGCATATCTCCTACGAAGGAGGTGTGCTGGAAGATCCCTGGGAAGGTCCGCCTTCCAGCATGTTTCGGATGACGACTGACCCGACCGAAGCTCCCTCCGATCCTGAGTATGTGTCGGTTCGCTTTCACCGGGGAAATCCGGTCGTCGTCAACGGTGTTGAGCTGGCCCCGGTCGAACTCGTTGAAAAATTGAATCAGATCGGTGGAGCTCACGGAATTGGGCGGGTCGACATCGTGGAAAACCGTTTCCTTGGCATGAAGAGCCGAGGGGTCTACGAGACGCCTGGGGGTACCCTTCTCTACCATGCTCATCGGGCGGTGGAGTCCCTGACCCTCGACCGCGAAGTTCAGCACTTGAGAGATGAGCTGGTTCCGCGCTATGCGGAGATGGTCTACAACGGACTCTGGTTCAGTCCCGAGCGGGAAGCCCTTCAGTCCTTCATGGACTCGGTACAGCAGCGCGTCAACGGGGAGGCTCGGTTGAAACTCTATAAGGGGGGGCTTTCAATCGATGGTCGTCGTTCTCAGAGCCACACATTGTATGACGAGGCTATCGCTACCTTCGAGGCGGATGACGTGTACGACCAGTCGGATGCCACCGGCTTCATTCGATTGAGCGCTCTTCGCCTTCGAACCCTGGGTGCCAAACGAATTGCGGAGGGAGAATGAGTTTACTTCGCGGCCGATTCGGGGAAGAAGTGAGCGACCTGATGGATCGCTTCTCCTCGTCCATTCAGGTTGACCTTCCCCTCGCCGAGGATGACATCGACGGTTCCATTGCTCATGCCAGGATGCTTGGGAAAGTGGGTATCTTGAGTCCCGAGGAGGTGCTAACCATCTCCGACGGCCTGAATCAGATCCGGGAGGAGTTGGGGTCAGGCAAGTTTCAGCCCGCCTCGGAAGATGAAGATATCCACATGGCGGTGGAGTCCAGGTTGATACAACTCACGGGGGACGTGGGGAAGAAACTTCATACCGCTCGGTCTCGAAACGACCAGATTGCCACCGATGTTCGGTTGTGGCTCAAGCGAAAGATCTCACGGTTAGATGATGCACTCACCCACCTCATTCGAGTGATGATCTCTCGGGTCAAGAGCGACGGGCAGGTTCTTCTTCCCGGTTACACTCACCTTCAGCGCGGTCAGCCGATTCGTCTCGGGCACCAGCTACTTTCTCATGGCTTTTCTCTCCTGCGGGATCGAGCGCGCCTTCGAGACGCAATGACTCGGGTCGACCTGTCTCCTCTTGGCGCCTGTGCAATGGCCGGAACTCCCCACCCGATTGATCGAGAAATGACGGCGTCGGAACTTGGCTTCTCCGGCGTCATGGAGAATGCAATGGACGCGGTTGCGGCTCGGGATCATGAGCAAGAAGTGGTCAGTGCGTGTGCAATCTCCTCCATCCATCTTTCGCGCATGGCGCAAGAGCTGGTTCTCTGGTCGTCTCGAGAATTCGATTTCGTCGCCCTTTCTTTTGCGTGGACGACCGGATCAAGCATCATGCCTCAGAAACGAAACCCGGACGCGGCGGAGCTCGTGCGTGGAAAAAGCGCCACGGTCTGTGGAGATTTGATGACTCTCCTTTGTCTCGTAAAGGGTCTTCCTCTTGCCTACAACCGAGATCTTCAGGAGGATCGGGCTCCTCTCTATCACGCAATCGAAACCACTTTGCAGTGCGTGGAGGTGATGGCTGGAATGTGGAGCGATCTTGTGGTCAAGAAGGATCGATTCACAAAAGAGCTTTTCGGAGATTTCAGCCTTGCTACGGAGATTGCAGATCACCTGGTACTCCAGGGGGTTTCGTTTCGAGATGCCCACAAAGTGGTCGGTGCATTGGTCCTCTGGTGTGAGGAGAATCAATGTCTTCTCCATGAGGTTCCACGGGATGTTGCGGCGGGAATCCACCCGTCCCTGGACATCGACCTGACCCCCCTCCTTGACCCGGAGGCCTCGGTTGAGCGGCGCTGTTCGAAGGGAGGGACCGCGTCTAGTGAAGTGAAGAGACAGGTCGAGCTTCTCGAGGAGAAGTTGTAAGACTGACACTCCGAAAATCGTTACTCGGGCACCTCCTTGTCTCTACGGACGAGCGATTCCCTCCCGAAAAGCATAGCGGGCGAGCTCGACCCGGTCGTGGATTCCGAGCTTGCTCATCATGTTCTCGCAGTGTTTCTCAACCGTCTTGAGCGCCAGGTCGAGTTGCTTTGCGATTTCCTTCTTCGAAAGTCCACGAGCGATCATCTCCAGGACTTCCATCTCTCTTCCCGTAAGAGTTGAGGAGCGGGTTGTCTTGGGACTGAGCCTGGGCTGGTCGGAGTCGAACACGATTCGTTCTCGGACTTCCTCGGAAAAGAACGCGCGGTTTTCCGCCACATCTTGAATCGCTGTAACAATTCTCGCCGGTGATTCTTCTTTTGTCAGGAAACCAAGGGCGCCGGCCTCGAGAGCTTGAGTAATGTAGGTGTCGCTCGTGTGAGCGGTGAGAAAGAGGAGTCGAATTTCTTCGCGATCCGCCACCATTTGGTTAGCGGCGGAAAAGCAGTCGATTCCCGGCATGTCGATATCAAGAACCACGACATCGGGCCGGAGTTCCTTGGCGAGCTCGATCGCTTCGTCTCCATTGCGAGCGGCTCCGAGTACGTCAATCCCCGCTTCCTGACCGAGACGATCCAGTAACATCTCTCTTACAAGAGTGTGGTCATCAACCAGAAGAACTTTGATCGCTTGCATTCGTCGTGCTCCGGGGTTGAATTCGATGATCTCGTAGGGTTTCTCGAACAGCAGAGACAAGCTGAGAGGGCTGAAAAGGTTTCTCGATGAACTGGACATTCTCAATATCGGAGAGCGCATTGGAAGCATCCGGAAAACCGCTGATCATGATCGTTGCAAGGTCTGGCTTTCTGGCTCTCATTTCAAGGAGGCTCTGTTTTCCACTCTTTCGAGGGAGGTCAAGATCGAGGATGACAAGCTCGATTTTTTTGATGTGTTCAAGGTGGAGCTTCACCGCTTCTTCACCGTCCTTTGCCTGGATCACCGTGAGTCCCGCCATGGAAAGAGCCGTGGCGAGAATCGCTCTGGCCTGACGGTTATCCTCGGCGAGGAGGACTGTGCCATCTTCGAGAGTTTCCTCCGACCGAGACTTTTCTTGGGGGGCGGGGGCATCCTGAACGGGTGCGGAGCATACGGGAAGTTCAACGCAAATTCGAGTGCCGAAGCCTTCCTTGGAGGAGACCCGGACTTCCCCCTGATGATCAGAGACGATCCCATGGACAATTGCAAGACCAAGTCCAGTACCCTGTCCTCGGGACTTTGTCGTGAAGAAGGGATCGAAAAGGCGATCTTGTACCTCCTCACTCATTCCACTCCCGGAATCTTCGACCCGAAGAAGCACGGTTTTTCGGCCATCGTCATTCTCTTTTGAAATGAGAGAAATCGTCAAATTTCCCCCATTTGGCATCGCGTCTCTTCCATTGATCGCCAGATTCATGATGACCTGCTGGAGTTGATCAGGGTTTCCTTGGACCCAGATCTCTTCTTCGGGAACGACCGTCTGTACTTCGATGGCGGCAGATAAGGTTCGATGAAGGAGACGAGAAACTGTCTTGAGGGTTTCTGTCAAAGAAAGCGTCAGTTTTTCCGTCTCGGTTTTTCGACCAAAGGTCAGGAGAGACCGGGTCAATCCCCGTGCTTGTTGAGCGGCCTGAGCAATGGCCCGGAGAGCCTGCTGCCCATCATCACCCGGATCGAGCTTATCCTGGGCGATTTCGGTGTAGCCAAGGATGGCGATGATGATGTTGTTGAAATCATGGGCGATTCCGCTGGCCAGGGTGCCCACGGCTTCAATCCTTTGCCCGTGATTCAGGTTCTCGCGGATCCACTCCGTTCTTTTCTGTTCACTGATGTCTTCGGTGATGACAAGAATTCGTCGAATGCTTTCGTCTGCTGCAGGAATGGGAATCAAGGCCACCGAATAGATGCGTTCATCGTTCGACAAAGCTGTCTGGAATTCAAAAGTCTGGGCGGTTCCAGTTCCTGCGGCCTGAAGGGCTTTTTCGACCTTTATTCGATCCCGAGGATGAACCAGATCTGCCAGGCGAAAGGAGGTTTTTGAACTCCCCGCAGGAGCCAGTTCGCTCATCTCCTTTCCGACTCGATTGATGGGAAAAAGAAGGCCGCATGAACTCACCTCGTGGATCCCTACGGGCGCATGTTCGACCAGGGTCTGGTAACGAATTGCGCTCTGGCGTTCTCGGTTTGTCGCTCTGAGTCTGGAGAAGAATGCGAGTAGACCCAGGCCTGAAACGACAGAAAAGGTGAGGAGGAGGGTCGGCCAATACCACCATCTATCCTGAAGAGGCGGAGGCTTGACTCCCAGAGTCAAGGTGATGGGAGTCGGGTCGACGTCATCTCCGGGGTCGATGGCTCGAAAAGAAACCCGGTGGGATCCGACCGGGAGCTCCAGAGTGATGGGTGTCTGGCCATCCCTTGTTTCGGACCAGGGCTTTCCGTTGACGCTCGTCTGGAATCGAAGATGAGATGGATTCTTGGGCTGATATCTCTCGGCCCCAGAAACATGGATCACCAGATCCTCCCCGAGATGGACCGAGGGTCGCTCGGTCCATGCCCAGGTTTGGGGCGGAATTCCGTCCGGGCGATAGCAATAAGTATCGGAATCGACCTGGGCCCAGATCTCTCCCCTCTTGCTTTCAACGAGATGACTCACCAGACCCGACGCGGGCACGGGAAAGATGTTCGGTCTCTTGCTTTTTGCCGGAAACCGAAAGATCTTCCCATCTGCTCGAAAGAAGACGACTTCCGGGCCACTTCCCTTGAAGAACCGTTGATATCGAGTATCGAAATGTTCAAAGGAAGTTCCATCGAATCTGGAGATGCTTGCGACGCCCCCGCTGATCCCGTTGGAGCCGAAGACGGCGGTCTTTCCCAGAGTCATCGCCCCGTATACGGATTGACCCGGAAGATCCTTTATCCATCTCCAGCCCGAATCTTCGAGCTTCGCCATGCCAAGATCGCCAAGAAGCCAGACTCCAGTTTGATCGCAGAAAAGACGACTTGCCGGAGGCTTATTCATGCAGCGAGGCGGCTCCGGTACTTGCTCAAAAGATTCACGAGTCACCCGCAGAACGGTGGAGCTTCCTGTAAGGGGCTCATGAAGGACGCACCAGATCCCTGGTTCCGTGCCACTTGTGACGGAGATGAGCTTACCTTGGTCGAGCTCGGGAGCGTCTAGCCGGCGAAAATCCCCATCCTCTTTCAGAGCCAGTGCGTTCTTGCCGTTCGGAGTGGTTCCAAAGACCCAGGGGAGCCCTGATGGATCAAGGGTCATTCCACGGATTCTGGAAAATCCCAGTGGAGCCAGGTCCTCGGTTTCGATCATTTCCCGGGACCAGCGAACGAATCGACTACCCTTCCAGCCAAAGACGTCTCCGTGGTTACCGGGTAGAGCCGATTCAAGCTTTGGCCCGAGATGAAACGACTGTCCGTCGAAACGGACCCAGGGTTTTCCTCGAAAGCAGACATCTCCTGAAGGCAGAGCAAACTCGGGGGGCCCTAGATCCGAGAAATGGGTCCATTCGGACGAACGGGAACTCCAGCAAAGTAATAAATTATACCCAAAGCACCAGATCGCTCCGGATGGACCTTCGGCGAGGAATTCGAGGGTGCCATCGCACGGTACTCGATCGGTCAGCTGGGTCATCGCCCTGCCGTCAAATTCCCAGAAAGCGAAACCTTGATGATCGACGGCAGTGATCAAACGATGATCCGAAGTTTTGCAAAGAATCGGTCGGTGAGGCCCTCCGGGGATCGAGAGCTCCAGGTGCTCCCAGCCGGCTTTGTTTTCGAGAAAGAGGCCTTCAAGGGTGCCAAGAACGATCTCGCCCTCCGGGCTTTCTTGGATGGACCAGGCGTACCCCCGTGCATGGTCGAGACCAGCGTCGGACACGGGGGTCCTCCATTTCTCGTCTTTCATTTCCGCAAGGCCGGCCGAAGTCAGGGCAAACCTTCGTCCTCGCGAGTCCCGAAAGTAGTCACTGACGTAGTCGGTCGGAAGTCCCTCCTTGATTCCATAGCGGGTATAGACTCCATTCCGGTAGCGAGTGAGACCGGAAGTAGCGTCAGGGACCAGCCAGTTATCGGAGCAAAACCAAAGAGTTCCATCCGGGTCCCGGCCAATCCTCCGGATGTTCGGGCCGGCGAGTTGCTCCTGGCCCTCGAGCAGCTCGGCTCGATCTCCCACAAGCGTCGCCACTCCTCGGTCAGTGCCCACCACGATGCTCCCGCCTGGAAGGCATCGAAGGCATCGGACGAATCGGCTGGGAAGTCCGTGCTCCTCGGTGAACGTTGACCAATCGTAACCATCGTACCGGATGACACCGGCCGAGGTTGCGATCCACATGATCCCTTGATCATCGAACTCCGCCTGGAAGAGAAAGCGCCCCTCGAGCCCGGCATCCTTGAGAAACGATCGGATTGTCCAGGCGTCTCCATGGATCTTTGGCACCGGTGAGGGTTGGGAGGAAACGTGGAGCGGGAGAAAGACGTTCACGAGGATCGCGATCATCGCCAAAAGACATGGCGACCCGGGGACCGTCCCGGCAAATGCGCTTCCAGTGAGCCCCCGCTCGAGCATGGCTGAGGGATCCTTCCAAGGTGGGCCAAGAGGAACTGAATCCGGGCAACAGACCTGATTTTATCTCGGCCGATCTCGCCGTCAACCTAACTCCAGGGTGAAACTCATGCAGGGAATAGATTTACTGAGCTCGTCGGGCACCCTCCTGTAGAGCTTTGATTTGCCGGTTATACTCTTCCCCTCGTTCCGAGGCGAGTGGGCGCCGGGGGCAGTTTCTTTTCAACATCAATCTGGAGATCCATCATGGCCGATCAACTGGCGGAAAAACGGCTCGCGGCAGCAAAGAGTCTCGAGTTCATCAAGGATGGTATGAAGATCGGAATCGGAACCGGCTCCACCGCCACGTTGGCCATCGAGATGTTGGGAGAAAAGGTCAGAAACGGATTGAAAGTGATCGGGGTTCCCACTTCAGATCGCTCTTTAGCTCTGGCGAAAGAATGTGGAATTCCCATGTCGACTCTGGATGAGATTCCTCATCTTGATGTGACGATTGATGGAGCCGATGAGGTCGATCCAGATTTCTGTCTGACCAAGGGAGGAGGCGGCGCCCTTCTTCGGGAGAAGATCGTCGCCTACAACTCGGACAAGATGGTGGTCTTTGTTGATTCGAGCAAGATGGTCCGGAAGCTTGGCGCTTTTCCTCTTCCTGTCGAGGTGATTCCTTTTGCATGGAAGCCGGTCGCGCTTGAGCTTGAAAAACTGGGGGGTGCTCCCAAAGTCAGGGAAGATGGCAACGGGAATCCCTTTCGCACGGACGAGAACAACCTGATCCTGGATTGTCATTTCGGGGCCATCTCGGATCCAAGGGCGCTAGCCGTGAAACTCAGCGCGATTCCCGGTGTGGTCGAACACGGCCTCTTCATCGACATTGCGGATGTCGTTCTTGTGGCCAAGGGGGAAGTTGTTGACGTTCTTGAAAGAGGATCAAAATAGGATCACTCGTCCTCGTCCTCTTCTTCTTGCTCTTTCTCTGCCTCTTCCCGAACAAGTGTCCGACGAATGAGTTGATTGGCATCCCGGGCGAAGTCTTTTTCTACCGTGAAAATCAGCCCGATGCTCTCCAGCAAGGCGTAGTGTTCTTCTCCGCCCCGAGGAGAAAAGATCAGAGTCGTCTCCGACTGGCTTTCTTCATCGTTCTCGGAAATGTCCCTGTACCGGAGCGTGAGAGTCAGTCCGGGATCGGTGAGACCATATTTCTCTCGTTTTGAAAGATCATCGGAGATGAAAGCGAGGGCATGAAGCGTGGCGATGGGGGCCAAAAAGAGATTCATCTCCGTGCGGTTCACGGGAACCGCCTCCTCTCCCTCGAGCGAACCCGACCAGGTTCGGTTTGTCTGTGGCCCGATCTCCTCGAAGATGGCGACTCGACCGGGAGTTTCGAGACGAAGGTAGACCGTATTGGCGGTCTGAAAGTCCATCACTCGTTTTGCCCGATATTCAAAACCAGGCCGTAGCAAGGGAGCAATATCCTCGTTCCTCACCTCGTATACCTGTGGTTCGGTCGAGTTCTTCACGTAGGTGGTTCCTTCGTTTTCCGGAGAAGAGTTGCCGATCAAGAGCTCCAGGGTGTTCTTGCTGCTGATCCCGAAGGAAGCCCGAATTCTCGGGGGCTCAAGTCCGGATTCCGAAAGGCTTTTTGAGGCGGGAACGAAGCGAATCCCTTGAAGATCGGAAACGATCGAGAATGCTTTTTTCGTCTCGGCGACATCGGCTGCTCCCCCGCCGCCGATCTTCTCTCCGAGGTTCCAGGATGTTGTGTTTTTCTCGTCTCGAACCAGGTGAAGTGAGGCCTTTTCATTCTTACGAACGGTGATTTCACGTACGTCGGCGGATCCGCCGGAAAATACGTGTCGATCCTTGACGTCGTCAGTGTCCAGGGTCAGCCGAGAAAGTACGGCTTCAGGCACTCCAAGGACCGAATCTGAACCCTCCCGTCTTATTTGGACGAGACCTTGGTCATTGACCGAGCCAAAGTAGAGGACCTCTTTTTTTCCTCCTCCCGCCTTTGCCAGGAGAGTGACGGTTGCCTGGGGAGTCTCGAGCCCGTATGGCGAAAAATCCGTGACCCCATCGGCCACGAACTCCTCGGTTCTCAATCCGACCAGGGCATTCAAGAGTTCTCGGATTCGATTCACGTCACCACGGGCGACGGAGGGTTCGGTGACGAGCCACGCGCTTCCTTGCCGGGTCGCCTTGAGGTTTGTTGTGTTCTCCTTGTCGATCTGAATCTGACCCACTTCCCAGTTTTGAAAGGAGAGGATCTGGCGATCGCGAAAAGCTGTCAGGTCTTTGTCGATGGTCTCAAAGATCTCTTTGGGAATGACATAGATCCCGTTGGAGCGGACAGAACCTTCAACGGTGACCCAGGTGTTACTTCCGAGAGTCCCCTCATTTCCGATCACGAGACGGAAGGTGCTTTCAGCCGTGCCTCCGACAAAATCAAGAGTCGCCCGAGGGGTGTCCAGGCCGTACTCCGGGAGCGCGGCCTGGAGCTCTCTCACTCGTTCGGTGAACTCGATCTTGGAGAGGATGCTCTCGACTGCTCCTGCGTCGGCGAGTCCCATCCGGGGCGCCGTCATGACCCATCCAGCGGGATGACGTTCGAATTGAAAAGAACCGTGGGGATTGGTGAGGGATAGTTTGCCGACCTGTTTCGGTTCATATCCGGGAACCAAAAGGCTGATGCCATCCGGGTTTGACGGAGTTCGGTCGGGTTTGAGGATGAAGATGGCCCCGACAACGGCGATCAGCACGAAGAAGAGTACAAGGGTCGTTAGAGGACGCATGGTCAGCGAGTCGTCCTAGGAAGGGTTTTCATGTTCGCATTTCCTTCTGAGCCGTAATGCTCCGCCCCGACGATGGCTTAGCTTCGGCGTGTCCACCACACAAGACTCCCGAGAATGACTCCAAAGAAGATGGGCATCCCCCACCAGACCCAAAGAAACGCCCGTCCGGATTCGGGACTGAGCTGAAAGAGCCGGGCGGTGGGAACTTTGGGAGCTATGTCGAAGTATAGACCTTTATCGGTGAGCCAGTCGAAACTGTTTGTCACCAGATCCCGATTCGAGGCCGCACCGATGGCACGGTTTCCGGCAAAGTCCGCGTCGCCAAAGACGAGGATACGGGAATGACCTCCCGCTGACGTTTTCTTTTGAACCGCGAGACCAAGGGTGAGCGGACCTCGCTTCTCGCCTTGATCCCATTGCATGTTTGGATTTCCATCGACGATCCTCTCACCCCAGGATTGGGGGCCGTAGGTCTGGAGGATCTTCTCGATCGAAACTCCCTCTGTCGGAGCAAGAAATAGAGGACGGACGAGAGGCATGATCACGTGGAGTCCCCGTTCGGCCATCGCCTGAGTGATCAGGTGATTCCGTGAGAGACCATCCGAAACTCGCAGAACGAACTGACCCTCAAAGCTATGGAAATTGACCGAATCCAGAGCCATCACATCGACGGGCGCGGCGGTGATCCCCAGATCTTCGACGACCTGCATCACGTTGGATTCTGCGAGCTCCCGAAGCATCAGAAATAGATTTCCACCGCTCTCGATGTAATCCTTGATGGCCGCAATTTCTCCCTCCGCGTAATCCATGCTCGGGGCGGCAACCACCAGAACATCGCAGTCTCCAGGAACGGCCCCTTCCTTCAGCAGGTTCAGCGGAGAGACGGTGTAGTTGTTTTGACGAAGAGCCTTGGAGCAGATGGAAAGCCCTTGGCGTTGACTGAAGTCGTCGGAACCCATCTCGCCATGTCCGACGGTGAAGTATGTCTTCGTCGGCTTCTCTTCAAGAACGGATCGGATGGCGGAGGTGAACTGCTCCTCTCCGCGAAACGCAACGAGTTGAGCTTCCTCTCGACGGAGGCTTGCCTGGTTCTGGCCCCCCCGTATGTCGGCAACGTCTTCCAGTTTCACCACCTGACGACGAGCATCTTCGCCTTTGCCAAATCTGAAAACGGTCAGGTTTGCTCGGTCGACTTCGAGTTCCGACTGGAGAAAGCGAGCCTCGGTCGGATCCTTGTCGGCGTCGATTTCCTTGATCACCAGCAGGTCGGTGTGCTGTTTGTATTCGGCGAGCAGGCTATTCACCTTTTGCATCACCAGGATCTGGATTCGAGGCGGAACCTGAAGGTTCTTCATCGGGCGGTAGTAGTTGAAGACCTCGACTTCCTGGTCGAGGTTTTGAAGAACGCTGATGGTTTCCGGAGAAAGGCTGTGGAGCCGCTCACGAGTCCAGTCTTTGCGGGCGTATTTGAGAGCGCCTGCATAGTTGACGCCCGCGTAGATTCCGATCGCGAGAAGCAGCATGATCAGAACATTGACCCCGATCATCCATTTCTGCTTTGCGCCCCAGTCTGTCGATTCCGAGGTTGATGCGGGGGTGGAGGAGGCATCGTTGTGGGTTGGATCGGTCATTCGTTGATTACCTCCACTTCCGGATTTCAACCGTTCTCAGGGTCAAGAACAGCCCCAGCAGGATGCTACTTCCGTAGTAGATGATGTGGCGGGTATCCACGATTCCGTTGCTGAAGTCTTTTTCCAGGTGGTCGACAACCTGGATGTACTCGGCGATGTTCTTCACCGCGGCGTTGCTTGTCAGAAAATCGATGAGAGCCGGAGCAAAAACAACCCCGATGTTGAAGAAGAGGGAAAGAATCAAGGCCACCACCACGTTCGAGGTGACCGAAGAGAAAAACAGATTGATGGCGATGAGCATCGCGCCAAAGAGGATGATTCCCAGGTAACCCGTGGTGACGACTCCCCAGTCCGGTTCGGCTCCAGCATTGATGACATAGAGCACGTACACTCCGGTGCTCAGCCAAAGAATGCTGTAGAAAATGAGGGCTCCGAGAAACTTGGCGAGCACCACTTCGATATCGGTAACCGGTGCGGTGAATAGCATCTCGATACGACCGCTGCTCTTTTCCGCCGCAAGGCTTCGAAAGGTGAGCACGGGCGGCAGGAGCATCAGAAACCACCAGACGAAGCCACCTCCCAGAAAGCCTCCAAGGACCTGACCGACATCGATTCCTTCCACGCCTCCCATTTGCTGACCGGCATGGAGCCAGGTCTTGAAGGCATAGCCCTGAAAAAAGAGGAAGAGGAAGATGATGACGTAGGCAAGCGGAGAAAGAAAAAATGCCCCCAGTTCTCTTCGAGTCAACGTCCAGAGATTACGCATGGGAGGAGGCCCCCTCGGATCCGGGGCTCAAAAGGTCCGTCACTGCCGTGGGGGCCAAGGTGCGGTCCGCCGTCACGATCTCGATGTAGATATCCTCCAGTCGACGGGATTCATCGGATAGTCCAAGAAGCACCCAGGCTTTTGATACGGCCAGGCGATAAACCTGCTCCCGGACAGCTTGGCTTTTTTCGGTGTGGAGAAAGTAGCGTGATCCCTCTTCCCCCTCGGACGGAACGACCTTGAGATCCGTCACTCCGTCCACGTTTGTGAGGGCCTCGGCGACTGCAGCCTCTGTTTCTCCCTGGATTTCAACCAGGACTCCGGAGCCCTTTTTCAAGTTCGTCAGGGTATCCATGGCCCGGATCGTTCCCGAGCTGATGACGATGACTCGCTGGCAGATTTTTTCCACTTCCGGAAGGATGTGGGTCGAGAGCAAGATCGTGTGATCCCGTCCAAGCTCCTGAATGAGGCCCCGAACTTGAAGGATCTGCTCCGGGTCAAGGCCTTCCGTGGGTTCATCCAGAATCAAGATGGGAGGGTTCGCCACAAGAGCGTCGGCAAGGCCGACTCGCTGCCGATAGCCTTTTGACAGGGCTCCGATCGCCTTTTTTCGTACGTGAGCGACTCCACAGCGGTCCATGGCCTCGGAGAGCCTGGTTTTTCGGTCCGCGCGGGAGATGCCCTTCAGACGAGCCCTGTATTGCAGGTACTCCTCTACCTTCATTTCGTGGGGAAGCGGAACGTTTTCCGGCAGATAACCGATGTTTTGGCGCACTTTGAGAGATTCACGAACCACGTCGTAGCCGGCGACTTTGGCCGAGCCCGATGTTGCGGGCATGAAGCACGACAGCATCTTCATGGTGGTGGTTTTCCCCGCCCCGTTTGGGCCGAGGAAGCCAACGACTTCTCTCGCGTCGATCTCGAAGGAGATCTGGTCTACGGCGGTCATGCTGCCGTATTTTTTGGTCAAACCAAGGGCTTCGATCATGCGTCCTGCCGAACTGAAAATGGGCCTAAGATCGTGTCATACCGGCATTTTACCCCGGTTTTGGCTGAAGTCCGGGAGATCAGGCGCCCCCGAATGGGGTCACCCAAGCTGTTCTTCCGCGGGCCCTTAGACTAAAGAAAGGGCAGAACGGTTCAAACGTTCTGCCCTTTTTTGTTTTCTCTTTTTCAGTGACCCCAGGTGCTGTCAGTCTTTGACCTCGAAGTCAGCGTCGATGATCTTGTCGTCGCCTTCTCCTCCGGACGCAGTCGCACCGGCCGGCTCCTCTTCAGTTTCTCCGGCAGCCTCTTTCTGCTCGTACATCTTTTGAGCAAGACTATGGGAGGCGGTGACGAGGGCCTCGACCTTCTTTTCGATGTCTTCCTTGTCGTCGGTTTCCTGGGCTGCTTTCACATCGGCGAGAGCCTTCTCGATGGAGGATTTTGTCTCGGCATCGACTTTCTCGCCATGCTCCTTCAAGGTCTTTTCGGTCTCGTAGACGAGGGCCTCGGCCTTGTTGCGGATCTCGATCAACTCTCTCTTCTTGGTGTCTTCTTCGGCGTGAACTTCAGCGTCCTGACGCATCTTCTCCACCTCTTCGTCCGACAGACCGGAAGAGGATTTGATGACGATGGACTGTTCTTTTCCCGTTCCCTGGTCTTTCGCATTCACGTTGAGAATGCCGTTGGCATCAATGTCGAACGAGACGGAGATCTTGGGAACTCCCCGGGGAGCCGGAGGAATGTCTGTGAGCTGGAAGGCTCCCAGAAGCCGGTTGTCCGTCGCCATCTGACGCTCTCCCTGGAACACCTTGATGTCGACCGCCGTTTGACTGTCGGCCGCCGTGGAGTAGACCTGTTCTTTGTTCGTTGGGATCGTCGTATTTCGCTCGATGAGCTTGTTGAAGATTCCACCTTCGACCTCGATCCCAAGAGACAGAGGGGTGACGTCCAGAAGAAGGACGTCTTTTACGTCACCAGCGAGCACGCCGGCCTGGATCGCTGCGCCAAGCGCCACGACCTCATCCGGGTTCACGCTCCGGTTGGGAGCCTTTCCAAAGATCTTCTCCACCATGGCGCTGACGGCCGGGGTTCGGGTGGAGCCACCCACCAGGATGATCTCGTCCACGTCTCCAGGTTTGAGCTTGGCATCTTTCAAGGCGTTCTCACACGGAGCTTTGGTGCGCTCGATGAGCGCATTCGCCAGTTGCTCGAACTTGGCACGAGTCAGATTCATGCTGAGGTGCTTTGGGCCGGTTTGATCCGCGGTGACAAACGGCAAATTGATGTCAGTTTGATTCGAGGTCGATAGCTCGCACTTGGCCTTTTCACAGGCTTCCTTCAGCCTTTGGAGGGCCATCTGGTCGCTTCGAAGATCGATCCCGTTTTCCTTCTTGAACTCTTCGGCTACGTGGTTGATCAAGACTTCGTCGAAATCGTCGCCACCCAGGTGCGTGTCACCGTTCGTCGAGAGAACCTCGAAGACCCCTTCGCCGACTTCCAGAATGGAAATGTCGAAGGTTCCGCCGCCAAGGTCGTAGACCGCAATCTTTTCGCTCTTCTTGCTCTTTTCCATGCCGTAAGCAAGGGAAGCTGCAGTCGGCTCGTTAATGATGCGCTCGACCTTGAGACCGGCAATGGTCCCTGCATCTTTCGTTGCTTGGCGCTGGGCGTCATTGAAATAAGCCGGAACCGTAATGACCGCGCTCTCGACCTTTTCGCCGAGGTAAGCTTCTGCCGTCTCCTTGAGGTTCTGGAGAATCATGGCGGAGATTTCTGGCGGCGTATAGGTCGTTCCCCGGATGTCCACCTTCACCGGGTCATTGCCGGATCCGGTGATGCTGTAGGGGACCATCTTTTCCTCGTGTTCGACCTCACTGCTTCGTCGACCCATGAATCGTTTGATGGAGAAAACCGTGTTCGTGGGATTGGTGACGGCCTGGCGCTTTGCCAGCTGGCCAACCAGCCGTTCCCCGCCCTCGGTAAAGGCGACAACCGAAGGGGTAATGCGGTTGCCTTCCTTATTCGTGATCACCGTGGGCTCGTTACCCTCCATGACCGCGACTACGGAGTTCGTCGTTCCAAGGTCAATACCGATGATTTTTGACATGTTTGTTTGCCTCCCATGCGTAGCTGATGATTCTCATGGAGAACCGATACGAAGCCGCTACTGGCTGTTTTTTCTGACGTGAGTTCCTGCGGTTACTGAATAGACCGCGGTTGGTGTATTAAGCAAGGACAGTGCCAACGAACTCGGCGATGGGAAAGAAGGCACTAATTGTTTTTCTACCAGCTATTTGCACCGAGCATGGTGGTTGTGATGCCCCTGGCTTCGTGCCACTTTGGCAGGTCCTTCGGTGGGCCTCCAAGCAACCTGTCACCCTGTCAGGAGTCTATTTGAGCTCGTAGACCTTGATCTTGCGATACAGGGTTCGCTCGGAAATCCCGAGCATCTGAGCAGCCTTCTCCCGGTTGCCGTCGACCTTGGAAAGGGCATCCTCGATGGCATGCCGCTCGAGAGAGGCGAGGGATCGGGCTCCATCGGATTTTTCCCGAAAGAGGGGTGGAGAGGCCTCGGCGGGGGTGATGTCCAGCGGGAGATCCTGAACGGAGAGCTCGGATGTCCGGGAAAAGACAACCATGTTCTCCACCGCATTTCTGAGCTCACGAACATTTCCCGGCCATTCATAAGACATCAGGGAGTTGCGGGCATCGTGGCTGATTCCGTCGACTTTCTTGTGGTGCTTGCTGGCAAACTCGCTGAGGAACTGATCAATCAGGGGTGGGATATCCTCAGGACGCTCTCGAAGCGGTGGTATTTCCACGTTGACCACTTTGAGCCGGAAATAGAGATCTTCTCGAAACGTCCCGTCGGCGATGGCTGCTTTCAGGTTTCGATTCGTGGCGGCAAGAAACCGCACATCGACGTCGATCTGGGCATTGGAACCCACCCGGGTGATTTCTCGCTGCTCGATGACCCGAAGGAGTTTCACCTGGGTGGCGAGGGGCATTTCTCCGACTTCGTCGAGGAAGAGTGTCCCTTTGTTTGCCGACTCGACCCGTCCGAGGCGTTTTTGAACGGCTCCGGTAAACGCTCCTTTTTCATGGCCAAAGAGTTCGCTCTCCAGGACGCCCTCGGCAAAGGCAGCGCAGTTGATGGCAACAAACGACTGGCCCTTTCGCCTGCTTCGGTTGTGGATCGCGCGGGCGACGAGCTCTTTTCCGGTTCCAGATTCTCCGGTGATCAGGACGGTGGTGTCCGTGGGAGCAATCTGGCGGATCACGTCGAAAATGCGCTGCATCCGGGGAGAGCTTCCGGAAATGCCCTCGAACCCGAGCCGTTTCTCGAGGACCTCGTGGAGCTCTTTGTTTTCCCGGGAAAGCTGCTGTTTTTCGAGGGCCTTTTTGACCTTCGTTCGGAGTTCTTCCAGATTCACCGGCTTGGTCAGGTAATCGGAGGCCCCGTCTTTCATGGCGGCGACGGCGGACTCAACGCTTCCGTGTCCGGTCACCACGATGACCTCGGCTCCCAGATCATTTTCCTTCACCGTTTTGAGAATCTCGAGTCCACCGACGTCAGGGAGCCTGAGATCGGTGATGACAAGATCGAACGATTCTTGCTCCAGAGCAGACAAAGCTTCCCTTCCGGTCGCGGCGGTTTTGCACCTGTAACCGACACGTTCCAGACCCTCCTCAACCGCCAAGTTGTGAGTCTCATTATCGTCGATGATCAGGATCCGCGGTTTGCCCATGGGTAACTCAGCCGTTTGCAGAAGGGGATGCAGGAAGCTGGATGGTGACCTGCGTTCCTACGTTCGGTTCGCTTTGCACCAAGATGTCTCCACCGTGTTCTTCGATGATCCGGCGGGTGAAAGCGAGGCCCAGACCTGTTCCGCCCTTTTTGTTTGACCAGTATACGTTGAAGATCTTTTCCAGGTTCTCCGGGGCAATCCCCGCTCCGGTGTCGGTAATGTCGATGCTGATCTGCTTCCCTTCCCGGTGACTCCTGACAATCAAATCGCCCCCATTCTCCATGGCTTGCTGACCGTTGACAATGATGTTGAGGAGCGCCTGTTTGAAATGATTGACGTCGAGAGGGTACTTTCCAACTCCGGGCTCGAGCAGAGACAGGATGCGTATCCCGTGTGACTCGGCCTCGGGCATGACGAATTCGAGCACCTCACCCAGAATTGCGTTCACGTCCCGATCGACCGGCTTGAGTCGGTATCCGCGAGCAAATCGGAGAAAATCATCCAGGATATTCTCCAGCCGGTTGATCTCCTTCATGAGGAGGTTGATTTTCTTGAGGGTCTTCTTTTCCCGGTTGTTTGCCGCGTCGGCCCAGTCTTCCTCCAAGAGCTGGAGGTTTATCTTCATGGTGCCCAAAGGGTTCCTGATTTCGTGGGCGAGGCCGCTGGCGAGGGTCCCCAGATACGCGAGCCGCCTAGGATCTGCACCCGGCTCGGAATTCTGAGGTGAGGTTGGTGTCATCAGGGGCGATTTTTGCCGTGATCTAGGATCATCGCGCGATTCATCCTGGGATCGTTTTACCGATCGTTTTTGATCGTCGGTGATCGTTTTGGCGACGGTCGAGTGGCCGATGCTCGTACTATACCGATTGAAGAATAGCTCCTTCCCCTCTTCTTTCGTCCATTTTTTTCATACTCTTTCCTTCCGTCCACCTGGACTGAACCCAGTCGTCCCGAGCGGAGAGAGCCATGGCACAGGCGCGGATCTGGCCCACGGAAACAGACAGCCAGCAACAGGAAGCGATCAGGGCGGCATCCCAGGCGTTGCTTGCCGGAGAAATCGTGGCTCTACCGACGGAGACCGTCTACGGTCTCGCCGTTCTTCGTGATGACGTCGCTGGACATACCGAGCTCGTGCGGGTCAAGGGGCGTCCGGACGGCAAGCCATTCACCGAAGTTCTCGCCGCCCCGTCCGACGCAGCTCGTCTGTATTCCCCTGTTCCGGACCGAGCGCTTCGCCTCATCGAGGCCTACTGGCCGGGCCCGTTGACCCTGGTCTTGACCCGTCCAGGGGGAAGCACCGTGGGGCTTCGATGCCCTGGACATGATCTCACTCGCTCCATCCTCTCAGAAGTTGGCAAGCCGGTGGTCATGACGAGCGCAAACATCTCGGGCGAAAAAGAGGCGACGACTGCGGCGGAGGTGCAGGAGACCTTTTCAGAAAAAATCGGAACCATCGTTGATGGAGGTGCGGCCGGACTCGGTCAGGCTTCCACGGTGGTCGGGTTCGACGAGGCCGGATGCTGGTCGATTCTCCGGCCCGGAATCCTTGATGAGGAATCCCTGGCTCGAAGGACCAGTCCTCTTTTTCTTTTCGTCTGCACCGGAAATACGTGTCGAAGCCCCATGGCGGAGGCGATCGCCAGAAGGCTCCTTTCCGATCATCTCAAGGTGCAACCAGAGGATCTTGAGCGATGCGGATACCGGCTCCGATCGGCCGGGCTTTTTGCCCTGGATGGGGCTCCTGCTTCCGAGCACGCAAGGACGGCGGCCAAGGAGCTTGGCGCGGATCTTTCCAGTCACAAGAGCCGCCGAGTCCTTGTTGAAGAGGTCCTTGAGGCCGAGAAAGTCTTCGCCATGACCGAGGGACACCGGGACGGAGTTCTTTCCCTGATCCCTGGCGGAGAAGCCGCTGTGGTGCTTCTTGATCCTCAGGGCAATGACCTTGGAGACCCCTACGGGGGATCTCTCGCCGAGTACCGCGGGTGCGCCAAGGCGATCACCCAGGCTCTCAAAGTTCAGCTGGGCCTTTGATGTCGAAGGGTCGCCTCGGTCCCGGAGCTGTCATCGCAGCTGCATTCGTTGGCCCCGGAACAGTAACAACCTGCACGCTTGCGGGCGCCAAGGCCGGGACCCAGCTCCTGTGGGCAGTCCTCTTTTCGGTGATCGCAACCCTGGTCCTGCAGGAAATGACCCTCCGGCTCGGGCTCGTCGGACGGATGGCGCTAGCCGAAGCGATTCGCCGCAGGTTCGCCACCGGGAGCGGTCGATGGATTTCGATGAGCCTGGTTCTTGGGGCGATCGTGCTGGGTTGTGCCGCCTATGAGGCCGGGAACCTTCTCGGGGCCGAGCTGGGTCTTGAAGCAATCTTCCCGGGCCTGGGACGAGCTCGTGCTCTTCTTGTTTTGATTCCCGCGTTTTTCCTTCTGGCCTTCGGGGGGTATGGACCGGTCGAAAAGATTCTGGTTCTTCTCGTTTGTGTCATGAGTCTGGCGTTCGCCGCCACTGCGTTTGCAGTCTCACCTCCTCTTGCCGAGATTGGCAGCGGGATCTTTGTTCCTACCTTGCCATCCGGTTCGGAGGCCCAGGTTCTGGCTCTCATCGGAACGACGGTTGTCCCCTACAATCTCTTCCTTCACAGCGTCGCGGTTCAGAGAAAATTTACCGGTGGAGCCAAGGATCTTGGCGCCGCCCGCTTCGATGCCACGGTGTTCATCTTTCTGGGAGGTGTGGTGTCGGCGGCAATTCTGATCACGGCGGCGGGGAATCTTGCCGGGCCCGGGGATGTTTCGATCAAGAATGGCGCCGACCTGGCGGAGGCTCTGGAAGGGGCTCTTGGTTCGTGGGCGAAATGGCTCTTTGGCCTCGGCCTTTTCGCGGCAGGTCTCTCGTCAGCGGTGACCGCACCTCTTGCGGCAGGATTCGCGGTTTCCGGACTTTTTTCGGGGGACGGGAAGAAGAAAGATCGGCTCTCTCGGGGCGCGTCACTTCTGGTGTTCCTCACCGGGGCCGTCTTTCTCTTGCTCGACGTGACGCCTGTTCAGGCCATTATTTTGGCCCAGGCCTTCAATGGTCTTGCCCTCCCCATGGTTGCTGTCTTTCTGCTGGTTGTCATGAATGATGCTTCTCTTCTTGGCGCCCGGAGAAACTCTTTGTCCGTGAATCTTCTGGGAGGGGCAGTCACGTTGATCACGGTCTTCCTGGGAGGTCGTTGGTTTTACCTCGCGATGGAAAAAGCACTTGGATCTTCCTGAACCCGGGGTTATGACTGCCTCCTGGTGAAAAAATCGTCTCGTCGTCCTCCCCTTCTCACCTCGCAATGGGTGAGACATTCGGGCTAGCCAGCATGATTCTTGCGGGCTAGAGCCATTGGAGTTTGGTCATGTCAAATGCTTGCGTTGGTGTCATCGGTGGGACCGGTCTCTACGATATGGAGGGTCTCTCCAACGTTCGAACGGAGGCGTTGACGACTCCGTATGGTGAGCCCTCCGGAGAATATTTGCTGGGGACCTTGCACGGAGTCGACATGGTGTTTCTTCCTCGCCATGGAAAAGGTCATCGCATTCTTCCTCACGAGATCAACTACCGGGCGAATGTGTGGGGCATGAAGAAGCTTGGGGTCTCACGAATGATTTCGGTGAGTGCCGTGGGAAGCATGCGAGAAGATATTGCTCCTGGCAAGATCGTCTTCGTGGAACAGTTCTTTGATCGAACAAAGAACAGGGAGTGCACGTTCTTTGGAGACGGCGTGGTTGCTCACGCTTATTTTGCCGATCCCGTCTGCCAGTCTCTTGCGAAATCTCTTCATGAGGTGGCAACCGGTCTCGACATCGATACTCAGTACGGAGGCACCTACATTTGCATGGAAGGTCCTCAGTTCTCGACGCGAGCCGAGTCCCGGATCTATCGCAGCTGGGGAGTCGATGTCATCGGCATGACGAACCTCACCGAAGCAAAGCTTGCTCGAGAGGCCGAGATGTGTTTTTCCACCATGGCCCTTGCCACCGACTATGACTGCTGGCACGAATCGGAAGAAGATGTTCAGGTGGAAGAAGTGCTGAAAGTGATGGCGGAGAACGGGGCGAAGGCTCGAAGTATTATCGGGGCCTATGTGCAGAACATTCCTGAAGAAACAGGATGCAGCTGCCACGCGTCGATGAAGAACACTCTCCTCACTCCGAAAGAGGCCATTACCCCTGAAGTTCGGGAGCGAGTTGAGTTACTTCTAGGCAAGTATCTCTAGTCTTCTGCTCCTCTCTCATCGCGAAAAATGTCAGAAAAAATGCGGGTTCCCGGGTGGGAAACCTTTTGACTTGGATTTCGTAGGGCGGTATAAGAGCTGACGAATTCCGGGGGTGAACGGGTCTTGATTGTTGAGACCCAGAGCCAATGTTTGAGGGCCCATCTGTTTGTCCAGGGCGTCTGTTTTCTGCCTCGAAATGATTGAGGATGAATGACGGAGCAAAGAAGACAGGATGGAGCGACTCGAACAAGATTTTGGGTGGGTGTCGTCAGCGGGCCGAGCCACGACTGTTGATCTTTCGAGGCGAACCGGGGTCTCCTACGACTCGATTGGAGTAAACTTCAATTGTCGGGAAGTTGTTTCGTCGCAATTCAGCTTTCCGGCGGGGATATCGAAGCCAGCAATGGGATTGAGTTCAGGGATCCCGATGAGAAGCCTTAAAAAGCGTTTCATCGCTCTGACACAAGAATCGAGCTGGATGACCCCGGTTCTCTCTTCTTTTTTCTCTTTTCCTTCCCTCCTTACTGGGCGATTACCAGCCTACCCAGCTTTCCAGCTTGATCCCGGTCGTCCTCTGATTTAGTCTGGGGTCATGGTGGGTGCCAAAAATTGCCGTGAAGTCGATTTGAGAAGGGTCAGGACGACCTTGGTCTTGATCGCCTATTTCGCCATCCACTTCTCTTCCTTCCTTGCCCACCCTGAAGATTTCGGGATCGAATTCCACTCCGAGGTGGAAAATGGTCACAAGGCCGATCCGATCATGTACGGTGCTTGTGAAGCCTGCAAAGACCCCTGCCATCATCATGAGCCAACTCATGATGCCCACGACACCTGTCCCTGCCCGGTTTGTCAGAAAGATGCGAAGCCTGTTCTTCTGACCTGGCCCGGGCTCTCATGGGCTGCCCTTCACCCCTATTTCGGACTCTCTGGTGAGCCGACGCTTACGGTTTTTTGTGAGTGCGGCCATCTCCATCCTCCTCGAGCGCCTCCCACTTCAACCATTTCCATGGCTTGAGTTGGGAAAGGAGCCCTCCGTGGCTCTTCAGTTCAGCGCGGATGCTCCAGGATTGACCTCCAATCGGTTGGTCCTGCGCGCCGTGTATTTTGATTGATGAGAGAGAATGGTCAATGCATTTTTCCGCCGTTTCATTGTTCTGGTTTTTTTCTTTTGTCTCCACGGAACTTCTTCCGTCCATGCTCAGGATCGACTTGATGAACTTGAGCAAAGGTTGAAGGTACTTCAGGAAGATCATGGTGAGGAGATCGACGAGCTTCAGGCTCAAATCGATGAGCTTCAAGAGGAGGTCGATGGGCTGGAATCGTCCACCCCTTCCACCTGGGACCAGGTTACCGAGTCGTTCTCTGCACTGAATCCTTCCATCACGATCTTCGGGAACTTCATCGGGCGGCTTGATGACAAGAAAGTTTTCAATGAAGAAGGAGATCGGATTGACGATCGCTTTCTTCTTCGTGAAACCGAGCTCGACTTTCGTGCCGCGATCAGTCCGTTCGCGGACGGGGTGGTGACCGTTGCAATCGAATCCGAAGCACCAGGTGAGTTCGAAACTGTCGTTGAAGAAGGTTATCTGGTCCTCAAGAAGATTCCCGGCCTGGAGAAAACACCCCTCGGTTTGACGGTGACTGCCGGGAGGTTTCGATCGGTCTTTGGCCGGGTGAATCGTCTGCACACTCATGACCTTCCCTGGACCACCCGCCCCCCTTCTCTTCAAACCTTCCTTGGTGAGGAAGGTTTCGTCCGGGAGGGTGTGTCGGGAGATATGTTTCTCCCGACACCCGGTGATGACAACTCCTTGAAGTTCACGCTTCAGGTCGTGAACGGCGGAGGTCTCCCGGTAGCCGACCAGAATCGATCCAATGATCTCGCTTTTGTGGGACGTCTTGGATGGTTCTTTGATCTTTCCTCCGAGCAGACCCTCGAGATTGGAGCGTCTACTTATCAGGGAAAGTACGATCAAGAAGGAAGCCTTGATACTCGGCTTTGGGGGCTGGATTTCAACTATCAATGGAGGCCTCAGGGTGGCGGCTCCGGTCGGTCTCATCTTTTTGGCGGAGAGCTTTACTACGCCAGTATTGATCAGGCAGGAGGGTCGCCCCGCAGCCATCCGTTCGGTGGATTCGTCTGGGCTCAAGTCCAGCTGAACAGTAATCTCTATCTTGGAGGGCGAGCCGACTATACCGAGACTCTCCTTGATGACCAGATCGAGCAACAGAACTATGCGATTTATCTCAGCCACTACACGACGGAGTTCTTACGCCTGCGTGTTGGTTACGAGAGAGGAATCGGAGATATCAAGGCGCTCGATAACCTTGATAGTTTTTTCGTTGAGGCTAACTTTGTTTTTGGGTCCCACCCGGTTCATCCCTACTGGGCCAATCTTTAGAAAGGATGGGTCATGTCGCGAATTGCATTGAACCACCTGGCTCTTGTGTGGGGCGGGTTGTTAGCTGTGAGTTTGTCTTCTCTCCTGGTTACTCCGTCAAGAGCGGAGGAAAAGATTGAAGTTGTTACGACTTTGACCGTTTTGTCGGACCTGGTCCAATCTGTTGGAGGTGACTCCGTTCACGTGGTGACTTTGGCTGATCCGAGTCAGGATCCTCATTTCGTCCAGCCTCGTCCGACGCTGATGAAGCGATCCCGGGAGGCGGATCTGTTCGTTGAAGTCGGCCTCCAGCTGGAGTTGTGGGCGCAGAAGGTCATCGATGGTGCGGGCAATCCCGGAATCCTGCTGGGCCAGTCGGGGCGCGTTATTTCTTCGAAAGGAGTCCCCACGGTTCAAAAGCCCGAGGTCTTGAGCCGAGCTGCGGGGGATATTCATCCTTACGGAAACCCTCATATCTGGTTGGACCCGGTTCGAGTGCGGAAGATGGCGGAGAACATCAAGGACGGCCTTGATCGAGTGAATCCGAAGGAGGTGAAGAGGAACGAAGAGAAGTTAAACGCCCTTCTGGACAAGCTCGACACCGCACTCTACGGCGAGAAACTGATCAAAGCCCTCGGAAGCCGGAAGCTGAACCGGCTTGCCCGCCAGGAGAAGCTTTTTCCGTATCTTGAGCGCAAGGAACTGATCCAGGATCTTGGCGGCTGGTTAGCTCTTTTCCTTCCGCTGCGTGGTAAGAAGATCGTGACCTACCACAAGACATGGGACTACCTTGCCGCTCGATTCGGATTCGAGATTGCACTCACCTTGGAGGAGAAACCCGGTATTCCCCCTTCTGCCAGACACCGGGACCGAGTCATTCAAACCATGAAGGATTCGGGGATAAAGACCATCCTCATGGCGACCTATTACGACAGAAAAGTCGCCGATGCGGTCGCGAGAGAAGTCGGGGCTGAAGTGATCACGGCCTCGCTGGTCCCCCTGGAGGGGCAGGATTACTTCATGTTCTTGGAATCGATTCTTCATCTTCTCAAGGAGTCGGTTGAATAGGATGGAAGCTCTCCTTCAATCGATGGGTTATCCGTTCCTCGCGTGCCTGCTCCTCGCCGGTATCCATGTTTATCTCGGGATCCATGTCATCGAGCGAAAGGTCATTTTTGTAGACCTGGCTCTTGCCCAGATCGCGGCTTTTGGAGCCGTGTACGGGATCCTTCTCGGATATCACTTGCATGAAGATCCGTGGGCGATCAAGGGGTACTCTCTCCTGTTTGCCTTCGTGGGTGCGGCGGTTTTTTCGATCACTCGAATGCGGCATGAGAAGATTCCTCACGAGGCGATCATCGGAATCACCTACGCGGTGGCCCTTGCGGCAACAATTCTCGGGAGCTCCCATCTTCCCCATGGTGCCGAAGAGATGCGGAATCTCCTCGCGGGAAGCATCCTCTGGGTGCGAGGAGAGACGATTGCTGGCACGGGAATCCTGTATGCTGTGATCGGAGCCTTTCATTGGATCTTTCGCCGGCGGTTTCTTGCTCTTTCAAAAGATCCGGAAGCTCTGCGACGTGAGGGGGGCCGTGTCCGGCTCTGGGACTTCCTCTTTTACATTTCGTTTGGCTTCGTCGTGACGAGCTCGGTGGCGATTGCGGGAGTTCTCCTGGTGTTCTCCTTCCTGGTAATTCCCGCGGTCGTGGCCATGCTATTTGCCAAGAGGGTCCTCCCCCGGCTACTTCTGGGATGGACGGTAGGGACA
This sequence comes from Planctomycetota bacterium, assembly GCA_029260825.1. Lineage (GTDB taxonomy): Bacteria > Planctomycetota > JACOTG01 > JACOTG01 > JAJDCM01 > JAJDCM01. The sequence continues at coordinate 29,278 of JAJDCM010000315.1, read as the reverse complement.
TTTGCCAGTTTCGTCGGAGTCGTGATCTCCTATGACCAGGACCTTCCGTCGGGGCCAACCATTGTTTTGACCTTTGGTGCTCTCCTCGTGGTTGCGGCGCTGGTTCGTTATCTGCTGATCGGACCGGATCGAATCCGCCGTGCAACCCGGGTGGCGATCGGTTTGGTCGGGGTCGTTGGCTTCGTGTTCATGACTTTCCTCTTCAGAAATCAAGAGGACGAGAGTGTCTTTGAAATGCTGAGATGCCCGGCCAAGAACGAACGTCTGCTTGCAGTGCGTTCGTTGAGAGAGCTTCCTGATTCCTGGCGGGATCTCTCTTCCCTGAAGAGAACTCTGCTTCACGATCCGGAGCCCGAAGTGCGAGTGGAAATGTTGGAATTGGTTTCTATCTATGAGGATCGAGAGGCGATCGCTTCGATTCACGAGCTACTTTTGGATGAATACGATGAGGTACGGGAGGCTGCTGTTCGTTGCTTGCGAATGGTGAATTCTCCGGAGACTGTCTCCGCTCTTACCTCCGCGGTCGAGCACGAGGAAGACGAGTTTATCCGGGTCGAGATCGGTGAGGCCTTGCTGGAAATTGGAAGCGCCAAGGGCCTCAGCATTCTCGTGGATCTGATGGACCAGGGCGAAGTTGTTCTGGTTCGACGAGAAGCTCACGAGCATTTTTCAGCCCACACCGAGGTCCGATTTCCCTTTCAGGCAACCATCGATCCCGATGAGAATGACGCGTCTGTCAAATTGTATCGGGATTGGGTCCGGAAAAATCACGGCCGGCTTCAATGGGACGAATCCACCGCCATCTTCAAAGAGATCGAACCGTAACGCCATTTGTCATGGTAGCCAGTCCGTTTGCGGCGTTCGGGTCCAGGATGATCGTCTTCGTTGACATCGGCCGCGGTGATGGCTCCCGGCCGGACGCCGGCGGAAAGATCCAAACGGTTGATGAATGTCCCGAGCCCGGTTCCAAACCAGACCACCACCCCACCGCCCATGGAGGAAAATCCGGTGCTCGCAGTTGCGAAATCGAGATGGCCGTCTTCATTGAAGTCGCCGATGGCCACCGGAAAGGGATCGTCACTTGTGTCTTGATCGGTACCACGAGGCTTGAATCCGCCCTGTCCGTTCCCCACGAGAACTCCAACTTTGCGATCCGTGCGAGTGAAAAGGTCATAAGGCGGTCTGCTCCCTCTCCCTCCAGCTCATGCTCAGAGCCGGAGGCTGTAGGGAGCAGGCGTTGAGAGTTGTGTGAAAGACTCAATTCCAGGGATCATTCCCATTTTTCTTGTGTTCGAGTCTCGAGATGCCTCGTGATTGGTTCGTTACCCACACGAAATCGTGAAGCGCCGATTTATTTTGCGAAACCCGTCCTGGGAGCAAGGATTGCATTGAGGGAGAGAATGTGGTGAGATTCGAGGGCGACCTCTCTCGCAAGAAGAACCTCGAATGTCCGAACACATCACGTCATGCCCGCGAAACTGCTACAGCACTTGCACCATGAAGGTGCACGTCGAGGGGGGGCGCATCCGCCGCATCGAGCCTTTGTCGTCAAACCGGGCCACCCCCGAGGGTGTTTGCTTGAAGGGGTTGAGCTATGTCGAGCGGGCTCACGCAAAGGATCGCATTCTTCACCCGCTCCTGCGGGACCGCAAGACCCTGGAGTTTCATCAAATCTCCTGGGATGACGCTCTTTCTTTGATCACCGACAATCTACTTCGCATCCGCGAGGAATCGGGGCCAAAGAGCATCTTGTATTACTCGGGAAGCGGAACGAAGGGTATCCTCAACGAAGTTGGAATGAATTTCTGGAAGCTTTTCGGGGGATGTACCACCACCTACGGCGACCTTTGCTGGCCGGCGGGCCTTGAGGCCACACGCCTGACTCTGGGTGAGAATAAACACAACGCTCCCTGGGATCTTGCCCGTTCTCGATTGATCGTGCTGTGGGGAAAGAACGCGGCGGAAACGAATATTCATCAGATGGTCTTCGTGGATCAAGCCCTTCAGGCCGGAGCAACACTCGTCACGATTGACCCAAGACGCACTCAAACTTGCGAGCGAGCACACCTTCATCTCCAGCCCAGGCCCGGGACGGATGGAGCTCTTGCCCTTGCTCTTTCCCATTTGCTGATCCGGGACGAGATGATTGATGTCGAGTTCATTTCGAAGCACGTACTGGGTTATTCCGGGTTTGCCAAACTTGCCCTTTCCACCTCCGTGGAAGAAGTCTCTCGAATTTGTGACGTTCCGGTCTCTTCCATCGAAGAGCTCGCCCGGATGATGGGTTCGATCAAGCCCATGACGATCAACTGTGGTTACGGGATGCAGCGGTACTCCAACAGCGGACAATCCATCCGGGCGATCTTGGCCCTCGTGGCAATCACAGGAAACATCGGAAGAAGAGGAGCCGGTTGGGTCTTCGCGAACTTACAAAGTCACATCTTTTCTGACGAGCAGGACCCGATCTCGTTGTATCCACCGGCGGAACCTGACCCGAAGGTTCGGGTTTCGATCTCTACCACATGCCTTGGTCACGATATGCAAAAGGCCCAGGATCCCCCACTCCGGATGATCTGGGTGGAGCGGGGAAACCCGGTGACCCAGAATCCGGAAACGCATTCGGTCCTTGAGGCTTTTCGCTCCCTCGAATTCAGGGTTGTCGTGGATCAGTTCATGACGGATACGGCCCGAGAAGCCGACCTCATCCTTCCCGCCAAGACTCTCTTTGAACAAACCGATGTCATCAACGCCTACTGGCACGCCTATGTGCAGATCAAGCGCAAGCTGCTGGATCCACCGGGTGAGGTGAAACCGGAAACCGTCATCTACTGGGAGCTTGCTCGCCGGTTGGGGTTTTCCGAATCCGAGTATGCGGGGGTTCTCCCCGGCCCTGCCGATCACGAAGTCGAAGATTATCTGGAAAAGCGGCTTTCCAGATTCTCCGGACTTTCGCTCGATCGATTGGATCAAGGACCAATCCTCGCACCGGGGAGCGAGGATGTCGTCTTTGAGGATCTTTCCTTTTCCACGCCGAGTGGCAAGATCGAGCTTTTCTCCGAGGAAGCGACCCAGCGCTGGAACGTGGATCCTCTTGCGCGATACACCGAGCCGGTGGAATCGAGGGGTGGGAAGAACACCGGATCGAACCCGTATCCGATCGTCCTTCTCACTCCCAATACCAAGAATCGAATTCACTCTCAGTTCAACAACCTCGAGATGATTCGGAGGTTGAGTCCAAAGCCTGTCATGATGCTTCATCCGGAGGATGCTGAAAGTCGCGGAATCGACCCAGGAGATCAGGCCCGCGTGTTCAATGACCGGGGCGAACTGACTCTTGCGGTGGAGATCGATGGATCACTCAAGGTTGGCTGTGCGGTCATCACCAACGGATGGTGGATCTCGGAAGGGGGCGGCGTCAATTTTCTTTCCAAGGCGAGAGAAACGGACATGGGCCATGGCGCCGCGTTTCATGACAATCTTGTGGAAGTGGCAAGGGTCCACTGATGCAGAAGGCCTTCCGGGTAGACCTCAATCTTTGCACGGGCTGTCATGCCTGCGAGCTTGCCTGCCAGATCGAGAACGAGCTTCCGATCGATGCCGCGTGGCGGACCGTTCACACCACCAATTCGGCGAACATTCCATCCATTCCGGTGATTCATCTATCGCTTGCCTGCAATCACTGTGAGACTCCTGCCTGTCTCATCAACTGTCCTGCCCTGGCCTTCACGAAAGAGGAGTCAACCGGCGCGGTAACGATCGATGCCGATAAATGCATGGGGTGCCGCTATTGCTCCTGGGTTTGTCCTTTTGATGCCCCGAGCTTTGTCGAGATGACCGGTGTCATGTACAAATGTAACTTCTGTCATGATCGGCAGGAGGTGGGGCTTGCTCCTGCGTGCGTTTCCTACTGCCCGACCGGAGCTTTGGGGCTCCAGGATCACCGGGGAAAGCAGGCTGAAGAAGCAACGGCCCGCCCGGTTGGTTTTCCCGAATCCGATCTTGGACCGGCCATCGAGTTCGTTCCATTCCGGGGTGAATCGACGAAGACGGCAGGAGACGAGCCGTTTTTCTCCCCGGTCTCACCTCCCCCCCCTCCATCCAAGATCACCTTGCGGTCCGAATGGACCCTTCTTCTTTTCACCTTCATCATCGCGGTCCTGGTGGGTTCCTTCGCGGGTTTGTTTCTTCGCGGAGAATCTCTCCATCCTCTGGTGTTTCTGGTTCCCGGTTTTCTTGCGATGGCTCTCAGCACTTTCCATCTCGGGCAACCTCTGCGAGCTTACCGGGCGATCTTGAACTGGAGGAGATCCTGGCTGAGCCGTGAGGTTCTGTTTGTTTCCTCTTTCTTGTTCGTGGGAGGGCTTCAAGTACTCGCCCCCTGGGTCGGCTTTTCGATTCTCTCCGAGAGTCTGGCTCTTCTTGCGATGCCTCTGGGGATTCTTGCTCTCGTCTCCATGGACCAGGTTTATGGGAAAGCGGCGACGACCCGATCCATCGGATTCCACAGTGGCTCAACGGTCCTGGTGGGCGGATTTGCGCTCGTGGCGATCCTGGGATCTCCAGTACCGCTCGTCCTTCTTGCGGGAGTCAAGGGAGTCCTCTACGTCTTGAGGCAAGGCAGTCACCCGGGAAGCGGGAGGCGCATCTTTGTTGGTTTTCTTCGGCTCTTTGTTGGGCTGGGAATGCCGTGCATTTTCGCTTTCTGGGGCGAAGACTGGAGATTTGCCCTCATCGTTTGCGCCCTTTTCGGAGAAGTCATTGATCGAGCCCAGTTTTACGACGAGCTCGAGATCGTGACCCCCTCGGGGCAATTGAGGATGGACCAGGCAGAATTTTTTTAGAACCATTCTCACCTCCTCGACACCATGAATCAGGAACGGATGTCGTGGATTCACACCCGGAGAGGGTGTGCCGCGACTCTGACGAGCAAGCCGACACGCCGCCGCGGCTTTCAAAGCAACTTGAAATGGGGTGCATAAAGATGTTTCAAAAAGGGCTAAGGACCTGTCTCATCACTTTTGGATTTGTGGGCCTGATCGGCGGTTCGGCAACGGCGACCGAATTTCTTCTCTATCCATCTTGCAATGCTGGTGTCCAGGGAACTTTGCGAGCGACGGCGAGCCTTGCCTCCGGGGATCGAACCTGCCTCCGGGAAGATACTTGCGAATTTGATCGACGAATCCCTCTCAACACGACTTCGAATTCTTTCGCGGGTCGATGTGAAGTGGGGGTCCGAGTCGGAAAAAGCCTGCGTGCACGCTGTGCAACTCGCGCCACCGCGTCTTCCTCCGGTAAGTCTCGTTATGAGTTCAACGGCGGAGATCAGCGGATGTCCTTCGATTTTCGATCCCGCAACAGTCAGGCTGATTCGGTTCGTCGGTTTTCGAATGGTGGCAGAAGCGGGGTTTTTGCCCGGTCGGGAAACGATCTTGCGGGCCACAACCAGTTCATCATGGGGCTTCCGTTCCTGGTGGGCGGAGGTGATGGTGCGTCACTTCAGGTGAGTTTTGGTCTCGATCGATCCGACTCGGGTCCTTCCACCGGCTATGTTTCCACGAGCTGGTATGTCTATGGTGATGCCAATGGAAACTGTGAGATCGACCGGAATGAAACAATCGTCGCCATGAACATGGCATCGGTGGGTCCGAACCAATCGGTTTCGATGCCGAGCCAGACCTTTGCCACACCCCGTGGTAACTACATCCTCGTGGTCGTTCACGAGTTCACCAACAACCTGGCGGCTGACTCTCAAAACTGCCGGCAATCGGTTGCCAATGCGTCCGACATCGGTCACGCCCTGGATCTGGATCTCTCTCTGGTAACAACCTGCCCCTGATGGATCGTCACGCCGATGTGGGACGGACCGGCTCCCTCGCGGGATCACGGGTCGGTCCTTCCCGCCGCGGCTACAGGCAGCGTGAGGCGACCTGGTAAGTGATCAAGCTTGCCACGTAAGCAATGGCGAGCATGCTGAAGAATGCCAACGTCGGCCATTTGTAGCCGTTGGTTTCCCGGCGCATCACGGCCAGGGTCGAAATACACTGGAGGGAGTAGACGAAGAACACGAGAAGCGATAGGACCGTTGCCAGATCGTACACGGGCTTTCCCGTTTTCGGGTTGATTTCTCGCGCCATCCGCGCCGCCAGATTTGGCGCATCTTCTTCCTCTTCCTCTTCCTCTTGAACCGCGTAGATCTGGGCCAGGGTGGCCACCACGACTTCTCTGGCAGCCAAACTTCCGATCAGTCCAACCCCGATCTTCCAATCGAATCCGAGAGGGGCCAGGGCAGGTTCGATCGCTCGACCAATCGTTGCGGCATAGCTTCCCTCGAGGACTTTTGATCTGGACAAGCTCTCGGAATCAACCCCCGAAGCCGGTTCTTCCGTCGGCGTCGAAGCTTCCTCGGCTAATGTCGTGCCGTTGTCTTCATTCACGGAATCCATGTTTTCCGGTTTGGGATAAGAGAGGAGAACCCAGAGAATGATGGAGGCCATCAGGATCATCGAGCCGGCCTTCTTGAGAAAGGCACGGACGCCCCACCACACCTGGCGCAGTGTCACGGAGATCCGGGGAAGCCGGTACGGAGGAAGCTCCATCACGAACGGAAGCGATTTGCCTCTGATCATTCCACGCTTCAGGACAGCGGCTGCGAGCACGGCGGAGACGGCGCCGAGAAGATAAAGGCTGAAGAAGACGGTTCCTCGGAGGTTCACGATGCCAAAGAACTGCTTGTCCGGAACGAAGCCCGAAATCAAGAGAGTGTAGACCGGTAGGCGTGCCGAGCAGGTCATGAAAGGAGCGACCAGAATCGTCGCCAATCGACTTCTGGGATCCGGAACACTTCGGGTGGCCATGATCCCGGGAATCGCGCAGGCGTAAGAAGAAAGAAGCGAGACGAAGCAGCGCCCTTCGAGTCCCATCCAACCCATCAGCCGATCCACGGCGAATGCCGCGCGAGCCATGTATCCCACCCCCTCAAGGAAGTGAATCATGAGCAGGACAAGCGCAATTTGAGGGATGAATACAATGACCCCTCCAACCCCCGCGATGACCCCGTCTACCAGCAGGCTCCGGAGGAATCCGCTCGGAACGACCGCATTGACTCCGTCCGCGATCAGCCCGATGAGACTCTCCAGCCAGGACATGGGAGCTTCCGCCCAGGAAAACATGGCTTGAAAGAAGACGAACATCAGCGCGAAGAAAATGATGGGACCCAGGATGCGATGCAAGAGAATGCGATCGAGACGATCGGTGGATGTGTTTTTCTTCCGGGGCTCGGTGAGGCACTCTGAAAGAATTGTGTCGCCAAGGGAAAACCGTTCCTCCGGGGTCGCACCAGGATCGAGGGAAGTGCGAGGCCAATCCTCGGGCTTTGAAAGAAATCCCTTCAGCTCATCGACCCCGATTCCTCGATGACCCACCACTCCCACCACGGGGATTCCGAGCTTGCGACTCAGAATGCCGGTTTGGATGCCCCCTCCTCGAGCTTGCAGCTCGTCGGTCATGGTGAGAACCAGAAGAGTCGGTAGACCAAGAGCCAGCACTTCAAATACGAGCGGGAACGAGCGACTCAGGGTCGTGGCATCGATGACCACCATGACCGCATCCGGTCGTCTCGACTTTGTGAGCTCGCCCCGGATGAACCGAGCAGAAATCTCCTCATCCGGACTGATGGGATCCAGGGAATAGGCTCCCGGAAGATCCGATATGTCCAGGGTTTGGTCCGGGAGCTTGACTTCCCCGCGTACGACATCGACCGTAACTCCCGGGAAATTGGCAATCTTGGTGCGGGCCCGGGTGAGGGCGTGAAACAGGGTGGATTTTCCCGCGTTGGGGGCTCCTACAAGGGCAAAGTGGAGCCTTTTTGCGGGTTCTTGGGCGGGCGCGTTGTTTGTCATATTGGAATCTTGGGGAGACATGGGATGGCCCGGTTCAGATCGCAATGACCTGGACATGGCGGGCCTCCTCGTTTCGCAGGCAAATCCGAGTTCCTCGCAACTCATATTCCCTTGGATCTTGGAGCGGAGCACAGCGCACAACGGACACGTAGGTTCCTGCGATGAACCCCATGATTCTCAGGCGCTTACCATAGGTTCCTTCAAGGGTTACACTCACTACTTTTGCTGTTTTCCCCACCGGTAGCTGGGAGAGAACGGTTGTTTCGGAGGATTTCATAACCGAGGTCATCTCAGCCTGGGTGTTGACGCTCCAGGAGCGCGAAGCGGAAGGGTCCATTGATTCGTGTCGAGGTGAACGGATGATAGATCATTTGCTTTTGATTGCAAATACGACACGGTTCGGTTCCGGCGGAAAATACGGGACCGGGTGAATGAAGCTCTGGAGGACCCGGCACATGGACATCTTGCAAGAAGCTTTATCTTCCCTGGGTGAATCCAAGGGATTGCAGGCGGTTGTGGCCATTTTACTTGCGATCGTGGCGGGGAAGATCCTCGATTGGATCCTCTGTCGCGTGGTGTCCAGGGCCTGCCAGCGGACCCGCACGAAGATTGACGATCAGATCCTCAAGATCAGTCATCGTCCGATCTTCTTCACGGTTGTCCTCATCGGTCTTGCGTATGCCCTCATGATCGGGGCTCCCGAGGGCCGCCCCCGGGAAATCGCCTCGGCCATTCTCAAGAGCTTGGTGGTCTTGATCTGGATCACGTACGCGATGCGATTGAGCAAAGTTCTCCTCAAATGGCTTTGTGAGCAGCAAGATCGATACGAGTTCATCCAGCCGGGGACGGTTACGCTGTTCGACAATTTGTGTCGGGTGGTTCTGGTTCTGGGTGGAGCCTATTGCCTCTTTCTTTCCTGGGATATCGATGTTACCGGCTGGCTTGCTTCTGCGGGAATTGTGGGGATTGCGGTTGGCTTTGCTGCCAAGGATACCCTTGCGAACCTCTTTGCCGGGGTGTTCATTCTTGCCGATGCCCCCTATAAGCACGGAGATTTCGTTGTCCTGGACGGAGGAGATCGGGGAAGGGTGACCCATATCGGGATTCGCAGCACCCGCCTGCTTACCCGGGACGACATCGAGATCACCATTCCCAATGCGACGATGGGGAATGCGAAGATCACCAACGAAAGCGGTGGTCCTCACCAAAAGGAACGGATTCGAATCACCATTCAAGTGGCGTATGGCTCGGATATCGACCAGGTGCGTAAAGTCCTGCTCGATACGGCAGCTGCTCTTTCGGGAGTCTGTTCTGATCCTGCGCCCCGGGTTCGTTTTCGAGCGTTCGACGAATCCGGTCTTCGTCTTCAGCTCCTGTGCTGGATCGATGAACCGGTCTTGCGGGGAAGGGTCATCGATGCCCTGAATACGGCCATCTACAAGAAATTCGGCGAGGAGGGAATCGAGATTCCATACGCAAGGAGAGTTGTCTATCTTCACCGCGCACCTCGAGACGCTCCCGAGGAGCTCTTGGGTTCTTCCTGAAGTTCGCGGATCTCTTGGTCTGTCCCGAGTGTGCCTCGCCCAAGGCGAAAGCACCCGAGCCGTGATTTGTTCGGTTTGTGATCGGGTGTCAAGATCGCTGTCAATTGGCTCGAACCGAGGAAGCTGAAAGACCTTCGGGGGTAGCGGTTCCAGGCGGGATGTACTACAATGTTCCACTCCCAGGGTGCAAATCAGTCAGTTTTCAGTCGAACTGACTCGGAACCAAGAAGGTGGTCGAGACCCTAGAATTCCAGACATGCAAATGCCGTCTTTCGTCACCGCGTTGAAGCGGATTGGCGAGGTAGCTCTTCCGATTTCGCTGCGACGGCGAATTCGTTGATCTTGTGACCACCAGACTTTCAAGATTCCCATCCGCATCAGCTTGTGGGTCTCTCAAGATCTGAAGTTACTGATTGCACTGAAAAGGGAACCCTCCCCCACTTCACTCGTCTCTTCGACCCGTTCGACAGATGTGTTTCCAGATGAACGAGATGTCTCAGAACAAAACAAACTTGCGAGTCAAGGGTTGTTTATTTAAGTAGAAGGTCGGGTCCGCTTTTGACGCTTTGAAAGGAGTCAACTGAATGCAACGCCGTTTTCGACGTTTCCGCCCCTGTAGCAAGATTACGAAGGGTTCGCTGTGCCTTGCCGGCGGAACTCTTCTTGCTCTTTTCCTGGGTTCTCCGGACCCGGTTCAGGCGGTTGTCCCCACTTTGTCTCAACGGCAACAGCCTGTTGAAGAGGTCGTGGTCGATCTTGATTTCCAGGCCGAACTTTCTCAACGGCCTGTTTGGAAGCAATTCCTGGAGCAGCACGGCGATTGGTCCATTTTGTGGGATCAAGAAACAGGTCGCCCGAGCCGAGCGGTCAGCCAGGCTTATCCCTTGCTTCCTCCGTTTTCGACTCAGGAAGCTGCCGTCGAGGCAACTCGCTCGTTCATGACCCAAAATGTCGATCTCTTTGGTTTTGAAGGGATTGACACGGAGCTTGACTACGCGGTCGCCACGGACCAGCATCAGATTATTGTCTTCCGACAGCAACGTCACGGGATTCCCATCGAGGGAAGCCAGATCACCTTCTTTGTTGATCACGATGGAAGACTTCCCCACTTCAACATGCGGGGAACGATGGATCTTCTTCCGCAGAATCCCCGGGCAGTTGTGCCTTCCGTGGTGGCTCGTGACATTCTTCTGTCCGCCACCATGTCGGTGATTCAAGAAACGGGAGCAAGCCTCGTTCACGATGAGCCCGAGCTGGTCTTCATCGAAGATCCGGTGACGAGTGCTGCTCGCTTGACCTGGAAGGTCGGGGTCATGCTCTATGGTGAGCCCTACCACTTTGTCGCTTTCATCGATAGTGAGACGGGTGAGATTGTTCGAGGGTCGAACGAGGTCTACCACGTGAATGTCGAGGGACACGTGGATGGGCGGGCTCTGGCCGATCAGGCCTTCAGCAACATCACGACCCAGCCCATGCCCCAGCTTCGAGTTTCCGTCCAGGGTGGAAACTCCGCCAACACGGACGTGAACGGGGACTTTGTCATTTCTCACGGAGGATCCAACCCGGTCACGGTTTCGGTCGGCGTCTTCGGACGCTGGGTTCAAGTTGACAACCTTGCCGGCGGAGAGATCTCCGATTCTGCCGTTTTGACTCCAGGGGTACCGGGAACGATTGTTCTGAATCCCACGAGTAGCGCTGAATTCGATGTGGCCCAGGTGAACGCGTTCCTTCAGGTGACCAAGGTTCACAACTACTTCAAGTCGGTTCTGCCGAATGCGACCCGGGTCGATCGCCGAACCACTGCCACGGTCAACCGCAACTCGAATTGTAACGCTTTCTACAACGGCATCACCAACTACTACAGCTCGGGTGGTGGTTGCAATAACACCGCGTTCAGAAGTATTGTCGCCCATGAGCTCGGTCACGAGTACGACGACCTGTACGGGGGAATCGTCAACGGAGGCATCAGCGAGGGCAATGGCGACATTCTCTCCATGTACATGCAGGGTGACCCCATCATCGGACCCGGGTTTTTCCAGGGGTCAGGTCAAGGGATTCGTAATGGATCGAATAGCCGGACTTTTCCTGGGGACGAATGTGGTGGCGGGTCTCACTGTGAAGGAGAGATCTGGATGGGCTTTGCCTGGCGAATTCGAGCTCGTCTGGTGAACCAGCTGGGAGCTTCCGTCGGAGCGGACGAAGCAGAGCAAGCTGTCTTCCCGACCTTCATCAGCAATCCTGGAGATCAGCCCCAGGCGATCTTTGAAGTTTTTCTTAACGATGACGACGATGGGAATCTGAGCAACGGCACCCCCAACGTGGACATTCTGGCCGATGTTGCCGAGCTCAAGGGATTTGATGCTCCAATCGCTCCGGTTCTTACTGCGACTGTTCCCTCTGTAGTGGGCCGTTGTGGCGGAGAACCGATCACCATCGACGGTCGCTACTTCCGCCGGGGCCTTGGCTCGAACAACGTGCGGATCGGTGGTGTTCTTGCCAACGTAACGGAAGTGCAAGGAACCACGGCTCTCGTGGTGGATGTTCCTTCGATCGCTCCCGGGACTTATGACATCACGGTGACCACCATCTACGGTACCGGGACTCTCTCCAATGCGATCACGCTGGACAATGCTCCTGAGGTCACCGCTTCGAGGATTCGAATCGGTCGTACTCCGACCATCACGGTCTGTGGAACTCCCAACTGCGACTACTTCCTTGTGGCGAGTCTTCGCACCGGATCGGCGATGTACGAAGGGGTTCAAATCGGTCTTGGACCTCGTGTCGTTACGATCGCCAATAGCTTTAGCGGCCCGGATGCTCCTCTGGATGGAAATGGGGATGCCGCGATTCAGATCAGTGTCCCGAACAATTCGAACCTTATCTTCCAGACACCCCGCTTCCAGGCTGGTTGTTTCACTGGAGGAGCGTTTGAGCTTTCAGATGTCTACTCCCAGACCATCTTCCCCTGAGCCTGTCAACGATTGAGACCTCTTGCACAACCCCTTTTGGCCATCCCAGCCGAAAGGGGTTTTTTGTTTCACAAACTTGGATCCAGGAGAATAGACCCTACAATCGGGACCGGTATGATGGATCGTTCCCATTCAATGTCCCTTCTTCCGGAGTCGTCATGGTGCGAAACAGAGGTCTTGTTCTGGTGTTGGTGCTCTCGCTGGTGGCTGCAAGCGGATGCGCCAGTTTCCGGAAAGGTGGATCGTCACAGGCTGAGTCGACGGGCTCGAAGTCTGATTCCAAAGAAGATGCTGCCAAATCCGCCAAAGCGAAGGAAAAAAGCGCAAAGAAAAAGGCCGAGGAAAAGGTCGACAAGCTTCGAAAGAAGGAACAGCAGCTGCACTATGCGGAGCTCGAGAGAGAAATCGAAGCTCTCAATGCGGCGGTTGCGGAACGGGCCTCGGAGGAATCGATCGAAAAAGCTGAACGGGAGCTGAAGAATACCCAGGAGGCGCTTCAGCATTTCCAGGATGTGGAGAGTCCCATGAAGTTGTCCCGGTCCAACCTCGGGCTTGAGCGGGCGACCTGGAACATGGAAGCCCAGCGTCAAGAGCTTCACGAACTCGAGGTCATGTACCAGAAGGAAGAGATCGCAACCCTCACCAAGGAGCTTGTTTTGCAGAGGGGGCAGAAGCGGCTTCAGTTTGCAAAGAGCGACCTTGAGATGAGACAGAAAGATAATGCAACTCTCACCGACCATGAACTTCCCAAGACATTACGAGAGCGAACGGTTGCGGTTAGTAATGCCATGAGCGATCTTCGCAAGGCGAAGTCGAAGCAGGAAGAGCAGGTTCTTTCCCGCAAGCTGAAGGAACTGAAAGCGAAGCACGGCATGGAGGAACTGCGGCGCGAGATTTCGAAGCTTCGAAACGAAGATCCTCAAGACGATGAGGAGGATGAAAAGTGATGGCTCGCCTTGCGTGGTACGGGGTCATCGCGGCTTGTGTTTCTCTTTGTCTCTCGGTTCCGGGGTTGACTCTTGAACCCAGGGAGGAAGAAACTCCGACTGTCCAGGTGAAAGACCCGAAAATCGGGCCCGCCACCATGACAAAAGAAGACGCCAAAGCGTCGATTGATCGTTCAATCGGATATCTCCTCCGAACCCAGCTTCCGGATGGTTCGTTTGGAACGAGCACGGTGGAGTCTCTGTGGGAAGAGGGCTATTCAAACGCTAGCTTTTATGCGTGGAAGATGGCGGGATGTGCTCTTGTTTGCAGTGCGCTCCTTGCGGTCGAGGAAACGACCGAAGTTCGAGAAGGCCTCGAAAAGAGCCTCTCCTGGCTGCTCGAAAACCCATTACCTCTCCGCGGCAGCGATTGGGATATTGACAACAACTGGACCCGCCTCTACTACATCCAAACGATGGTGCAAGCTGCGGATGACCCCCGGTTTCAGTCTCCGGAATGGAAAGATCGGATCACACGGCGAGGGATCGAGTGTTACGAACAGCTCGAGAAGAATCAGGATCCCCTGGGTGGCTGGGGCTATTATGAAGGAATCGTTGTTTCTCGTCGCCCCACCTGGTCGACAAGTTTTGCCACGGCCTGCGTGATGCCATCCCTTGTTCGAGCAAAGGAACTGGGTTGGCCCGTCGACGCGAAATTGATTGCTCGGGCAACGAAGTATGTGGAGCGATGTCGCCTCCCCAACGGAGCCTTCACCTATGGTCTTGACCCGATTCCCCGGATCAACGGTGGAGAGCATATCAATCAGGTGAAGGGGAGTTTGAGTCGGATCCAGGTCTGCAACTGGGCTCTTCGCCGGGCCGGCTCCAAGATGGCTACCGAGGAGAGGATGCGGGAGGGAGTTGATGTCTTTTTTCGGGAACACAAGTTTCTCGATGTTGCTCGAATGAAGCCCATCCCACATGAGTCCTACTACGCGAACGCCGGCTACTTTTATTTCTTCGGCCACTACTATGCAGCCCGGGTGATCGAGGAATTGCCAGCGCAGGAGCGGGAAGCCCTTCATGCCCGTTTGCGTCCACATTTGATCAAGGCGCAGTGGAAAGATGGGTCGAGCATCGATTTCGTGGGTTCGACGTACTCCTGGCTCTACTCCACCAGCTTCTCGGTACTTGCCCTGCAGGCGGGCCTCAAGCATTCGGAAGAGTAACTCCTGTCCGGCCTCTTCATGGAGACTCAAGTTGAAGGAAACATTTGATCCGAGATGAGAAGCGGGACGAACAAGAAACGACGATGGATGTTTCGAATGATCACGGCTTTCTTTGCCGTAGTCGTTGGGCTTTCTCTCGCCGAGGTCGCGGTTCGCATCTTCAATCCGCAAATTTCTGTTTTTGCGGGCCGGGGGATCTTCCTTCTCGATGAGGATCTTGGCCATCGGGTTCGCCCCAACCTTCCCGACGAGGGTTCAAATTCAATCGGCTTCAGAGATCGAGAGTTCTCCTTGAAAAAGGAGGAAGATGCCTTCCGGATTGCCGTGATCGGCGACTCCTTCACTTTCGGAATTGTTGAGAAAGCCGACGTGTTTCCCAAGGTGCTTGAAAGGGAACTTACGGACGGAGGTTTCCCGTTTCCGATCGAAGTGATGAACTGCGGAGTCCCGGCCTATAATACCCATCAAGAGATCGGGCATTACAAGAAGTTCGTGGCCCAGTTCTCGCCGGATCTCGTGATTCTTGGTTTCTTTATCGGCGGTGACATTCTCGAAAACGGAGAACCCACCTGGTTTCGCGTGGTGGATGGAGAGCTAACCGATCCACAGGATGCGCCAGGGAGGCTCGCCCGAATGTTCTTCTGGTCTCATGCTTACCGCCTTCTTCGTGGGTTCTTTTCCAGTCAGGTTCATGCCCAGGAAGGAACGGAAGAGACCGAGACCAACAAGGAACCAGATGATTGGAGCCCTGGTTTCTTGGCCATCGAAAATGCCAGGGCGTCCGTGTGTGACAAAGATCCCCACGGGAACGTAAGAAGGGGCTTTCGTGCGACGGAAAAGGCGATCTTGACCTTCGCAAAAGAGCTGGAAGAAGATGGAGTGCGGCTTCTTGTACTCCTCATTCCGGACGAAGTTCAGGTTTCCGATGATCTGTTCTCCCGGGTCATGGAAGAGTTTTCAGGGAACCCGGAAGACTATGATCGAGATGGACCGAACAAGAGACTCGGTTCCCTTCTTGAGGAAAACAAGATTCCCGTCGTTGATCCACTCGAGGAACTCAGGGATCGCCATCGTGTCGAGCCCGTTTACAAGTTTGGCGATACTCACTGGAATCGACTTGGCAACGAAATCGCAGGAAAGGCTCTCTCGGAGCCGGTCAAGAAGATCATTCGTTCCAGGCGCTGAAGGGTGACATCGTAGCTATCCCTACTGCCGGGTCTCGGGGCGACGTATAATCGGTAGCCGGATCTGCGATGGGTACTCGCTGGAATGATGCACGCTGTTACGGGCCACCACCCCTTCCGACTCATCCCAGTTGTTGCCACCCGTGTTGAGATTGCGGGCAAAGCGCGGGAAGTTGCTGCTCGACACTTCGATGCGGATCCGGTGTCCTTTGCTGATCAGGGCGCTGGTTGACAGGGGACTGAATTCCAGCTTGTAGATCTCGCCGGGCTCCATGAACACCTGCTTGTCATAGCCGTTGCGGAAACGGGTCCTCTGAATGGTCTCTTCCAGATTGTACGCGGTTCCGTCCGGATAGATATCGATGAGCTTGATCGTGAAGTCGGTGTCCTTTGCATCGGAAGACACATAGAGCGTCACCCCGATGGATCCGGTGATTTCGACTGCCTCCTTCATGGCATCGCTGGTATAGACGAGGACGTCATGGCGGACTTCGACGCTTCGTTGATCAAAGGAACCCGGTTTGACCGCCCCGCCGGTGCAGCAGACCCCGCCTCCGAGCGACGGGACAGGCAATGTCGGGTCATACGAGAACTGATCCGGATGATCCTCCTCTGGAGGAGATTCGACGATGCCACCGTCGCCAAAGAGGCTGTTGGCCTTGCCGTTGCTCGTGAGGTACCAGCTGACCGTCTTTGCGTCCTTCGGGGGCCAGGTGGTGGACGACTGCCATTCATTCAATCCCATGGTGTAGTACTGAACTTTCGGTGTGTCTTCGAGCACTCCGTTGTCTTCGCCTTTGACCCAGAAGTCAAACCAGCGCGCGATCAGTCCGTCGTAGTCAAGCCGGACATCCCCCATGTTTCGTTCGCCGACAAGGGTCTCCTTCTTGTCCGTCTGGAACCGGCAATGAGGTGTTGGAGCGATGACGACGAACTGATTGTCGCGAACCTCTTCATCGGCTCCGTTCTTGATCGCGTGGTTGAAGAGCGCCAGATTGGGGCCAATCGAGACGTCGTACCAGGAGTTCAACCACAGGGCGGGAACTCCCCAGGATTCGTTGTCATGGTAGAGACCGCCTTCATACCAGGCCGGGTCATCTGGTTGGCGCTGGATGAACTCGGCATAGATGCCTTTTGGACCGTCAACGGCTTCCATCATGGTTACCAGAGGAAGATGTTTGATCTGTTCCTTCCAGTCAACTTCGGGCATCGAAGGCGCGAGGTCGAAATAGCTGGAGAGACGAACGACATCTTCTCGAGGTAGGCCCTCCGGGAGACGAGGCCTCTGGGTATTCTGCACCCCGTAGAGCCAGGTAGCAAAGAGCATCTGATAGACGCCGCCACGGTACCAGTTTCCCTGTTCGTAGAAGGGGCCGACCCGCCCGATCCCGGCACCGGACGCCATGGGCACCATCGCGGCATGAGCCGGATGATCCATCGCAGCCAGGGCAAGTTGCCATTCGGCCGAAGACGAGCAACCGATGGTACCCACTTTCCCGTTGGACCATTCCTGGGCGGCGATCCAGGTAAGAGCGTCGTAGCCATCGGTGCGAGGAAGACCAAGAATCTCCCACTCACCCTCCGAGAAGAACTTGCCCCGCTCGTTCTGGATGATGAAAGCGTAGCCCCGTTTCATGGAGGCGATGATGAGCTTCAGCCGACTCTCTCCCAGCTTGTTGAAGTTGTAGGGAGTACGCCAGAAAATGGCTGGCAACGGGCCTTTTAGGCCTTCTGGGCGGTAGACATCGGTCGCAAGACGAATGCCGTCTCGCATGGGAACCATCATCTTCTTTTCGACGATGGCGATCTCGTTCAGCTCTTTTCGGAGCTTCTCAACGTCGTTTTCCTCCGCCAGGAGCGGTTGGATTCCGATCCAGAGAGTGACGCACAAGATGACCTGGACGGTTCTGACCATTTGTCTTTCCCTCGCTTGGGATTGTTTGCCGCAAGAACAACTCTGATTACGGTTGCGATCCTAGCCGAGTCCCGCCTCTCCGTCAATCGTTGGTGGAGGCCCCCTGGCTTGTGAGAGGGCATCGATCTCATTACAATCCGGAGCCATGGGAATTCTTGAGAACACAGAACGATTGGCGTTGATCCGAACACGGCGCTCCCTGGTGCCGCCCCCGGATGATCGTGACGATCCGATGTGGGAAGAAAGCTGGCGGTTTCTTTTTCACCAGTACACGCCGGCAATGCAGCAGTACGTGCGACGGATTCTCACCACCGCAACGGGTGGCTCCGTGAGTCTGGAAGAGGCGTCCGATGTGGTTCAAGAATACCTCACGTGTTGTCTGGAGAAGGGATGGTTGTCCCGGGATGCTGCCGTGATCCGGTGCTTTCGAGCCTATCTTCAGACCCAGCTTCGTCGTCACGTTTACGACTATCTCGAGCATAAGCATCGAAAAAAGAGGCGCCCTCCCGGGTTGGAGTCGGCAGAGGTCTTGGAGTCGATTCCAGGCGATGCGCCGGATCCCGCGGAGGCCGAATTTGACAGCTCGATCGTCAGGATTGTCGTGGATCGATGCCTCGAGAAGATCCGCGGCCGCAATGAGACCTACGCTCGGATCCTCGATGATCTGCTCGCGACGGACGGTGTTGGCAGCGTGGATCTTGCCGAGCGAATGAAACGGACTCCGCGGGAGATCGCGTATCTGAAACATCGGGCGCGGAGGCGCTTTGGCATCCTGTTTGTGGATGAGCTTGCGGCATCGGTCCGGGACCGAGAGGCCCTCGATGATCTGATCCGGGCCCTTCGTCCATACCTACCTTAGCCTCCGGTGGTTGATCTACTGGGAACGCATGGCGCTTTCCAGAAGCCGAACGGATCTCTCCGATTCCCGGTCCTTGGCGATTGCAAGAGCGGTTCGGCCCCTTTCATCGACGAGCCGTGGGTCTGCCCCGGATGCAAGAAGAAGGGAAACGACCGAGTCAGCTCGCGCTTCGGCGGCTGCCATGAGGGCTGTCATTCCCTGATCCCCCACGGAATCGACGGCCGCTCCCCTTCTCAGAAGAAAAGACACTGCCTCATCACGACGGCGAGAAGCGGCGATCATGAGGGCGGTCGCCTCGACCCGGATTCCTCGTCGGAAACATCGATTCGCGTTGACATCGACGCCAAGATCAAGGATCGTCCGGATCGTCTCGATATCGCCCCGATTCGCCGCGGCAGCGAGAAGAGTGGCACCGCCGTCATTTCGATAGTCACGATTACCTCCTGCGGCAATCAGTGCTTTCAAGACTTCCGGATTCCCCCCGTCCGCCGCGGCGAGAAGTGGGGTCTCTCCCCTCGAACCAACCATGTTCACATCCGCGCCGGCACGAATCAGCTCTTGCACGACGCCAAGATGGCCCTTGTAACTTGCATGAAGGAGGGCGTTCTGTCCCCTGCTATCCTTTGATTCGACATCCGCCCCCGTTTTCAGGAGACGGCGCACTGTTTCAAGATCTCCCCCTTTCGCGGCTTCTACCAGTTCTTTCGAAGGACGGGCTTCTGTGCTGGCTTGAGTGGTTGACTCATCCGGAGTCGATCGGGGAGCCGTCCGCGCTGTGGGAGTCTCCTGCACTTGCCGGGTTGATCTTTGATCGGCTCCTGGGCTTTTCGTACCTTCGGGAAGCAGGTTTCGGGGCGGAAGGGGAAGAGACATGGATCGTCTCTGCAGGCCGACCTGGACGATTTCTCCGTCTCGAATCACCTCGAGTGGTGCCCGGGCGAGGCGCCGACCCGCAGGCGAGGTCAGGAATCGTTTCAGCGCCCGGACCGTCGTCACCTGATGGCCTCCGACGTTGAGAAGCCGCGATCCGCCAAGAGATCCATAGAAATCATCGAGTGGACTCCCGTGAATCACAACGGCGGGTCGCTCTTTTCCCGTCGAAACTTCGAAGACCGACAAGCTGAGCTCCTTGATGGTGATGCCGCGTTCATCTCCTGTTGCGGTCTTTGGGATGTCAAACTCGGTTTGCCAGCTTCCGTACCAGGAGAACAAAGATCCTCGAAAGATCTCCACATGGCCGTCCGCGTGAAGAGCGTAGACCCGATGATCCCTGGCCTCATCGCTCACGAGAACGTAGCCGTCCATCTTTCGATTGACGACCCGCCACGGAGTCAGTCCTTCATGGTCGGAATGATTCAGGATGGCCGCAAGACTCCTGGGAGGAAAGAGCACCCTGGCGTCCTGGACGAACCCCAGTCTCTTCAATTCTGTGAGATCGACCGGGAGGATTCCCATCGTCTCCACGTATTCGACAAGCACCGGGTGGAGCTTCTTGAGTGCATGGACCGATGGATCCTCGGGAATCATTGATTGAGAGCGACCGGGTGATGTCGCGATGAAGATGAGGGCCATGAAAACATAGAGTCGTTGAGCGACTCCTTTGAGATGCGCGGAGATCATGCGGCCATCCTTGTATTTTCGAGAAGGTTGTCGAGAGGATTCAGGCTTCGATTCAAGGGAATGAGGAGGCAAGCGACGTCAGGCACCGAGGAGAATTTCTTCTTGAAGAACGTTTCGAGGTGGTCAACCCGAGCCTCGAGCATGTGAACTGCAAACTCGATCTCCTCCTCGGCCGCACCCGCCAAAGATTTGCGGACAACTCTTTCGATTTCTCCGGACTGACGGAGTCTCTGGAGTTGCTGGATGTGGGGAAGGACATCTTCACGACGGATCACGGACTCCAGGAAGTCTCCCGCAAAATCATTCCAGGTTCGAGTTCCATGTTGCCAGTGCTTCTCCATCAGCTTTTGTGCATAGTCGGCAAAATCCGCAGGGGCGGTCTTGAAGTCTGGAGGTTCGGGATATTCAGGAACCCGGTAGATCGAAGGAACTCCGTCGGCGACTTTGGTCAACTGATTCAAATGATCGCGGGCTTGATCGATCTGCTTGAGAAACGTTCGTTGTTCAAAGTTGGGATTGTCAATTCGCCGAAGCGCTTCTTCATTGAGGCCCAGGGCGCCTTCTGCTTCTTTCAACAAACGCTGGAGGTTTTCTGCTGGTTCCTCCAGGATCGCTGCGCGAAGACGTTCGTTTCGGTAGGCCCCGTGAGCCTTTCCGATGTCTGCCAGACCGAAGTCGAACGGCATGATCCCCCCGTCCCTCTTGAGCCAGAAGTTCCCGAAATGCCGATCTCCGTCCCCAAGAACCATGGCGTAAACCATGTCTTCGGCGACCTCGGCCTTGTGGGCAACCAGAGTCGCGGTCACCCAGTCATGTCCACCCAGGCGGGGATGTCGACGAAGACCCTTCAGACGGGAAAGAAGATCTGTTCCGGAATCGAAAGCGGCGATCACGACCTGTTTGGTCATTTTGCCGTCAATCGGAAGGTTCTCGAGAACCCGGGCCGTGGGACCGGATCGCTGTCCGGCGCGACGAAGGTTGGAGCCGAGCGTCTCGGCCATTCCCTCGGGGTGAGTGGGACGATCGGGCAAGAAATTTCCCATCGAGAGTTCAATGTCCGCCGCCTTGAAATACGCGATCGGATTCCCCTTCTCGTCAAAGATTGCGCGTGGGCTCGAAAAGGAACTCCGGGTCTTTGGCACCGGCTCATAGCGGCCTTCTTTGATGGCGTTTCTCACCTTTGCCTCGAGCTCTTCCGTGAACTCTTGTCCCACTTTGACCGTCGGCTTTCCGGCCCGGGCTCGGATGCGTGCGGCGCGAAGGGCAAGGTCGCGTTTCAATTCGATCGTTCCTCGGGTCGAGTGACCGAGACGCTCTCCTGATCCCGCAAGGAGAGCCGAATAGGAATCGGCTGCCTTCTCGAACTCCTCCCGCATCATGGCTCGATCTGCTTCTCGGGCCAGGGAATTCCGTTGATTGGGAATGAACCGGGCATCAGCGGTAGGAGGCGGATCGGCAACCGGAGGTCTACCAGGATTCGGACCATCCGGACGAGTCGTGCCGGCAAGGCCATCGTCGGGACGCAGCGTCGTTGGCACTTCTCCCGAAGGAGGTGTCGTTCCCGGGTCGCCGGACCTTGACAGGGGAACGGGTTCATCCGGAATCGAGTAGGAAAGCTCTTCAAGGTCTTCGGCAACTTGCTTTGCTGCCCTTGCCCGCTTTGAGGTTGATCCGGCCACATCATAGACATCGTCCACTGTTTGCAGGATGGCTTCCCTTGAAGCACCAGATTCGATCTGGTCGATCGCGCTCAGCATCTTGGTACTGATTTCGGGAGGCAGATCGGGAAGGGTTTTGATTCGATCCCTCAGGCTCGCAAGCTCTCGAGGTTTCGAGGCTCGTCGGATGCGATTGGCAATGTCCTGGGCCTCTGCCGCGGCGATCCTGGCCCGATCGGCGAGGCGTTTCATCTGTCCCGCGGCGGCGCGAAGGTGGGAACCATTGGTTACCCGGGAGAACGTTTTGGCGAGGGTGCGAACATCCCCCGCCCCCACGGAGACAAGTGCATCGAAGAGAAGCTGGGCTTCGTCGCCGAGGGTCTGTCCGATGGTATGGGAGGCTCCCTGCTGGACGATCAGCTCGCCAAAGAAAACGGACGCTGCTTGTGCCTTGCCCCGATCCGCGTAGCGGCCGACGGTTGTCATTGCTTGAAGGAACTTCCGACCTGCGGCCGTTCCCGAGGTCTTGTTCACGAGGGAGCTGAAGGCTGCCGACGATTGAAATCGTTCGGCGAGGGTGTGAACCGTTTTGAATTCAGCACTCGCTGTGGCCCGGGACATGGCTCTTGCGGAGAGAGTAAACTTCGCCATCGGGGCAAAGGTCATGAAGACCGTTCCCGGGGTCGCCATGTCTCCGAACCAGGCGCCCCATTCGGCACTGCTACGCTCCCAGTTCGGATCGAGCCGGATGGTCTCCTCGAGGTTCTTGGAGAAGTCGAAGTCTCCGTCCAGACGCTTTCCGCTGGCAAGGGTCGCCAGATCCTCGAGTTCGAATGCGCGACGAATGATCGCCCGGCGTTGATTGGCCTCGACGTTGGTGAGCTCTTTTCCCCATCCTTCCTTGAAGGCCTCCTGGAACTGCCGGGTCGACATTTCTCGGATGATTTCCAGGGTGTGTCCTTTTTGTCGCAGCCCGATCACCATGCCAAGAGCAACATGCTTGGTTGCCATCTCGTCAGCGACGGTGCCGACCTCCCGAGCTCGAGAACTGGCTTCTGTTTCCGAGCCAAGGAGTTCACCGAGGGCACCTTGGGTCGTGCGGTACCAGCTCATCCACAGACTGCCATCAAGCCACCAATCAGCGCGATCCTTCCACCAGTCGAGCTCACTCCAATTGGAGGAGCGGTCGCGAAAGGGGCCGGGTCGGGTGTCCGCCTGACGATCGAGGAGGGAGTTGAAGTTCTCGTGAAAACCGAGGCGGGTGGCGACGGTTTGTTGTTGCATGGCTCTCAGGAGCTCAACTTCGGCCAGGCGCTCCATGGTTTCATAGGGTGTTCCTTCGGTGAGGTAGCCCCGTCGTCGAAGGGTTCGAAATGCCTCGATTGCATCGACCAGGCGTCCTCGCCGCAGGTGGGCCATACCCTCAAGGCCCAGCCCACTCTTTCGGCTCCGGGATCCGGTTGGTTTGTTTTGGAGCTCGGTCGCATAGTTTTCGAGGGCGTCGATGTCGTTTCGGGCAAGAAGGAACTGGGCGAGTAGTAGTTCTTTTCTTTCTTCGGCGGTGATGACACGCACGTTGGCGTGGAAGTCCGAGTCTCCCCAACCGCCCTTTTCGTATTCCTTTTCGAGAGACTCAAGAAGGTTGCTCATCGTCTCGTCGGCATCGATTTCCAGGGCATCCCGTTGCTGAGTCAGGATTTCTTTCTGGCGCATCAGTTCTTGAATGCGCTCCCGGACCGAGCGGGATGTCGACGGCATCAGGTCATCGGTTCGAAGCGAACGGAGGAAACTTTGAATCAGGGCTTCAGCTTCAAGAATCCCCCGGGTTGCTGCAGCCATCTGCAGGAGCGCTCCCTGGAGCGCGTCCTCGACTCCGCGGAAGAGTCCGTCCATGGCATCTATCCTTGTCGCAGCCGTGGGAGTCGATTCGTCAGGGGGGATCGAACGATCGACGGGGACTTCCGGTTCTCGATCCGGCTCAGGCTCCGGGACAAGCTCGGTCACGGTCACCGGGGCGATGTCGGGTACGGGTTCCGGGGCGGTCACCGGTGCCGGAGTCCGGGGGCGTTGACGATCGAGTACGTTGAGCATGATTCCCATGATCTCGTCGAGGACTGCATCGACCTGAGCCTCGGTCAGGGAATAATCGAAATTACTCGCCAGGACCTTTGCCTCAAACGGTGGATCGATGCCGCGGTAGATCGCCCGGGCTTCGATGCGGTTCTGGAAGTCTGACGTGGCTCGCTTGTAGAGTTGCCTGGAACCGTAGGAGTCTTTTACCGAACCGATGCAGATCATTCTCTCTCGGGTCGTTCGGATGAGCTTGTCGCCGTCACTGGGCCCCGTGTAGGTTTGTCGAGAGTGAGTCGTATCAAATGGAATTTCAATCCAGCCCGTTCGCTCCAGTTTCGGGGCCTTTCCCAGGGTTACTTCTCGACTTCGACTGTTTCCCGATGCGTTTGGCCTTCTTGCAAATTCCTCCCATGAATCCCGGTCGGGGGAGGATTCTTGATGGAGAAGGAGCCTGATCTGAAAACTCGCTGATCGTTTCCGGTGCTCTCGATCCTTGATCCGCTCCCATGCGTACTTCCCCTCTATTTTCCGGGTTCTCCACACCGGGGAATAGGCCATCTCCTCGCTGCCCACGGGCGGGTCGTGAACCGTCAGCCAGAGGGACTTCCCATTGACGCGACATCGTTGAGGATCAAAACCGGTGAATCCGAGTCGGTTGAGTGCTGCGGGTAGTTCTTCGCCGACCCATTTGACAATTTTTTCGGGTGCAGGCCGAGGTTCATCCCCGCGAACACCGGAGACCATCATCAGAAACGTCGCCGCGAGAGTGAGTAGGCACCTCTTGTGAAGTTGATCGATCATGAGTCTCACCGAGCCTGATTCGTAAATTACACGTCCAGGGGGTGAGTAGGCGGATGTCCCGGTTGATCGCGCTTGATCTGAGTTTTTTTTCTACGAGCCCTTTTTCAGGTCTCGCAGGATGACGATCAGCCTCTCTTCCGCGCCGAGAAGGGTTCGATCGGCGGTCTCCCCCTGGGGGATGGCCCGGTGAATCCGATCCAGGGCCTCTCTGGCGACCCTCCCGGCTTCCTCCTGGTCTCCTCCGACGGATCCGTTCCGTGTGGCGAGTGCCTCGGCGAGCCGAAGTCGGGAGACGATGGTGTGGTCTCGGTAGGTGGTGGAGTCCGGATTTGAGCTGGCTTTTCGATCGGAGTGGGTGATCCCATCCCGAGCGCGAGAAACCGCCCGATCCATCTGCCGGGTTTCGGTCAGGATCCTGGAAAGGCACTCCAGGGAAAGCAAGTGGAGGTCATGCAGTTCCACATCCTCTTCGTACCGAGCGATCAGTGTCTCGGTAATGGCGAGTGAATCGAGGTACCAGTCGATCGCCGTTCTCGAATCTCCGGATTTGTCCAGCTGGCCGGCGAGAAATGATCGAGTGAAGGCGGCGATGTGACGCCACATCGTATTGGTAGGATCGAGAACCAGGAGGTCATCCGCGGACCGAACTGCCCGGCGTCTGTATTCGAGCCCTGTTGTCAGGTCGGAAGTGCGGGCCAATCGATCGCACAGGGTCACGATGAGGTGACTCAAATCCGCATTGGAGGGATCCTGGGTGGAGAGCTTTTCGGCGATTTCAAGACTCTTCGCGAAGTGAGAATGGGCTGCTTTTTTGTCGCGTCGATGAAGCATGAGATCTCCGGTCTCGAGTTCGAGCCGAGCGACTTGAGCGTTCCATTCGATATGGGTCGGTTCCAGCGAGGCGAGCCTGCGCCAGAGGATGAGCCCTTGCCTGAGAGGCTCGATGCTCTCGACTTTGGACCGGGTAGACTTGGCTACGATCAGTCGCAAGGAACCCAGTCGAGTATAGGCGCGAGCAAGCAACTCTCGGTTCCGTATGTCTGCTGCATGAGCCGCTTCAAGAGGTCTTGCGAGGTTGAGGGCCCGGACCGCCTCGACTTCCGCAGACACGAAGTCCGACTGCAATTCGAGAACGTGGCTCCTGGTCATGTGGGCGCTGGCAAGCTCCCGTTTCCATCGCGATTTTTCGGGCTCGATTGAATCAAGGTGAGTCGCGGATTGAACCACTGCCGTAAGCCAGGTGTCCGCTTCCGACCAGTCGCCCTGATCGATCAGGGCTTTTCCGAGTCGCTTGGCGACAACGACGAATGCTTGCTCGAACGCGGGATCTTCTTCGCCATCGGATAATAATTTCCGGAGCCACCGCCCCTGTTCTTGCCAGGTTTCGAGCGCTTCCCGTCGATTGCCCTGAGCGTAGATGATATCGGCGATCCACCCCTCACAGGTCGCCCGAACGAGACGTTTCTTCGGGTCGGTCTTTTCGGCGTCTTCAAGTCGAAATGCGTGCGCGAGGGCTTTATCATAGACTTGCCTGGCCTGGAGGAGGTCACCTTGAATGCGAAAGACGTCACCGAGATTTCCAAGGGCCGTGATGAGCAAGGTCTCTGTTTCGGGGGAGATTTGCTCGGAGGGGACGGATTCAAAGTAACGGGCTGCCTCCTTGGCAACCTGGGCTATCAGGTCGAGGCGTCCGGTTGGCTCCAGAGTGTCTTTCAAATCGTGGAGAAGGAAAGCCAGCACCTCTTCTGCTCGGAGTCGTTCGGAGACGGCCAGCTTCCTTGCCGTTTCAGCCGCCTGTTCTCGCTCCCGGAGCATGGCAGCGACCACCAGCAGTCCAATCGAGACGAAGATGAGGGATGCCACAAAAGCCCGGCGCAGAGTGCGTCCCCGTTCGATTCGGACCCGACGATCGATCACGAGCTTTCGCCGGGATTCGATTTCCTCCAGCGCGTCCGTAGCTTCCTCGTTCTCCGGGCGCATCGCGAGAATGCGACGGCATGCAATGGAGGCTTTGTCCAGGCGTTCAAGAGCATTGGAATGGGAGGTGGCTCCAGCTTCCGCGCCCCCTGGAATCTCGTCCAGATTGGCGCGGGCTTTGGCGATGAGGCTGGTGACTTCACGGTCAACAGAAACTCGACCTTGCCACGTTCGGATGGCTCCTGCGATCGAAGCTGAAGATCGGGGACGGGTTTTTGGATCGATGGACAAGGACCGTGCGCAGAGGAGAGATAGATCGATGGGGACGGCAGGATCGACGTCGGATGCATTCGGCGCGGTCTCCTCGGCGACCCTTCTTGCATATTCCTCGAAGTGATCAAAACGAAAGGGAAGAGCTCCCGTGAGGATCTCGAAGAGGATGACCCCCAGGCTGTAGATGTCGCTTCGTTCATCAATCATTTCCGGTCGCCCGGCCGCGGCTTCCGGCGCCATATAGCCGGGGGTCCCAAGAGCCGCTGGGTGGGTCTTCAAATGGGCGACAGGACTTCGTTCGGTCAGGCCTGGATGGGTTTCATTCTTGGATAGTGGCCCCTTCTCGTTGCGACGCTTGGCGAGCCCCCAATCCAGAACGAAAACTTCTCCGTAGGGACCAAGGGCGACATTGCGCGTCTTCAGATCTCGATGCACGATTCCCTGGGAATGGGCGTACGCGATCGTGTCACAAATTCTGAGGAACGGTTCCAGCAACGAGAGCCGGGCTTCGAGGTCGTCTGCTTCCAGGATCGCGTCGGCGAGGGTTCGATCCCCCTCGACGAGCTGCATCGTATAGAACGGAACGCCGGCCTCGTTCTCCCCCACCTCGTACACGGGAACGACCCCCGAGTGGTTCATCCCCGAGGTGATCCAAGCTTCTTGCAGAAGGCGTGAGTCCCGCGCCGGGTCACTTTGATTCGTGATCCCAACGAGCGGAGAGGACAGAGTGACATCGGAGTCATCGTCCGCCGGCCGGACGATTTTCAAGGCGACGTAACGATTGAGCTCGGTATCGAACGCGCGATAGACCGCACCCATGCCTCCTTCACCGATCGGAAACAAATCAAGATAGCGGAGTGGGGAGACGCGCCGCAGCGGAGTCCGAGGGACGATTCCCCGACTTCGAAGCCGGTCAGAGAGTTGAGGTGCTACCCGATCGAGTTCGAAGAAAACACCTCGATGGAATCCTCCAAGTTTCTTGATGGCTCGTTCTTCATCACCGGCCTCCCCGATCAACCGCTCCACTTCGGCGGCAAGGGTGTTGATCTCTACTTTTGAAGAGTACTTCTCAAGACATTTTTCGATCCGCTCCGGAAGTCCGTCCGCAGGGCCAGAGTCGGGATCGGGGTTGGTCTGGAAGAGAAGGTTGAATGCCCGAGCATCGACGATGTCTCGAGAAAGAGCGAGGTCAAGAAGCAACAGGTTTCGCAGGACGGCGCGGTTCATGGACTGAATCTTACCGTACCTGGAAAATGCTGCCAGAGGGCAAAGAGGAGGAAGCCATGCCGGCCTGATTGCCCTCAGGCTCGTGTAGGGAGACTCCTGAAACTTTTTTTGCCTTTTTCTGGTCAATCTCCTCGGAAATATCGTCTTGTGCTAGTCCACCAAACTTGGGAAAAAATGGTGAGACTAGCCAAATAGACCAAGCCCGCAAGAATCGGGCGCATACCCCGACAAGTCCGCCGAAGCCCGCAGGGCGAAGGCGGAAGGCGGAAGGAGATCTCCATGAAGTACAACAAGGGCCACAAGACCGAGCACACGGGGAGAACCTCGAGCCGGAGTTCATCGATGAGGACCGGGACCACGCTCCTCCTGATGATGATCGGATTGGGAGCCTCCCGGGTCGTCGCCGACTCAACGATCCCGGTGGGAAACAATCCGGGCGCGGTGGCAGTGGCGGTTCGGGCGAACAAGATTTTCGTGACGAACATCGATGACGACACGGTCACCGTGATCGATGGTCGGGACGGCTCGACCCAGACCATTGTTGTCGGCGATCGACCCGCAGGGATCGCCGTCAATGGCAGGAACAACGCGGTTTACGTGGCGAACAAAGACAGCGACAACGTGACGCTGATCAACGGCAGCGACAATACCACCACCACGATTTCTACCGGTAACGATCCCATCGCAGTCGCGGTGAACCCCGCCACCTCCAAGGCCTACGTGGCCAACTTCGGCAGCAACAGTGTCACCGTGATCAATCCGGGGGGCTCCACCGCCACGATCAACCTCGGGGTTCGCCCCAATGCGTTGGCGGTGAATCCAGTGACGAACAAGATCTACGTTGCCAATCAGGCATCCGGCACGGTGACGGTGATCGATGGATCCGACAACACCTTCGTATCCTTGTTTACGGGTGGCCTTCCGACCGCGATCAAGGTCAATCCTATCACCAACAAAATATACGTCGCGGCTCAGTTTGACGTGAGGGTCATCGACGGGACCGACAACTCCACGGCGACGGTAAACACCGGTGGGTTTGCCGTGGGACTGGGGGTGAACTCGGCTACGAACAAGATTTATGTGGTCGACTCCAATGGCAACGATATTCAGGTGATCGACGGCAGTGATAACACATCCATGTTCATTGATGTCTTTGCGACTCCCAGAGCGTTGGCGGTGAATCCC
>JAJDCM010000314.1 GCA_029260825.1 Planctomycetota bacterium | reverse complement strand
GCCTTCACAACGATCCAAAAAGAGATGGGTTCGATCGACTTTCTGGTGAACAATGCAGGAATCACCCGAGACAACCTCCTCATGCGCATGAAAGATGAGGAATGGGACCGGGTTCTTGACGTCAATCTGAAGGGTGCGTTTCATTGTCTGCGGGCGGTTACTCGCCCGATGATGAAACAACGCTCCGGAAAAATCGTCAATATTTCCTCGGTCATCGGACTGATCGGGAATCCGGGGCAGGTAAATTATGCTGCTTCAAAGGGAGGCCTGATCGCCATGACGAAGGCCGCTTCGAAGGAGCTCGCGGGACGGGGCATCACGGTCAATTGTGTGGCGCCCGGGTTCATCGAGACCGACATGACAGCAGCACTTCCCGAGGAAGCTCGGGAAATGATGACAAAAGCAATTCCTTTGGGACGACCGGGTCGCCCGGAGGATATCTCAGGAACTACACTATTCTTGTTGAGTTCGGCAGCAGATTACATCACTGGTGAAGTGATCGCTGTCGACGGAGGAATGACCTTGGGACCGATCCTGCAAGGCTAGGTCGCGTCCGGGTTATTTTCGATCGTAAGGTCCAGTCTAGGAGGTACAGGTGGTGGAAGAGCAGAAGGAAACCAAGGAAGACAAAAGCTCTCTGTCGGTGTCCGAACGGGTCATCAACATCGTTTCCGAGCAAATGGGGCAAAGCAAGGACAAGATCACGTCCGAAACTTCCTTCATTAACGACCTTGGCGCTGATTCTCTGGACACCGTCGAGCTCGTCATGGAGTTTGAAGACGAATTCGATATCAACATCCCGGATGAAGAGGCCGAGAAGATCCAAACCGTTGGTAACGCAATCAAGTACATCGGGGAGAACACCTGAGCATGTCCGGGAGACGAATCGCAATCACCGGCCTCGGTGTCGTCTCCTCGATCGGTCATGACCTGGAAACTTTCTGGGATTCTTTGGTCACCGGAAAGAGTGGCGTCTCCCAGATTACGAAGTTCGACGTCACAGATTTTCCGGTCAAGATCGGGTCCGAGGTTAAGGATCTCGACGTGAGTGAGTGGGTTCAACCCCATGAGATTCGTAAGTACGATCCCAACTGCCTGTTTGCAGTGGCAGCTTCCGAGATGGCCATTGCCGACTCGGGGCTCGACTTCACCCAGGCAAATGTCGACGAAACTGGAGTGGTGGCGGCCAGCGGTATTGGTGGCATCCAAGAGCTAGAGGCTCAGCATGAGCGCCTGCTTTCCCGGGGTCCGGGACGGGTGTCTCCAATGCTGATCCCCAAGCTCATGATGAATGCCATGGCTGGTCATATCTCGATCCGGCACAATCTTCGCGGACCGAACTTCACGACGGCATCCGCGTGTGCTTCCTCAACCCATGCCATGGGAATTGCCCACCACTTCATTCGAAACGGTCAGGCTGACATCATGATCACCGGGGGCACGGAAGCTGCCATGACCCCGTTGGGAATGGCGGGGTTTGCCCGCATGAAAGCCTTATCCACCCGAAACGATGAGCCTGCTCGGGCCAGTCGACCATTCGACAAGGGGCGAAACGGCTTCGTGATGGGCGAGGGCGCGGCATTTCTCGTCTTTGAGGAGCTTGAGCACGCAAAGCGACGAGGCGCCCGAATCTATGCCGAAATGCTTGGATTCGGATGCTCCGGTGATGGACATCACATTACTGCCCCTGACCCGTCTGGTAAGGGCGCAACTCTGTCGATGCAGCGTGCCATCAAAGATGCGGGCATCCGCCCTGAGCAGGTCAATTACGTCAATGCTCATGGTACGTCAACCCAGCTCAATGACGCAACCGAGACCTGCGCGATCAAGACGGTCTTTCAGGATCACGCAAAAAAACTCATGGTCAGCTCGACAAAGAGCATGGTGGGGCACCTTCTAGGCGCCTCCGGCTCCCTTGAGCTGGTTGCCTCGGCGCTATCCATTCAGAACAGTATCGTCCACTCCACAATCAATCAGGATGAACCGGATCCGGACTGCGATCTCGATTTCGTCCCCAACGAAGCCCGGGAAGAAAAAGTCGACTATGCGATTTCGAATTCATTCGGGTTTGGGGGCCACAACGCCACCCTTGTTCTGGGTCGATATCAGTAGCTGATCTTCGCAGTCGGCATTCCAGATCGACCAGGCCAGAGATCGACCCAAGAATGGGCGGCGAACAACAGGGGTCCTCTCCCCGAGGCGGGGGGGTAGAGGACGGGGCACCGATACGTGCGCGCATCGAGTTGCTTGGATTTCATCATCAGTGCCTTGCCACGCCGCGGGGATTGGGAGTACGCAATGGAGGAAGGGTGCGGCAAGACCCGGGTCGTTGTCTTATCGGGAGGACCGTGTGGAGAGCACGATGTCTCTCTCCAGAGCGGTCACTGTGCGAACGACTCCCTGGACTCCGACTCCTTTGAGCCGGTCTTCATGACTCTAACCCGCCAGGGATGCTGGCAAATCGGCACGGAAGCTCCAGCGAGTCTACCCCTCGCACCTTGCGACGAGGCCTCAAGGGCCACGGATCAAATCGAGGAGGGGATCCGCATCATCAAGAGCCTGCGCCCGGATGTTGTTTTCCTCGCCCTGCACGGACGCGGGGGAGAAGACGGAATCGTGCAAGGTCTCCTGGACCTCCTTCGAATCCCCTACACCGGTTCCGGAGTTCGGGCAAGCTCACTGGCATTCGATAAACGGCTCTCCAAACTTGTCTTTCAGAGCTCGGGTATCCCGACGCCACCCCATGTCGAGGTGCGACGAAACGAACTCTCCGATCCGGAGGAGTGCGTCTCGCGGGTATTGTCCAAAATCGGTCTTCCGTGCGTCATCAAGGTTTCGGACTCTGGATCGAGTATCGGCGTGTATCCGATCTCTTCCGAAGAGGAGCTGATACCGCGCCTTACAGAGGCACTCGCGCGCCGCCCCATCGCTTTGATCGAGCCTCATCTGGACGGGGTCGAGCTCACCGTAGGAGTCCTTGGAAACACGGGAGCCGAAGGGGATGCCGCTCCAAGAGCACTCCCGGTGACCGAGATCGTCCCCAGAGCTTCGGCATTCTTTGACTACAAGTCGAAATACACGAGAGGAGAGGCAGACGAGATCACGCCGGCCCGCATTTCACCGGAAGAAGCCACCGTGATCCAGGGTCTGGCCGTAAAAGCTCATACCGTTCTTGGATGTGACGGGGCCACGAGAACCGACCTCATCCTCACCAAGAACGGGCCTCAAATCCTTGAGCTCAATACCATTCCCGGACTCACCACGAACTCACTTCTCCCTCAGGGTGCCCGGGCGGCCGGAATGTCCTTTGCATCGTTGATCGAACGAATGATCGAGCTCGCTCTCGAACGTGCGGAGGCCTACACTCAGCTCGCGCCCCGTTAGTTTGAGCCACACCTCGGGAGGGTGTCGTCATGTCCAATCCGATTCGCGTGCTGATCCGGGGCCACCGGGGACGAATGGGGTCTCTTGTTCAAAACGCCGTCGAAGGCGAGAACGACCTCCTGTTCGTGGGAGGAGCCGCCCGCAACGACGATCTCTCAGCCTTGATCAAGGATTCCCGCTGCGATGTCCTGGTCGACTTCACGGCCCCGGAGAGCGTTTTTTCCGGAGTCAGGATCGCCCTGGACCATCGAGTATCCCCGGTGATCGGGACTTCCGGGATTTCACCGTCGGCCATCCGGGAGATCGAATCGGCCTGTGCCACCCGAAGAATCGGAGCCCTTCTTGCGCCGAATTTTTCTCTCGGGGCGGTGATCCTCATGAGCCTCTGCCGGATCGCATCCAAGCGTCTTGGGAAGGCCGAGATCATCGAAATGCACCACGACAAGAAGGTCGATGCGCCGAGCCAAACCGCCAGCCGGACCGCCGAGTTGATCGCGGAACAGCTGGGCGGAGCCGGCGCCAAACGCGATAAGAGCAATGATCCGGAAGAAAACCCGGAGGAGGAACGCGTCCAGGGTGTTCGAGGAGGAAGAGTCGCCGGAATTCCCGTTCATAGCGTGCGACTCCCTGGACTCCTAGCTCATCAGGAGGTCATTTTCGGGGCGGAGGGACAAACTCTGACCCTGCGCCACGACACCTACGATCGAACGGCCTTCATGCCCGGCGTTCTTCTCGCAATCCGAAGCGTACAAGGCCTGGATGGACTCGTGGTTGGACTTGAGAGCCTACTCGAATGACCCTGACTCTGGTCACTGATCGGCTCTCCTTTGACCCTGAGGTGGCAAGAATCGTCACCCTGGCCCTGCAAGGAGGGGTCTGCACCGTTCAGATTCGAGAAAAGGACCTCCCGCCCCCGGACCTTTTGGCTCTGGCCAGAGATCTGCGAGCCATCACCCGGTCCTTCGGGGCCAAGCTCATCATCAACCATGACCTTGAGGTGGCGCTGGCGGCGAATGCGGACGGAGTCCACCTCGGATATCGATCCGTTTCCGTGAGAGATGCCAGAAACGCCGGAGGCGATCTTTTGGTTGGCTGCTCGACTCACAGCCTTCTTGAGGCTCGTCAAGCCGAGGAGGCTGGTGCCGACTATGTTATTTTTGGACCTATCTTCTCGACTCCATCGAAGGTGGGCCTCGTCAAGCCACAGGGAGTGGAGAGGCTGCGAAATGTCGCCAAAACCTTGTCGATCCCGGTCATCGCCATCGGCGGAATCGACACCCATCGTGTTGCGGATGTGATGAATGCTGGCGCCGGAGGGATCGCCGTCATCCGGGCAATCGCTGGTGCCGCCTCGATTGAATCTGCCGCTCGAGGTCTGCGGGAATCGCTGATGAAACAATCAAAACCAGAATAGGGTCAAAAAACGTGATCGTACGAATCAGTACTAAAACCAAAAGGACAATCAAAGTCTTACGGATCATGATTGGCCTGGTCGTGCTTTACTGCATCGGCTACATGTTCCTTCGTTACGAATACATCTCACTGGCCGAAAAGGACATTTCCATGACCCCGGCCATTCCGGGGGGAAAGCGAATCATCGTCGATACGTTCGCAGGGAGCGACGAAGATCCGTACGAAGTCGGCCAGATCGTGCTCTACAAGGCTCAGTGGTCGAATCGACAAATCCTGCGTCTGGGCAGAATTGTAGGAGGCCCCGGCGAGTCCATCACCCGGAAGGAGAATCTCCTTTGGGTGGAAGATCGGGATCTTCGAGCCGTGCCTGGATCCATGCTTCTCGCGGATCACTCGCTTGAAGAGGAAAGCTACCTCATCCTGGTCGAGAATCCCCTCTTGCGAGCGGCTCCAGATCCTGGATTTCCCGACAGTCGATCCCTCGGGCCAATCCACGCCGACAAAATTGTCGGACGGTACATCATTCATTTCTAGTGGTGGTTCCTCCCACGAGGTTGCCGATTGTCAGAAACCGATCTTCTCGACTGGATTGCCGCATCTCGGAATCGAATCCGGCAAAAGAGACTTCGAGCCTCTCGGGTCGCGGTGGGGGTGGGGGACGATTGCGCCGTCATCCGGAAAAGCCCTCAACGTCCCCTTCTTCTTTCCGCCGATATGATCGTGGAGTCGGTCCACTTCGATTGGAAAACGGCAACTCCCTACCAGGTAGGCTGGAAGGCCATGGCGAGCAATTTGAGTGACGTCGCCGCGATGGGTGGAATTCCGACCTACGCTCTCGTTTCCATTGCCGCTCCAAAAGAAAAAGCAGCACCCAGGATCAAACAGATCTTCCGGGGGATCGACGGTCTTGCCCGAAAGTTCGACGTGGAGGTCGTGGGCGGAGACCTCTCGGCAAGTCCGGCGGCGACGATCATCTCCATCGCCATCCAGGGATATCTTCCCGGAGGAAAACCGGTCCTTCGAAGTGGAGGTCGCCCCGGACATCAGCTTTTCGTCAGCGGCAGCTTGGGCGGATCAAGTCTTGGCCGGCACTTGCGGTTCAGCCCCCGGATCGAACTTGGGCAACATCTTCAGGCGTCTGGCGTGAGTGCCATGATGGATCTCAGCGACGGCCTTTCTCTTGACCTTCACCGCCTGGCCAGGGCCAGTGGAGTCGGAGCGCAAATCGAAGCATCCTCGATTCCGATCTCCCGTTCAGCCCGTCGAATGGCCGAAAAAACAGGAAAAGGAGCCCT
The DNA here is from genome assembly GCA_029260825.1 of Planctomycetota bacterium. Lineage (GTDB taxonomy): Bacteria > Planctomycetota > JACOTG01 > JACOTG01 > JAJDCM01 > JAJDCM01. The sequence goes on along the minus strand of JAJDCM010000314.1, from coordinate 24,349 downwards.
CCATCACGCCCTTTGTGATGGAGAGGATTTTGAGCTCCTGTTCTCCGCACCCCGAAAAGAAGCATCCAAGATTGTAAAAGATAAGAGATTCGGTCGCGTAACCCGTATCGGTGAGCTCGTGCGAGGCCGAGATCTGGTGCTCCTTACACCCGAGGGAGAAAAAGTTCTCCTGGAGTCCGAAGGCTATGACCATTTCCGTCGTTGACTACGTGAGCTCCTCTCCCGAGGAAACTCGGGAACTGGCTCGAGGACTCGGACGTAGATTAAGGAAGGGGGGAGTGATCGGCCTCTCAGGGCCGCTTGGAGCCGGCAAAACCCTTTTCGTAAAAGGACTTGCAGACGGCCTGGGAATCTCCGGGGCCGAAGTCAGGAGCCCGACCTACGTTCTGATGATGGAGCACATCATCGACCCGGTCCGAAAGCTCTTTCACCTCGATGCTTACCGAATGGAAGGGGACGCAGAACTTGTCGACCTCGGAATTGATGATGCAATCGGCCACGACCACCTGGTTGTGATCGAGTGGGTTGAGCGAGTTTTGGGGGCACTACCGCACGATATGGTGCACATCGCCATCGAAATTGAGGGAATCGAGAGCCGGAAAATTGTGATCCGGGACGAGGGAGAACTTTTTTTTCCAACCTCGATCGAACCGTTTCCTCCCAGGCCCGTTGAAAGACCTAACGATGCCCCAGAGTGACACGGATTTGATGCTTCGGGTGCATCAGGGGGAGACCCATCTGTTTGAGGAGCTTGTGAGGCGCCACCATCGGCCCCTTCTCAACTTCTTCTACCGGCTCTCCTGGGATCGGCATCAGGCGGAAGACGGAGTGCAAGAGGTCTTCCTTCGACTCTATCGGAATCGCGGTAAATATCGTGCAACAGCCAAGTTTACAACCTACATGTATCGCATTGCCCACAACTACTGGATCGATATCTGTCGCAGCCGCAAGAATAAGCCTCCCCTTGCATCTCTTGACATGCCACTCGATGCTTCCTCCGACTCAACTCTGGCGGAACAGCTACCCGGCGACGGAATCGAACCCCCTCAGCAAGCCATGGACACCGAGGTCATGAATCAACTGAAATCAGCTCTCGACTGCCTGAACCCGGGCCAGAGACTCGTTTTCATCCTCTCGAATCACCAGGGAATGAAGTACGAGGAGATTTCGGAAGTCCTCAAGATCCCGGTGGGGACGGTCAAATCAAGGATGCATGAAACGGTGAACAAGCTGCGTGAAAAGCTGAAGGAGAAGTCCATTGGCTGATCCACGCAAGAAAACGGATTTCTACGAACACCTGACCGCCTATGCCCAGGGTGAGCTTTCCTCCGAAAAACAACGTGAGCTGGAGGACCTCCTCAAGACCTCTCCGGAGGCTCGTCGCGAGGTAGCGGAAATCAACGAGCTGCTGACTCTTTGCGCGTCCATTCCGGACATCAACCCGTCGGCAGCGCTGGAACAACAGCTGGTGCTCGCTTTCGCCGAGCCCCAAGCGGAGCCGGGAGTAGAATCTCTCGAATGCGGCGAGCCAGGCTGGATCCAATCCACTCTGGACATGCTTCTTCTTCTTCCTGCATTTATCCGGTTTCAGCTCCAATACTCCGGCCGCATCCGGGGACTCGGGGTCTTGACCGCTGCATTTGCCATCCATGCCGTAGTACTCACTTTGCTCACTCTGGTGGAAATGCCGAACGACCGGCCCGTTTCGGCCAATCTACCCCGGGCCAACATCGAGTGCATCGAGCACATGGCTCCCACTGGCGTCTCCCGGGAGGCAATCCCGGCAAGTGAAGGATTCGAGGTCGTTTCCTCGGATGATGATCTCTGGAACTGGAGACCTGACCCGGAGCTCATTCTCGTTGAAACCGCCGCTCCCATTGATGCGGGTTCATCAAACCTTCGCTCCGGGCTTCCCATCGATCACGAGCGTCTGAACGTCCTGAATCAGCGGGCTCTTCGACGATTGAATCTCATTGCCCGATTCGACCCGGTTCAGCGGGACCGAGCTCTCGCGACTCACGGCGGAGGGAAAGAGACCGAAGCGATCGTGACCCGTGCTCTTGACTGGCTCGGAAAGGCGCAGGAAGAGGACGGCTCGTTCTCTCCTTCGAGGTACGAGGGTTATTCTGACAACCAGGTTGGTGTGACCGGCCTCGCAGCCCTCGCTTTTCTGGGGCACGGCTCTTCAAGTACCTACGGATTGCACCAGGACTCGGTCGCACCCGCCATCGCATTCCTGCGGAACTCGCAGGATGAAACGGGAGCCATCGGACCTCGGAACCGATCCTTCCTCTATGGACACGCCATCGCCACCCTGGCGCTCCTGGAAGATTTCGTTCTGAAAAGCGCCAGTCTTCAAGACGTTGAGCGCCGCCGAGAGATCGAAAAAGCCGTCGATCTCCTGGAAAATGCTCAGAATTCTGACGGAGGATGGGGCTACCTCCCCGGAGCTGGAAAGAGCGACCTTTCGTCCTCTTGCTGGCAAATACTCGCCCTGTCGGAAGCGCAAAAATGTGGTTTTGACGTTGATCCGAAGATATTCAACCGATTCAAGGGATTCGTCACCCAGCACCGAAATCCAGATGGAACGGTAAACTACGCACTGGAGGAGCCCACATCTGGATCCTCTCAAAAAACCGCCGCGAGCCGAGCCAGGCTCACCGCAGCTGCCTGGTTAGCATCGATGGAATGCCGATCCATCCTGGAGCTCCCCGGCTTCGACGAGATCTCTGAGCCACTGGATCAAGCGTTCTCAAACCTCGGATCTGCTCAAAAGGACTACCACCTGGCCTTCTTCGGGATGGCGACCCGAGTTCAGAACCCGACCCGCAATCCCGCGGAATGGAGCCGGTGGAACCAGATGGTGCAGCGGGTCATTGCCACCTGGCAGGAGCAGGACGGCTCCTGTTCTCCCCAGGGCGATCCATACGGACAGGCCGGGGGAAGAATCTACGCCACAAGCCTCGCTGCCCTGGCTTTGGAAAGCTATTACCGGTGACCACTTTCTAGCGCGTCTAGAAAGTCGGTGTGTTCTGGATCCCATAACCGCACGTTGCCTAGAAGCTTATAGAGTCAAGTCAGATTAGGTCATGACAAGACCGTGGGGAAAAACTATACTACGCGCGGTGGCGGGTGCTTCAGGCTATTCTTCCCAATCGTATGAACTCCGACCACCCTACACACCAAACGGCTAATCGCAATTCACCAACTAAAGATCTTCGCGGGAATCGAAGGGGGCAGCAGCTCAATGGAAATCAAGTATCATTGCAGCTTGAAAGGGAAGAAGTTCTATAAGGTCCGCCTCATTGCCGGGAAAGAGATCTTTCTTGGCACGATGGGGGAGTGCAAACGGTTCATCAAGGTGCACAAAGAGAAGGTCAACAAGCACCTCAGCAAGAACCACATCGTTGCCGAGGAAAAGCTCGACGTTCTCGGGAACCGCATCTAACGAAGAACACCAGATTGATCAAAGCCGACCCCCTCGGGTCGGCTTTTTTTTTGGGCCTTTTTGGGCCCATGATGTTTCTGGCGTGCTTCTTGCACCTTCGTCACCCAGTCCATGCAAGAATGGATCTTGAAACCCGTCGGCGGGCGTTCCTGGCCCAAAACCTCTCGAAAGAACAGGAGTTCTTTCCCCGAGAAACCAAAAGGCACTGACACGTATGGTGACCGCGAAAACCGATCAACCCCCTCGCTGCCGGCTCCTCTTCCTGATTCTCGCCTCCTATCTCGTATTCGCGAGCTGTGACGGGGAGGCTCCGATCGAGGCTCCCCCCGTTTCAAGGACAAACCCCGAAGTGCCCATCAACCTCCCGGAGCCTCCCCGAAAAGAACTCGATCCGCGAGATCGGCTCCATGAGCTGATCGACGAACTTCAAAGCCACATCGGGATCGACCGTCATACGAAACTCATGGGAGAGGTCTCGGGCCTCACTTATCAGCACCCGAAGCTTGCCACCGACGTTTTCCTGGAAAGACACGGTGAAAGCCCTTATCTTGCGGACAATCTCCTGGACTCCCTGAGCTTGAGTGAAGATCCGGCAGTTCTCCCCGCGCTCCTGACTTCACTTGACAGCAAGACGGCGTTCGTTCGCATCAAGGCGACCCAGCTCCTGACCTCCCGCCCGCGCACCGAGGCAACCGCTCCGCTGATTCGCAATCTCAGCTCAAAGGCCGATCAGCTAAAAGAGCAGCTCTCAATTCTAGAGGCGCTTCGTTATCTTCCAGGAGATGAGACCTCCTTGGCTGTCCAGCAATTCCTGAACCGCACAACAGACGATTCGGTGAGGCTGAGAGCACTTTCGGTTCTTGGAGATGCCCGGAGTGTGAGCGCAGAGAAGACACTGCGTGACCACCTGAAAAGCACCACTTCAGCCCATCGAGTCGAAGCGTTAAGGGGCCTTCTAAAGCTTGGATTTGACGATGTCCTTCCCCTCGTCCCCCAGTGCCTTTCTTCCGATGATCCCGACACCATCCTTCAGACTTTGCAGGTGGTGCAACAGCTCGGTCTGGTTGATTTCCTCGAGGAGCTCAAGCTTCTTGCGGTCCATCAAGAACCCAATGTTCGGCTTTACACGGTCGCTGTTCTTGCTGTTCTAAATCATCCAGATATCAACAAGATCCTCGCGGAGAGAAGCGAGGACGAGAATCAATTGGTACGCCGGGCGGCCCTGGTCAGTCGCGCCGAAAGGGACGACCCGGAGGCTCTTGAATCCCTTCGAATGATGGCAAGCAAGGAGGGCCCTGATGCTCGCTGGGCTCTCATGGTGCTCAGTCGACTGAAAGATCCAGAGGAGATCGAAAAGGGCATCGCCCGCTTGAGAGTCAGTACGGATCTCAAGGAGCGGCGAACCCTCATCCGAGCTCTTGTCCGCTCAAGAGATCAATCAGCCGTTCATCCGCTCCTGGATCAGGTGGTCGATCTCTACCATACAGATGACCCACTCGCCCGAGAAATGGCTCGGGAGACAGCCCGCTATCTTGCAAACTTCCGGGAAGCAGTCATCGATCCTCTTCTCGCTCGCTACCGAAAAGAAAGCGACCCCGAAATCCGTCACCTTCTCCTCTCAGGATTGAATTTTGTCGGCTCGAAAAAAGGTCTTCTCGCCGTGGAAAACCTCCTGAAAGAAACCAAAGACCCGGCGCTCCTTTCAACCCTCGACGAGTTAAAGGAAATCCTGGGCAAGAGAATCACACCTGAAAAAGGTTAAAGACTGCATGAGGGGCTTTGCAAAAACCGTCGTCGCCCGATTGAGGGAAAAAGGGTACGTGGCCTACTTTGCCGGGGGTTGCGTCCGGGACGAACTCCTCGGGCTCGCCCCCAAAGACTTTGATGTCGCGACAAACGCAACACCAAAAGTGGTTCAAGCTCTATTCCCACGAACCATTCCGGTCGGCGCCCAATTTGGAGTGATCATCGTCCTCGGACCAGCAAAGTGCGAAGTCGAGGTCGCCACGTTTCGAAGCGACGGTGCTTACACGGACGGACGACGCCCGAGCCAGGTTCGCTACGGGAACGAATTTGACGACGCAGCTCGGCGCGACTTCACGATCAACGGACTCTTCCTCGATCCTGACATCGAAAAAGTGATCGACCATGTCCAGGGGCGAGCCGATCTGCAGAAGAAGATCCTGCGGGCCATCGGTGAGCCGGAGGAACGTTTTGCCGAAGACAAGCTTCGGATCCTTCGAGCCGTTCGGTTTGCGTCCCACCTTGGATTCGAAATCGAGCTTCGAACCAAGACCGCCATCCTGAAACATGGAAAAGACCTCACTCAAGTCTCCGCGGAGCGCATCGGACAGGAGCTCCTCAAGATGGTCACCGGAAATGACCCGGGAAGGGCCATCCGCCTTCTTCGAGAGTTCCAGTTACTCCCTGTCATCCTTCCCCTCGTAAGCGACGCGGTCGAGAAGCAAGATCAGGGGTCCGAAGTCTTTGATCGGATCGTCAATCTGGTGAACCACTCCGGCGGGGACCCGGACCTTGGCCTTGCTGCACTTTTCCATCCAATCGACCCGGATCCGGACATCGCTTCGGAGCAGGCTCAGAAGTCCTGTCGGAGCCTCCGGTACTCAAACGATCGGATCGCAGCCGTTGGCGGAATCGTGAGCACCCAGAAGAAAATCTCTGACTGGAAGTCGCTGAGCCTTTCCGTGCAAAGACGGATCCTGGCTGAGCCTCTCATCGACTCCTATTTGGCCTTCCTGAAGATGAAGATCGCCGCCGCAAAGACCGATCCGGCTATCGCTTGCGTCATCGAGGAAAGCCTTCTTGCGCTCGGGGAGAATCGCCGGCTCCCGCCGCCTCTCGTGCGCGGGGAGGATGTTATCGCCCTGGGAATTCGGCCAGGGCCTCGAATCAAGGAAGTCCTTCGTGCCGTCCAGGACCTCCAGCTCGAAAGAAAGATTCAAAGCCGGGAAGACGCCCTTTTGGAGGTGCAAAAGATGATCAAAAAGGGAGTCAAGTGACGGCGAAACGCCTGGCCACAAGACGAGCCAGGAAGAGAACGATCAGGACGAAGAAAGCACCTTCCCATTGGTGAGCCCCGAACAGAGCTCCCGCATCGAGAAACGGCATCCCCAGAACTGCGCTCCTGACCACTCCTTCCACCTGCCCTCGTGAAAGATCATCGCCCACCCCAAGTGCGGCCCGGCCCAGCGTAAAGACAAACGGAAGGAGCACGACCAGCGCCAAAGGCCCGGACAAAACGCCAGGTAGAAGGGCGGTTGCAACGAGAAGGACCGAGAGGAGGAGAAAGGCAGGTCTGGATCCCCGTCGATCCTCGAAAAGGCTGATTGCCGTGATGCACGTGACATAAAAGAGAAGAACGAATCCGTGGGAACAAGGAACGATCCCGAAAAGAGCGTCGTCACTCCCGGCCAAGCCGGTCACCTGGGCCCCCAGGAGAACATTGGCAAACCGGCAACATCCCATGTTAACCGCTCCGACGAGGCCAAAGCGCTTCGTAAGAAGGTCATAGAGAGCGATCAAGATCACGATCAAGACCGCTACAGCGGTACCGGGTCCACCGCCCGCGAAGTAGGCCAAACTCACACCGGTCAAAAAGAGCGAACAAACAACCGCCGTCGCGAGAGGAACGGAAACGGCGCCGCTTGGAATGGGGCGTTGGGGACGACTTTTCCGGTCTCTCTTTCTGTCCGCAAGGTCGTTCAGTGCCATGCCCCCGCTGTAGAGGCAAAACGAGGAGAGACAGGCAAGCAGAAGCGGTAAGAAAAAGCCCTGATCACTGCCCCCCGACACGAGAAGAGCGCCAGCGACAACGTTAGTGGTGGCGGTCAATCCACCGGCAGGTCGGATAAGACGAAGGACCCCACCCATGGCTATCAGTCCACAATCCGCTGAATGTCATTGAATGTCACGAACAAGAGAAGGGCCAGGATAAAGAGCAGGCCCGCCCATTGGAAGACACCCAGAACCCGATCGCTCACCGGCGACCCCTTGATCTTCTCGATCCCGAGGAACAGGAGCTGCCCACCATCGAGGACGGGAATCGGAAGCAGATTAAAAACAGCCAGGTTGATGGAGAGAATGCCCAGGATGTACAGAAGCCGCGAGAACCCTCCCTCGGCGAACTGATAGGTGGTCTTTGCAATGGTGACCGGACCGCCAAGGTTCTTGGGAGAAACGGACCCGGTAAACATCTTTCGGAGAACAAGAAAAACCCGAACGATTTCGATCCCTGTGTTTTGAATTCCCGCCCGGACAGCCCCGAGAACATTGGCCTCCTGGTAAATGTAGTTTCGAGCTCGCAAGATGATGCCTGCATCACTTTGCATTCGTTTTCCTGGAGTGATCGATGCCAGAATGGTCTCGCCGCCTCGTTCGTAGCTGACGTCCATCGCAACATCACCAGAGTATCGGTCCATCACGCTTCGAACATCTTCAAACTTATCCACCCGCAGACCATCAAGCTTGAGGATTCGATCTCCCGGAACAAGACCGGCGGCGACAGCCGCGGAACCGGGTGCCGGGCGAATGCGCGTACCTTCGCTCATCTGGAATGCCACGCCCTTGAGAAAGGCGTCCGGTTTTCCCGTGGCAGGAAGCTGAACCGTTTCGTTCGTTTGCTCCCCATCTCGGTTCACCACCAGATGAAGAGTCCCGCCAGCACCGGCAGCAACCGCAGCATTCATCAGATCATTGGGTTCATAAATCGGCCGGTCGTCACAGGAGACCACGATGTCGCCGGATTTGAGCGAAAGCCCACTCAAGAGCGACTCGGGTCGCACCGCTTTTACCACGTTGAAGACCGGTGAAACACCGAGAAAGAAGCCGCCCGCCTCTTTTTCCGACGGCGTCAATTCGAGCTCAACGACCTCTCCATCTCGATCGACTCGCAATTCCGTTTTCTTCCCGGGCTCGATCAATGTGGCGATGCGAGCAAGGCTTCCACGGGTGTCCTTCCCATTGATGGAGATCGGAAAATCACCATTTTGCAACCCTGCAGCCGAAGCATCTGAATCGGGCTCAACATCAAACTCGTACTGAGGGCTGAGCCCAATGGCATAGATTCCCCGTTCTTTGTCCATCTCCGGATAGACCCGGACCGACTTCTTTTCTCCGTCACGCTCCAGATCAAGAGCCACGCCGACTTCCGGATCACAAAGAGCGATGTAAATCGGAATATCATCAAACTTGTAGACAGGCTTCCCATTCGCCCCGACGATTCGATCGCCCGTTTCGATCCCTGCCATCCACGCCGGCCCCCCCTCCGTCACCATACCCACCATGGGCTCGGTGTAGGGGATGCCGATCCGGAACGCCAGGGGAAAGATGAAGAGGGCGGAGATGAGGTTCATGATGACACCGGCGGAAAGAACCAGAGCTCTTTGACCCACCGTTTTTGAATTGAATTCGTCATCGGACCCGGACTTGAGCTCTCCGGGAGTCTCGCCCGCCATCTTGACGTAGCCACCCAGAGGAAGGGCGGAAAGGCGATAATCCGTATCTCCCTTCTTGAAACCAAAAACTCGGGGACCAAACCCCAGGGAAAAGGTAAGAACACGTATTCCTACCTTCTTCGCCGCGAGAAAATGGCCGAGTTCATGAACAAAGATAATAAAACATATCCCACCCACGACCTTCATGATCGTGAGAATCGATTCGACTACCGGCATCGCAAAGCCTCCTCCCGAGCCCAGAGGTCCGCCGACAGGACGTCCTCAATCTCAGGGTTGGTCTTGATCTTGTGAGCATCCATCACCTGTCGCACCGTATTCACGATCGCGGGGAAGGGAATCTTGCCCTGAAGAAATTGATCGACGGCCACCTCGTCGGCAGCATTCATGACCGCCGGCAAAGTGCCTCCCTCTCGAGCCGCCCGGTACCCCAACTCGAGTGCCGGGAAGCGCTCCGTATCGGGCTCCTCGAATGTAAGTTCGGGTGAAACCGTGAGATCAAACGACGGAGCGGGGGACTCCAATCTATCGGGATAGGTGAGCGCAAACTGGATGGGAATCCGCATATCCGGATGCCCCATTTGGCCCACCAGGGAACCATCGCAGAACTCAACGAGAGAATGAACAATGGATTGAGGATGAATGACCACCTGGACCTGGTCCTGGCCAATCGAAAAGAGCTCGCAGGCCTCGACGATCTCGAGGGCTTTGTTCATCATGGTCGCCGAGTCGATGCTGATCCTCTTCCCCATGCTCCAGGTTGGATGAGCCAGTGCCTGGTCCGGGGTTACATCTTCAAGATCAACGATCGGGGTCGTGCGAAACGGGCCCCCTGATGCGGTCAGAATCAGACGGCGAACTTCTCGAACGTTGCCACTCCGAAGAGACTGGAGAATCGCACTGTGCTCGCTATCCACGGGCACCACGGAGGCAGAGCTTTCGGCTGCGCACTTCATGAGAATTGCCCCGGCAGCGACGAGAGACTCTTTGTTGGCCAGAGCAAGCACCTTCCCGGCCTTGACCGCGGTGAGAGCTAGGGGTAAACCAGCGGATCCAACAACCGCCAAAAGCACCGTGTTCGTCGAAGGATCCCCCGCCAGGGACTGCATGCCCGAAACCCCGGACAGCACCTCGATGGATGTACCGTCAAGCCGGGAACGCAAAGAGCTGACATCACCCTGAGGGTCACTCAAGCAAACTCTTTGAGGCGAATAGGTTAGCGCTTGATCCGCAAGAGACTCCCAGTCTTGATGGGCGGAAAGGGAGGCGACGTCGAATCGGTCAGGGAACCGAGCGAGCACATCAAGAGCCTGGGTCCCGATGGACCCGGTGGACCCGAGAAGAGCGACTCGCCTCGTCAACCTCGTCAAATTGGATCGATGTTCGATCATGCCTTCCTGATGACGGCCCATGTTGACCGCACGGTGTGAACCGCCTCTCGACTTACCTCATGGTTTCCGCAAGCCCTTGATCACAACTCGATCGCAAAGGGAAAAGGATCATAAAGGGAAAAGGCATAACCAATATGGGTGGGAGTATAACCTTGCCCACGCAGGTTGCCACTTACTCCCCGGACTTTTCCGGTGCCTTCATCCGTTCCGGATCGGACTCTGGTTCGGGGAGGAGGCGATGGTACCGAAGAAGCCAGTATGCAAGTAAATAGTCGCATCCGGAGAAAACGACCTCGTCGTCGGCGGCAGCTCCTCGAACAAGTGCATACGGGCACGTCTTCCAGTTGAAGGAGGTCATGACCCGCAGCTTCATTGGAATAGCATGGGCCGCCCGGGGAACCCCTTTGCGGTTGTGCCAGAACGAGCGTCCAAGTTCGTCTCTTTCCCGAAGATCGAGGGGTTCTGCAACCTTGTCATCGGGGAACTGAACAAGAGACTCGATGGCGTCAAGAAGAAGAATCGGATCCACCTCCACCTGAGAGCAATAAACCCCGTTGTAGAGGGAGTTTTTCTCCTTTCCAACGTAACGAAAGGTTCGCTTGATGGAAGAGATCAACCCCTCCCTGATCACCGGATCTTCCTCCAGGCTCAGAAGGGAATACGTGGACAGTAGCCCCATCACGTCATTATTGTGATTCGTCTTTCCGAAAAGCTCGAATTTGGCCCAGTACGAAAAATCAATGTAGCCCTGGTGCACTAGATCGAGGTAAGCATCCTCGAACCGAGGCAGCCCGGTTGCCCGAAAAGCCCCCTTCAGGGTGGACAACGCAATCAGCGCGTTCACCCCGAGCGGAACCCCGAAAATGGTCCCTTGCAGATCGCCAAAACGGGTGGGCTCCCCGTCTATATCCACGATGTTCAGATCGTTATCGAGGATGTGATCGGCAAGGCTCAGGAGCTGCAGACGACAGGAATTCCGGACATCTTGATCCGGAACGAGCTCAAAGGTGACGATGAGGCCGAAGATCAAACCGGCTATTTGGTCCTTGCTGACATCACCCCGGTAACGATAAGCACTGAATCGGCCGGCTCCTTGACGCCATTCGTGATGCTCGGCCTCATAGGAGGCTTCTGCTCGGCCTCGATCAAAAGAGCGTCCATAGAGTCCTGGCTTCCCCGTGATATCGGTGAGCATCTGCAGGGCGCTGAGAGTGATCTTGACCTGCAGAAGGGCTGCATCGCTCCCGGTTGTTGCATAGCGAAAAGACTGAGATGCCAGATAGCAAGAGGTCCAGACGCACCCATCGGCGAGATTGCCGTAGCTTCCCGGGGGCAGGCTTGCCAGATCCGGCCACGGACCTTGTTCCGTGATCGGACGGATCCGACGGTAAACCAGGAGCCCCTCGGGTGAGAGGTGTCGTTCCTCAAGAATCTCCTGGTAAGTTTTTGCTCTTTCCCGGAGCAACGCTGTCTGCCCGGGTGGGTGATGCTCCTGCGGCTCAGGAGGCGAGCCAGCACGAGGTACGCTGCAAGAAGAGAACAGCAAAAGGGAGCAAACCAGGAGTGACAAAGGCGATAGGACCCCTGATGGAGCCTCGAACACACCGGTCGAGCATCCGAGAAAAAAGGTTTTGGTCATGGTCTTGTGCGCTATAATAGGATGTTCTCAAGGAAGAAAGAAGGTCCGTTCTGTTCGAGGGTTCAACCCAATCCCAGGGAAGCGATGATTCCAATCTCCAAGAATAAATCCGTCTTATCCTGCCTTTTCGCTCTTGCCTTCTTCCTGATTCAGGAAGAAGGGCTCTCCCAGACCGAACCGGACTCTCTTGCCCTCTCCCTCGCTCACGCCAAAACTCAGTACGATGAGGGGAAACTCGAAGAAGCCCGGGAGTCCGTCGACAAGATCCTTGGTCAACACGGGGAAAACATAGAAGCCCTCGTTCTCCACGGCCAGATCACCCAGAGCCTGGGAATCTATCCGGACTCCGAGCAGAGTCTCCGCAAGGCAGTGGAGCTGTCAGCTGAGCATCCAACGGCCTGGCTTTGGCTAGGATACACCTGTTATTACGCAGGCGAGACATTGCGCCTGGATACGATGCGAAGGAGTGCAAGCTACATCGTCTCCCGGTACCGCGACGCGGTGAACGCGTTCCGAAAAGCGGTGGAAATCAGCCCGAAAGATAGAAACGCATGGATCGGCCTCGGACTCAGCCTCTTCTACGTCCCCGACCTGGCGGAAGCTGAAAAAGCCTATCGAAACGGCATCGAGGCCTGTGCGCGAGAAGACACGGGGAAACTGCGCTATCTTCTTGGCAACCTCTACCGACAATACCTTGGCAAACCCGCCGAGGCGATCCCGTTCCTTTCCGAGGCCGCGGCCATCGAACCCAGGTGGGCCGATGTTCACTTTGAGCTCGGTGAAGCCTATTTCGCCACGGAACAGGAAGACCCTGGTTCCGAGCATTTCTTGAAGGCATTGACGATAGCTCCAGGGTACCAAGTCATTTACGATGCCCTTTGGCGGGTGTTCGGACAAGAAATGCTGTACGAGAAGGGCCAGGCTTTTCTCCAGCGCGCCCTGGATGCTGGAATCAAGGATCCGAAAATACCCTGGTACCAGGGCTACTTCGCCTTCCGAGCAGAGGAGTACGATCGAGCCATCCCTTTCTTTGAGCTCGCCCTGAAAATGAACCCTGCCTTTGATTCCGCCCACACCATCCTCGCGACTTCGTATCAAAAGAAGGGGGATGTGGACTCAGCCGTACAATCTCTTGAGAAGGCCTTGGCCCTCAAACCTGAGAATGCGGCCGCCAAAGATGGCCTGGTGGCTTTGGCTCGAGAACGCGGTGGGGCGGGGGACTATGAAAAGGCACTGTCCCTTTTTGGTCGGATTATTGAACTTTTCCCGGAGGAGGCAGAGCTTCGCTCAGATCAGGCCTTGACCCTGGCCAACCTGGGGCGCGTGGAAGAAGCGATCCAAAGCTATCGAAAAGCGATGGAGATCGATCCCCTGGACACTCAGATCGTGAACGATCTGGCCCTGGTCTATGAGGGGATGCGCCAGTTTGATGAGGCCATCGCGCTCTACGAACAAGCTGAACAAACAGCCCAAGACCTTGACGCCACGGAGAATCTTGGGGTGCTACACTTCAAGTTCGGACGGAATAACGAGGCGATGAATCAGTTTGCCAAGGTCTTGCGTATCGACCCGAATCGCGAACGTTCACTGTACATGTTTCACAAGTGCCTGCGGGCCGTGCCTCGGGACAAGAGAAAACACTACCTCAAGAAGAAATAGCAATCGTTCGAAGTGTTCCGCCCGGTACGGAACTGCAAGCCAGAGGCTGGATGCCCTGCATGGCCTTCTGACAAACATGACTGAATCCGGGAAAGAAAAAGGGAAGCGGCTCACGCGCTTAATCAAGATCAATGAGGAAACAAATGAAGAAGTTCTGGATCCTAGCTCTGTTCGGAGTTGCCGTCATGGTCATTCCGGTAATGGCCGATGAAATCAAGAAGTCGCCTTGGGATCTCCTGAGCAAGAGTGATGTGAACAAGCTCACCAAATCCCTGAAGACATACTTCAATGAAAAGGACAGCTACAAGAAAGAAAAGTATCTCGACAAACTCAAGGGAGACATGGCGAAGCTAGAGAAGAGCAAGAAGATCGACTCTTTCGTCGCGCATCCCGACTTCTTCACCAAGCTCATCAACTCGACCCTCGAATACAAACGAAGCGGGTTTCTGAAGGGCAAGCTGAACGAGGTCAAAAACGAGATGACCGCCCGCGGAACGACTTACAAGAACCTCTACCACATCTGGCTGCCTCGTAAATACGATGCTCGTGAGTCTTGGCCGGTTGTCGTTGGCCTTCATCCTCCCGGCACAACGGGCAAGGAATACTTCGAAAAGACCTACAAAGGCAGTGAACTGGCCGATACCTGCATTTTCCTCTGTCCCACGATGCAGGGAGAAACCGCGGACTGGACCTCCAATGAAGGGCGTTTTCAGATCCTGGCCCTGACCTTGGCCCGGGTCTGGGAAGAGTACAATCTCGATCGAACTCGGATCTTCCTCGACGGTTCTGGTGAGGGAGCCCAGCAATCTCTCACGCTGGCTTCCTGGTACGCCGACCTCTTTGCGGGTGTGGTGGCTCGCGCCTGTCAGCCGCCGGAGAGGCTCTTCTATACCAACTTCAAGCATCTTCCAGTCATGCTCCTTGTCGGCGGCAGCGATAGCGACAATCTTGCGGCCATGGAGACCATGCAGGCGGAGTTCGCAAAATCAGGACACCCGAACAGCAAGCTCGTCAAAGTAGACGGCGCGAAGGATCCTTTCCTTTCAGGTGTCACCGAGCTGAACCAGTGGGTGACGGATCAGCGTCTGGTCGAATATCCGGAGGAAATCTTCTGGAGTTCGGTCGATAGAGGTTATGGACGAGCATACTGGCTCCAAATAACTCGTCAGGAGCTCGGGAAGGATCTCGTCTCATCGTTCCATGCCAAGATTAATCGTGAGACGAACACGATCGAGATCCAGGCAAACGAAAACACTCTCAAGCTCACCGTCTACCTCAATGATCATCTGGTGAATTTGGGTGACGCGATCACCGTCTCGACCAACGGGACCGATTGGAAGGGAACCAAAGAGCGAAGCCTCGACAAGCTATTGAAGTCGTACTGGAATCGACGCGATGCCACCCGGCTGATTTCAAACGATATTGACATCGACGCCGCCAAGTAGAGAGCTGGAGGCGTTTCAAGTTCATCGACTTTCATCAAGGGAGCCCTGGTCTACCAGAGACCAGGGCTCCCTTGCCGTATCAGCCAACCCGAGTCATCTCATTCAGCGCGAAGTTGGCCACGGCACCGTCGGCCGCTTTCCTCCAGGCCTCCAAATGGGGTGCCTGGAGATGTGCCTGCCACAGCTCCCGGGACTCCCAGTTCTCATAGAACATGAAGTGAGAGGGATCCTCGTTGTTCTGGTGAAGGTCGTACTGGATGCACCCTTTCTCACCGCGGGTCACGGGAATCAGCTTCTCGAGCTCGGCCTTGACCAGGTCGACCTTGTCGGGCTGAGCGTGGATGTTGGCGATAATGGTAAGCATGGTCGTTACTCCTTTTCAAGGTTCGTGAGCAGCATCCACGCATTCTCATGAATGCGCTCGCTGAGGGTCTTGGTATCGAGGTTGACGCCCCGGTGGTTGTTCATCCCCAGCCTTCCAGAACGACTTTGCCGACGGTGCGCCCGGTTTCGACCTTGGAGTGCGCTCTCTTGAGATTGGCCGCGTTGATCGGCCCGATGCATAGGCCACTCGTTGTCCGAATCTGGCCCGCGTCAACGAGGCGTGACACCTCATTGAGCAAGTTGTGCTGCTCGATCATGTCGGGAGTGCCGAACATCGAGCGCGTAAACATGAACTCCCACGAAAACGATGCGCTCTTGGCTTTCAAGAGCCCGAGGTCAACGGGGGCGGCCGTCTCGACGATGGAACAGATCTTCCCCTGAGGCGCGACGACCTCGGCAATCATCTCCCAGTGGCCGTCGGTATCGTTGAGGCACAGGATGTAGTCCATCTGATCGAGCCCGAGCCCATTTATCTGCTCCGGGAGACTCTCTCGATGATTGACGACATGGTCAGCACCAAGCTCGAGGCACCAGGCTCGTGACTCTTCCCGTGAGGCGGTGGCAATGACCTCAAGCCCGGCAACTTGCTTGGCGAGCTGAATCGCAATCGACCCGACTCCTCCCGCTCCGCCAAGAACGAGCAACGACTTGCCGCCCGAAGATCCGTCGCGAGAAACCCCCAGGCGATCGAACAGGGCTTCCCAGGCAGTGATGCTGGTGAGAGGCAGAGCTGCGGCCTCGGCGAAGTCCAGGCTCTTCGGTTTGCGGCCAACGATGCGCTCGTCGACGAGGTGAAACTCACTGTTCGTGCCGGGACGCGTGATGCTCCCGGCGTAGAAAACCTCGTCACCTGGAGCAAAAAGAGTAACCTTTGGACCGACCGCCGAAACGACACCTGCTGCATCCCAACCCAGAACACGAGGAGGATTCTCTGATCCGTCCTTCGGCGCCCGAACTTTGGTGTCAACCGGGTTCACCGAGATTGCACGAACCGACACGAGGAGGTCGCATCCCTCAGCTTCCGGCTCGGGCAACTGGAGATCGACGAGTGAATCACTGTCGGTAATGGGAAGGTATTTGGTGAGTCCTATGGCTTTCATGGCTGGCTGCTCCTCTTAAAAGCACAGTCATCAAGAAAATGACAACGAGGTCAATGAAAGAAGCGCATATTCTGAAGCAGGAGCCTGACGGTTGCAAAACCTTTTGGGCTTGGCAGGCCAACGCGATGCCATTCCCCCGACCAATCCCAGCCCAGTCATCGTCGGAGGGCGGAGTTCAGGAAGCCGAAATAAAAAAAGAGGCGTGACCCGACTTCGGGCCACGCCTCTCTGAAAAGCATTCGACTTCTTGAGGTCGAGCTTCCTGAAAACTAGTTGATCGAAAGCAACTCGTTCAAGGAATCAACCAACGCTCGGTAGTTGTTGTCGATGGCGACAACGTGAAGCGCCGGAAGAGGACGATCTTCGCCAACGATGCCAAGGGCGGTGGTTGCGTTCGCACGTGCGAGGTCGACAACACCCGTTTTGTCCTTGACAGTCTCGATCAGAGGATCGATTGCGGAGACGTCGCCGATGAAGCCAAGAGCCAAAGCAGCTGCACTGATTTCATACTCAGTCTTTGCCGTGGTCAGAATCTTGGTCAAGAGACCCACGACTTCCTTGTCACCCATGAGACCAAGAGCGGTCGCAGCGGAGCGTTGGAAATCAGGATCAATTCGGCTGCTCAGAACCTTCTTGATCTCGGGAACGGTTTCGCGAGCTTCCATGAGGCCGAGCGAGACTGCGCAGTAACCCCGAAGATCAGGATCGCCCTTGCCCCTCATCAGTTCGAGGATGTCATTCTTGGCAGGTTTGTACTTCATGAGACCGAGTGCGATGGCGAGTCCAGCACGAGCGCTGTCGCCCTTGAGGTCTTTGAATACCTCGTAGACGTACTTGGCGTTATCAGCCGAAGTTCCTTCATTCCGTGACATGATCGCAAGAGCGAGACCGGCGAATGCCTGGGTCGACTTTTGGCCCTTGTCGAGGTTCTTGAGAAGGGTCATCCTGGCATCTTTTCCACCAATTTGACCCAAAGAGATGAGAGCCCAGTTCTTGCCTTGGGGCTCTTTGCCACGCTCGGCTTCGGTTCGAAGGAGGTTGATCGTCTGCTTGTCTTCCGGGTTGGAAAGCTTGCCAAGGGCAATGATCGCCGAGCGGCGAACCTGGAGATCCTTGTCACGCATAGCCCGTTGAAGATGAGGAATGACCGAGGTGTCGCCAATTTTTCCCAGAGCGACGACGGCGTGGGCCCGAATGATCTGATCCCGATTCGTGTCGACAGTAATCTCGACGAGCTTGGGAACAGCGGACTTTGCCTTCATGACACCAAGAGAAACCAAGGCGCAAATCGGAACGTCCTTCTTGGCTTCCTTGCGATCAAGGGTAGCCAGGAGAGGATTGACGATGGACTCGTTGTCATTGCTGTGCTGACCGATGAGGCCAAGTGCGATTGCAGCAAAGGCGCGAGTTCGATTCAGAATGCTCGAGCGACCAAGAATCTTCTTGCCCTCACGGGACTCGTTCATGATTTCGACGAGTTGCGGAACGGGCTCGGGATCACCAAGGATTCCAAGTGCGAGCGCAGAAGACTCGCGAACCTGCTTGTTCTCGTCTTTGAACATCTTGATGATGTTCGGGATTTCTGACTTCTCACCAACTTTGCCAAGAGCAATGACGCCAGCAGCGCGAACGTCAAAGAAGCTGTCGCTCAGGGATTCGATGAGTGCAGGAACGACCGACTCACGAACCAAGGTGTTGGTCGGGCGGGTGGTGTCCTGGACGTTGTCTTTGTCACCCTTACCAAGGAGATAGTCAAGACTCTGGGTCGACTCGCCACCCTGGTTGATCTTGCTCTTCAGCTCGAGGAAAGGCTCACGGTTGTAGGCCCACCAGAATTCCCATCGCTCGAAACCTTCGACGCCAGCAGCCTTGCGGCGACCACCAGGAGTCGTTCCACCACGGGGTCCAGCAGCGGGGCCAGTCGGGCCGCCACCGGCTGCACGAGGACCTACCGGCAAGCCACCCGGTCCCGGAGCTGATGTTGCGGGACCACCAGGAGTCGTTCCACCACCAACAGATCCACCACCAGGAGTCGATCCACCACCCGGCGTTGCAGGAGGAGTCGGATCACTCGGGGTTCGTCCCGTCGGGGGAACCTGTCCAGCCGGACCACGGTAGTTTCCCCCGTGAGCCCAGGCACTTTCGGCCGTGACCGTGTAGAGCAGACCCATACCAAGTACGGCTGCTGCACATAACGCAAACCTCTTCATCAATCCCTCCTTTCGAGCGCGAAGCCCGACAAAATCTTGAACAATCTACCGAGACCAACAGTCAGGTTCGGATGTCCAAGCCTCAGAAAAATCGTCCTATTCCGGCTGCCGAGGCGACCGGGAATCGTCAGCCATGCAATACACGCAAGAAGCATACCGACTTCGCAGCGCTCTTAGAAGAAAGAACGACGACACCTCAAATGCATAATATGGAAAGACTTACAGACATATCCGGGTCAATATTTTCTGACCCCGCTCTCGGTCAAATCCGGCCCCCGGGCGATGGCGTAACCCGGGAGTAACGTCTTTCCCAGATCGTTCAGAATTCCGCAAAGGCGTCGGTCCCCGGGAGTTCACGATCGGCCGAACCGAGTCCAGGCTGGCATTTTTGCTGTTAAAGCAGCTTTTCCGGGAGAAACTGGGCCTCATAGGCCTTGCCCCACCCTCCTGTACCGCAAGAAAAACCAAGGTTCCGGGACTATAGTTCGCACTTTTTCCCGGTGGGGAGGTCAAAGATGCATCAGAAGCTCTCGCTTCAACATGAACATTAACAGAAACCTAACGGATGGAGACCACTCCATGGGACGTTATCGGACCTCATTCACGGCGGCTCTTTTGGCTGCCATTTGCCTCCTGGCCATCGGCTGCGGCGAAGGCAAAAACAAGGAGACTCAGAGCCCGGAGACAATGGGAACTCCCACGAAATCCCCGCCCGCCGGAAACAAGCAGATGGACGAGGAACCGGACACGTCTGGGGGCCCGCCGAACCAGGGCTCGCCTCTTGGCGAGATCTCCTCCCGACCGGTCGCCCGGTACGAAATCGACGGCAAGCCCGTGAGAGTAAGCAAGGCTCAGCTAGAAGAATACATGACCGAGTTCAAGGCCTTCCACTCGATCTTCTTTCCGGTCGACGGCGAACCGACCACGAGCAAGTTGTGGCCCTTTTTGCTTGCTGGATGGGAAGCGGACATGGCGGGCATCGTTGTGACCGATCCGGAAATCGACGCGAAGATACTCTGGGCGTTTTCCGGCGAAGAGAACTCCGACTATGTCGAGAATGTCCTCGACTTCGCCGGCGTGTCCATGGAACGGTTTCGTGAGTACGTACGCTTGTTCGTGGCCGCAGAAAAACTTGATCACGTATTCAGCGACAGCCCGTTTCTCTCTCCCGAAACCACCTGGGAACGCTACAAGAAACTAGAGAGCGTGTATGAATTCGATTACATCAGCTTCTCTCATGCCGATTTCCTGGACGAGGTCAAATCCGACGTTCCCGAAGAACGGCGTTTTGCTGAAGCCATGAAAAAGGCCAACGCAAAGGCCCAAGAAGTCAAAAAGATGATGATCGATCACGTCCGAGAAGTGAACAAAGACAAGATGGACGCGATCAAGAAAAAGACAAACGCGGAGATGGACGAGGCAGTCGAAGCCGAGAAAAATCGCCTTTTGGCCAGCAATCCAGATCTGGGAGAAAAGGCACTGAAGCGTCAGCTCCAGACGGTCCGCAAGAAGTTTTCCCAGAGTTCCAGAACCCAGATCGAGACCATGAATTCTCCCATGGGAAAAATCGGGTTCGATGCCATCACCAAAAGGCTCAATCTCGAAGTGGAACATCTGGGCCCGATCCCCCTCGACTTCGAAGGCGCAGCCGATTCGAAGAAACCCAGAGAAGTTGCCGTCCCTGTCGCCGGAACCAGAGCGACTCCCGAAGAGCGGTTGACCTTCATGGAACAACACGCGACCCTGAGCCTCATGGATCCTGGCCAGGTGGGGGGAGTGTTCAGAGACGACCAAAGAGGAGAGTGCTTTGTGGTCAAATTGATCCAGCGCGCGATTCCAACCTATGATGAAATCGACCCGGTTGCTTACCGCAAGTCGGACAAGATGGTCGTCTCCCAGGAAGTGAATCGACTGAAAATGGTGGTCAATTTTTATCACCTATCGCTTCGCTTCCAGCTCAAAGACCTGAACCCCAGCCGAACACGAGCTCCCGGAGCCCCCGGTGCGGCGCTCGAGCAAAAAGAGGACGAATAGAAATGACAATCAAGACCACCCATCGACTTCGGGTTCGCCTGATCCTTCTTGGACTCCTGGGAGCGATCGGCTTCAATCTTTCACAGCCATCGGCAGCCGTGGCCCAGAAAAATCCGGCACCAGAGAAGCAGCCTGTCGAAGCTGACGAAGCTGACGAAGGGCTTCGAGACGAGCTCTGGCATCGCTATTCGGGAATCCAGATTGATCTCCGCTTTGGCAGAATCAGCAGAGAAGATGCAATTGCCAGCTATGAGAAACTCGTCCAGGAGGGAGCCGGAGACGTGGGTCTCACTCCCTTCCTGCGCTACACCCAGGCCAGTCTCAATCTTCAACTAGAAAAAGCCAAAGAAGCCAAGAGAATCCTGCTGGATCTTCAGAAGAACTATCCTGACCACTACCTGAACACTCGAAGAATGGCCGCACTCAAGGATGTAGAAACGGGTAAGGGGACAAACTCCGTCGCGCGAGCCCTTCAAGTTGTTGAGCAACACATTGAGTTTCGAAAAAGCCGCCCAAAACCCTGGAGCGAGCCGGAGCCGGCGCCTGAACCTCGGGTAATCCTGGATACATCCTACGGGCCGATTACCCTTGTTTTCTATCCATCCGAAGCCCCCAAGCTCGTCGAAAATTTCCTGAAGCTCGTCAAGGAGGGCTATTACGACGGGATGTGGTTCCACCGGATTGACGTCGGTCTTCGGGTACTTCTGGGCGATCCCAACACCAAAGAGGGCGGGGACGAAAATGCCATCGGAGGCAGTGGCCCGGGATACGAGATTGACCGGGAGCTGAATGTGATCAGCCACGTTCGCGGCACCCTGTCAGCCAAACAAGTCGATCGAACCAAGAATAACCATGGAAGCCAGTTCTTCATCAATACCGGCTATCCGACCTACCTCGACGTGGATTGGACCGTTTTTGGGCGAGTTGAATCGGGGATGGACGTCGCTGACAAGATAGCCGCCCTCGAGATTGACGGGAACTGGCATCCTCTGGAAAAAGTAACGATTCGATCCGCCCGCATAGTAGAGTAGTGGCATTTCTTAGGGAAAATCCATGCCAAGCGCTCTCTTCGACCTCGCGCGAATCGACTTCGAAAAGCCGTTGATGGACCTTTCAGCTATCCGGGAGAGGATCCCACAACGGTTCGAGATGGAACAGCTCTCCGCGGTAACTCAGTACGTTCCCGACGAGAAGATCATCGTCGGGTACAAAGATCTATCCGATGACGAGTTCTGGATTCGTGGGCACCTGCCCAACAACCCCCTCATGCCTGGAGTCATGATGCTCGAGGCGTCTGCCCAGATATGCTCCATCTACTATCATCTGGCAAATACGAATCCGGCCAAGTCGTTCATTGGTTATGCGGGCCTCGATAAGGTGAGATTCCGCGGGACCGTAAAGCCTGGAGACCGGCTCGTCCTGGTAGCCAAGAACATCGCTCTTCGAAGTCGACTCGCCCTTTTCGAGAGCCAGGGGTTTGTGAACGGAACCCTGGTCTTTGAGGCCATCGTGAAGGGCGCCCCCATTTCCCTGGACTCATAAAAAAAGGGCCGAGTCCGAAGACCCGGCCCTGTCGGCGTTGGTTGGATCGTCCGGCATATCAGCCAGGGACCCTACGAAGTGGAGGGCGTTTCTTTCGCTCCAGAACCCCGTGACCATTCGGGCCTCCACTCAAGCTTCTGTTCAGGAAGCTGATGTCCGAATCGAGGTATGAAGTTGGAGCGTCTATTTTCTTGATTGAGTCTCCTGTTATTTCAAGAGCTCAGAATCCTTATTGATCATTCGAACGCTCGAGGGGTCACCCACACTCGGGTCAACGTCTCGAGTCGGAGAAGGAACCACAAACTTCTTTCTCCACTGGCCATCCACGAAGAGCCACTCATCATCCATTGCATCTTCCTTGACCTTCATCGAAGCGAAGGCAGGATGGTTTGGCTTCCAGGTGTAACTGACGTTAGCCGTTCCCACATCCCCGTCGACCGAAACATTGTCGATCTCGAAGGAGTAGTAATCAATGAGTCCCTTTGCCCCAAGGAACTGCTCCAAGGTGGCCAGCTGCTTGAGCCGAGGCTCGTAAATTTCATAGATCGCGGTATGGTCTTTGGCCAGTCGGCAATCCCAGAAGGCTTTTACCGCACTACGAAGTTCTTCCGCCGTTCCGGAAGCAACCTTCGCCGGCTTGGGAGCGACGATCATGACGACGCTCGTGAGTACGGACAAGACCACAAACAGACCAAAGAACCTGACAGTTTTGCGATTGAGTTTCATCGTTCCCTCCGTATCGTTTCGTTCCACGCCATAAAGATTGAATCTGGGTATCTCGAGGAACACCGGCACGCCAACCTGATGCTTCCCGGTGACAGGCACTGGTTGCCTTTCACGACTCACCTGAGAGCAAAGGGTGTTCCACGCAGAAAAACATCCGAAGGAAACCAGAAAGAGCTCTGGGGCGGCGGACTTGGTCCTAACTTTCGCTGTAGCCGCAAGGGACACAAGAGAGAGCTCTTGGTGATATTCTTGAACAGGAGGGGAGTCACATCGAATGACTTCGTAGTAACCGCCATATTCAGTTCCCTTTAGGTCGCGTCCATCTCCTTCGACGCCAGGTGCACTCCAATACACCGATAGGGAGACATTATCGACCGGGGACGAATCGTTCTTGATGACCAAGAAGAAGAAGAAGAAGAAGAGGAAGAGGAAGAGGAAGAGGAAGAGGTGAGGAGAATTTGATCCTGGCCTTGATGCGTCCAGGCAACTTCAGACCAAACTCTACAGATCGCGAGCTGAAGGATAGGACCCGAAGATGTTCAATTTTGTCACAACACTTCGCGCCTTCGCCAGGGCATCGATCACCGGGGAATCGTTCACATCTCCGTCGAAATCGAGATAGAAACGATATTCCCAGGTTCGTTCAGGAATGGGACGAGATTCAAGCTTGGTCAGATTCAGGCCAGCAGCAGCAAAGAGAGAGAGGACCTTGTATAGAGCTCCCGGTGTATGGCCGACCTCAAACGCCAGAGAAGTCTTCAGCAGCCCCAATGGCTCCTGATCTGCTCGTGACAGGCTGGTGGCTGCGTTGTCTCTTTCCACGACGATGAACCGGGTGGTGTTCGCGGCTTCGTCCTGCGCCCCTTTGATGGCGATTTTCAGGCCATAAAGCTCAGCAGCAAGAGAGCTTGCCAAGGCACCGTCCTTTTTCGTCCCCTCCGTTGCCAACCAGCGAGCCGCTCCGGCCGTGTCCTGCACGGCTTGGGCAAGAAAACCTCGCTTTTCAATGAGGCTACGGCACTGGGCAAGAGCTTGGGGATGGGAGGAGACAACCTTGACGTCGGAAGGTTCGGTACCCGGAAGCACAAGGAGGCAGTGCTCGATGGGCAGATAGACTTCCTTGATGATCCGCAGACCGGAGTCCAGAAGCCGGTCGTAGGTCTCAGAAATGGTACCGGCAGTGGAGTTTTCGATGGGGAGAATGCCCAGCTCAGCTTGCTCTCCCTGCACGGCAAGAAAGACATCCCGAAAGGAAGGGCGGGGGAGCGTAACCACCGAAGTCCCTAGAGACCTTCGGGCG